>NZ_LRQV01000008.1 GCF_001567585.1 Micromonospora rosaria
CTCCTCCAGCTCGGCCAGGGCAATCAGGTCCCGTTCCCGGGCGGCCTCGGCGCGGGCCCGGGACTCGCCGAGCCGGTCGGTCTCGGCCTTGGCGGAGCGGGCGGCGGCGCCCAGTTCGGCGAGCCGCCGGGCGGCGGCGTTGCGGTGGCTCTCCGCCTCCCGCTTGGCGGCGGCGGCGTGCTGGACCGCGTCCTTCGCGGCGGCCACCTCGGCGCGGGCCTCGACGAGTTGGTCGCGCAGTCCGGTGGCGGTCCGCTCGGCGGTGAGCCGGTTGCTCCGGGCCTCCTCGACGGCGGCCTGCACCTCGATGAAGCTGGGGGCCTTGGCCGACCCGCCGGCCGCCGCGTACGCACCGACCACGTCCCCGTCCGGGGTGACCGCGCGCAACTCCGGGCTCCCGGCGACCAGCTCCGAGGCGGCGGCCAGGTCGTCGACCAGGACCACGTCGCGCAGCGCCCGGTACACCGCCGGGCGGAGGTCGGCGGGGCACTCCACCAGGTCCGGTGCCCAGTGGGCGTGCTCCGGCAGCTTCGGCCGCAGCGCGTCGGCGGGCCCCTCCATGCCCGGCCCGGCGGGGCTGCCGACCAGCAGGCCGGCCCGGCCGGCGTCGGAGATCTTCAGCAGCCGCATCGCCTCGACCGCCTCGTCCACCCCGCTGACCGCGACCGCGTCGGCGAGCCCGCCCAGCGCGGCGGCGAGCGCGGCCTCCCGACCGGGCGCGACGGTGAGCAGCCCGGAGAGGCTGCCGAGCAGGCCGGGTACCTGGTCGGCGCGGGCCAGCAGGGCACCGGCGCCGTCCTTGCGGCGCAGCCCGAGGGCGAGCGCCTCCTCCCGGGCCTTCCAGGTGGCGGCGTCCTTCTCGGCGGTCCGCTCGGCGTCGGCGAGGGAGCGGACGGTGGCCTGCGCCTTCTCCTGCCCGGCGACCGCCTCGGCGTGCCGGGCGTCCAGGTCGGCGTTGTCCCGGTCGGCCTCGGTGGACTGTTCGGCCACCGCGTCCACCTCGGCCTGGGCCTGCTCGGCGCGGGCCATCGCGTCGGCGTGCGCGGTGGCGAGGCGTTCGATCTCCTCCCCCGCGCTGGTGGTCCGGGCGCGGGCCGAGTTGACCTGGCCGGTCAGTTTGGCCAGGCCCTCCCGCCGGTCGGCGATGGCCTTGGCGGCGGCGACCAGTTCCCGTTCCGCGGCGGCGAGCTGCCGCTCCAGCTCCTGACGGTGCTCCACCGCCTCGGCGAGCCGGATCTGGTCCTCGGTCAGCGCGGCCCGCAGCTCCTCCTCCTGCTCACGGATCCGCTCGGCCTCGGCCTCCAACTGGTCCGGGTCGCGGCCCGGTCGCTCGTCGTCCCCGCCGGCACTGAGGTGACGCAGCCGTTCCCGGGCGAGCTGCTCGATGGAGCGGAACCGCTCGGCCAGGGCGGAGAGCTTGTACCAGGTGTCCTGCGCGGCGGCGAGCAGCGGGGCGTCCTCGGCCAGGACCGCCTCCAGCTCGCCGAGCCGGCCCTGCACCTCGGCGTGTTCCGCCTCGACCTGCTCACGCCGCTCACGGACCGCCGCCTCGTCGGCGATCTCCCGGTCCAGCGTGCTCCGCAGGGTGTGCAGGTCGTCGGCGAGCAGCCGCAGCCGGGCGTCGCGCAGGTTGGCCTGGATGGCGGCGGCCCGCCGGGCCACCTCGGCCTGCCGGCCCAGCGGCTTGAGCTGGCGGCGCAGCTCGGCGGTGAGGTCGGTGAGCCGGTTGAGATTCACCTGCATCGCGTCGAGCTTCCGCAGCGCCTTCTCCTTGCGCTTGCGGTGCTTGAGGACGCCGGCCGCCTCCTCGATGAACGCCCGCCGGTCCTCCGGCTTGGCGTGCAGCATGCCGTCGAGGCGGCCCTGCCCGACGATGATGTGCATCTCGCGGCCGATGCCGGAGTCGCTGAGCAGCTCCTGGATGTCCAGCAGCCGGCAGGAGTCACCGTTGATCTCGTACTCGCTCTCGCCGGAGCGGAACATCCGGCGGGTGATGGAGACCTCGGTGTACTCGATCGGCAGCGCGCCGTCGGTGTTGTCGATGGTGAGGGTGACCTCGGCCCGACCCAGCGGCGCCCGCCCGGCGGTGCCGGCGAAGATGACGTCCTCCATCTTGCCGCCGCGCAGCGCCTTGGCGCCCTGCTCGCCGAGCACCCAGGCGATGGCGTCGACGACGTTGGACTTGCCGGAGCCGTTCGGGCCGACCACGCAGGTGATCCCGGGTTCCAGCTTGAACGTCGTGGCGGAGGCGAAGGACTTGAACCCCTTCACCGTCAGGCTCTTGAGATGCACCTTCTCGATCCTCGTCCGGTGGCCGCCGCAGGCGTCGCGGGCTGCGCGGACCTGGTGAACCCGCAGACTAACCCCCGGCCGGCGGGGCCGGAGCACGCGACCCGCCCCCGACGTGCGGTGGAACCGGCGGTGACGCGGGGCGGACGGCCTGCGGCCGGCCCGGCGGGACGGCCCCCGCGGTGCGGCGGGGCGGTCGGTCCGGGTCCGGCGGGGCGGTCGGTCCGGCGCGACCCGCGGCGACCCGAGCGATTTCCGGTCGGGGCGCAAACTGCGCCCGGTGGGCTCCCGGGACGGTGACGTGACCATCCCCACAAGATCAATAAATGGCGGCGGCGAAAAGTGTCCGGACAAGGCTGCGCGCCGGAACAAAACCGTCCGGCGCGCTTTTTCGTGTACTGCGATTCAGTTTTCCGACCCTGAAGATCAGGTCAGCGCCGGCTCGGCCAGCCGGAGGAGGTCGTCCGCCTCCGACACGGCCGCCGCGAGCCGATCGTTCTCGGCGCGCAGGCGCGTGATCTCGAACTCCATTGCCTGAACCCTGGCACGCAAGCGGGTGACCTCGTCGAGCAGGCGCCGGTCGGGCGCTGCACCTACGTGGCCGTAGAGGGCCTTCGCCATGCTGACTCCTTGATATGCGCTGCCGGAAAGGCCGGCCAACGCGCGCCCACGTGATTCGCGACTGCCATCCCCTGCGTTATGCGGGCACGACCGGGCGCGACTGGCGACACCTATATATTGAGCCGAAACCCCTCCTTCGTCAAGTTCCCGCAGGCCGTAGATCATCTCCACGTCAACCTGTCCACTTGCCGGGGGGCCGCCGCAAGGCTCGGACACGCTCTGTCCGGACACCTTTACTGTACGCCGGATCCCTGAACAGGGTACGGAGCAGTTCGACTTCGCCTTAACTCTTTCTTAGCCACGTTGCCGCTGCTCACGACGCTCACGTAGCGTCACCTGCGCCCGTCAACCGAAGCTTTGGAGGCACCCGGCGTGTACGGCTCGACCGACCCGATGGACCCGGATCGCGCCCACCGACGCGAGGAGCCGGCCGGCGAACCGACCTGGCTCACGGACCGTCCGGAACCCCGGTCGGCGTACCTGTTCGGTGACGACCCCGAGCCAACGGACGGGCCCTGGCAGCCGGGCGGGCGGGGCGACGCCCGCCCGGCCGACCAGCCCGCCGTCGACCGGCCCCGCACGGACCGGCCCCGCGCCGACCACCCCCGTACGGACCAGCCCCGCGCCGACCAGACCGGTGTCGACCGGACCGGCGTGACGCCGGAGGGCCGGTGGCCCGACGAGCCGGCCCCGGACCGGTGGACGGCCGAGGCGGCCCCCGACCGGTGGACGACCGGCCCGGCGCGCGAGCGGTGGGAGACCGACGCGACCGACGGCCACGGGCAGCTCGACCCGGGACACCACCGGTGGGCCGACCAGCGACCCGACGACCGGTGGACCGACACCGACAGCCAGCGCTCCGACCACCGGCCCGACAGCCGGTGGGCCGACCAGCCGGCCCCGGACCGGTGGACCGGGCAGACGGCACAGGGCCCCTGGGCCGACGAGCCGGCGGACGGCCGGTGGGCCGAGGAGCCGGCGCAGGGCCGGTGGACCGGCACCGACGGCCGGTGGGCCGACGGTGCGACGGACGACCGGGCCGCCGGGGAGCCGGGCTACGGCTGGCAGCCGGACGGCCCCGAGCAGCAGTGGGCGGCCGACCGGACCACCCAGCGGTGGGCAGCCACCCCGACCGGCTCCGACGCCGGGCCGGCCACCTCGGAGATCCCGGCTGTCGGCGTCGCCGGCCCGACCGCACGTCCGGGGACCGACGCCGACCGTACGCCGGGTGAGGGCCGGCACCGCCCGCCCCGCCGCCTGCGCCGGCCGGCGCTGGTCGGCGCCGCCGCGGCGGCCACCCTCGCGGTGAGCCTCGGCGTGGGCGCCCTGGTGCTGCCCGGCGACGACGGCCCGGCGGCCTTCACCGGTACGGCCGAGGAGCGGACGGCGGCTCCGCTGCTGGCCGACCCGCTGCCCGGCGCCCCGAGCGGTACGCCCGACGTGGCGTCGCCCACCCCGTCCGCGTCGCCGTCGGCGTCCCCGTCGGCGTCCCGTCCGGCGCCGTCGCCGAGCCGGACCAGCAAGCCGACCCCGGCGGCGGACCGGTCCACCACCGCCCCGTCGCGGCGCAACGTCGAGCGGAGCAGCGCCCCGGCCACCACCGCCCCGAAGTCCGTCGCTGGCGGCGGCGCCGTCAGCGGCCAGGCGCAGCAGGTCGTCGACCTGGTCAACGCCGAGCGCGCCAAGGCCGGCTGCAAGGCCGTGCAGGTCGACGAGAAGCTGATGACGGCGGCCCAGCGGCACAGCCAGGACCAGGCCGACCACCAGGACATGTCGCACACCGGCAGCGACGGCAGCGACGTGGGCCAGCGGCTCGACCGCGTCGGGTACGCGTGGCGGACCTACGGGGAGAACGTCGCCTGGAACCAGCGGACGCCGGAGTCGGTGATGACCGCCTGGATGAACAGCCCCGGCCACCGGGCCAACATCCTCAACTGCGCCTTCACCGAGATCGGTGTCGGCATCGCGACGAGCAACGGGCCGTACTGGACGCAGAACTTCGCCGCACCGCGCTGACCCGCCCACCCGTTCCGCCCCGGCCGGCTCGACGGCCGGGGCGGCTCGGCACCG
This sequence comes from Micromonospora rosaria, assembly GCF_001567585.1. Classification (GTDB taxonomy): domain Bacteria; phylum Actinomycetota; class Actinomycetes; order Mycobacteriales; family Micromonosporaceae; genus Micromonospora; species Micromonospora rosaria. The sequence continues at coordinate 4,981 of NZ_LRQV01000008.1, forward strand.
GAGCGGCTCAGCCCCGGGTACGGGGGCGGGGCTGACAGCGGGGGCAACTGTAGGACGAGCGGTTCATGAACGCCTCGCGGCGCACCGGCGCCCCGCAGCGGTCGCACGGCTCGCCCTCCCGGCCGTAGACGTGCAGGGACCGGTCGAAGTACCCGCTCTCGCCGTTGACGTTGACGTACAGGGCGTCGAAGCTGGTGCCGCCGGCGGTGATCGCCTCCGCGAGGACGTCCCGGACGTGCCCGAGCAGCCGGGTCGCCGCCGGCCCGGTCAGCGCGTCGGTCGGCCGGGTGCCGTGCAGCTTCGCCCGCCAGAGCGCCTCGTCGGCGTAGATGTTGCCCACCCCGGAGATCAGCGTCTGGTCGAGCAGCGCCCGCTTGACCTCGGTACGCCGGCGGCGCAGCGCCGTCACGAAGCCCGCTTCGGAGAAGTCCGGGTCCATCGGGTCCCGGGCGATGTGCGCGATCTCGGCGGGCAGCTCCGCGCCACCGGCCGAGACCGCCAGCCCGCCGAACGTCCGCTGGTCGACGAAGCGCAGCTCCGGGCCGGCATCGGCGAAGCTGAACCGCACCCGCAGGTGCAGCTCGTCCGCCGCGTCGTGCGGCTGCACCAGGAGTTGGCCGGACATGCCGAGGTGTCCGACGATCGCGTCCCCGCTGTCCAGCGGCAGCCAGAGGTACTTGCCGCGCCGCCGGACGTCGAGCACCCGCCGTCCGGCGAGGACGTCGGCGAAGTGGACCGCGCCGGGGAGGTGGCGGCGGACCGCCCGGGGATGGCGTACCTCGACGGCGGTGATCTGCCGGCCGGTCACCCAGCGGGCCAGGCCCTGCCGGACCGTCTCGACCTCGGGCAGTTCAGGCACGGCGCTCGCCGGCCAGCCCGGTCTCCACCCCGCCCGGGGCGCCGGTCGTCTCGACGCCCACCTCGGCCCGCCCCACCTCCGTCGCCGGGGAGACCCCGGCGGGAGACCCCACGTCGGCCGTCGCCGTCGCCTCGGCAGGTCGCCCAGCCGCCGCCTCGGCGGCCCGCACAGCCTCGGCAGCCCGTGCCGCCTCAGCCGTCTCAGCCGCCCGCACAGCCTCGGCAGCCCGTGCCGCCTCAGCCGTCTCAGCCGCCCGTGCCGCCTCAGCCGCCCGGGTCGCCTCGGCCTGCTCGTTGAGGATGCGCCAAGCGGACTCGGCGGCGCGCTGCTCGGCCTCCTTCTTGCTGCGCCCCTCCGCCCCGCCGTACCGGTTGCCGGCCACCACCACCCAGGCGGTGAACGTCTTGAGGTGGTCCGGGCCGGTGCCCTCGATGCGGTACTCCGGGACGCCCAGCCCCAGCGCGGCGGTGAGTTCCTGGAGGCTGGTCTTCCAGTCCAGCGCCGCGCCCCGGCCGGCCGACTCGGCCATCAGCGGGTCGAAGAGCCGGTGGATCACGATCGCGGCGGTGTCCAGCCCGTACTGGAGGTAGATCGCCCCGAGCAGCGCCTCCAGCGTGTCGGCGAGGATGCTCGCCTTGTCCCGGCCGCCGGTGGTCTCCTCCCCCTTGCCGAGCAGCAGGTACGCGCCGAGCCCGTCGGGGCCGAGCCGCCGCGCCACCTCGGCCAGCGCCCGCATGTTGACCACGCTGGCCCGCAGCTTGGCCAACTGCCCCTCGGGCAGGTCCGGGTGGTTGTGGAACAGCGCCGTGGTGATCACCACCCCGAGCACCGAGTCACCGAGGAACTCCAGGCGCTCGTTGGTGGGCAGACCGCCGTTCTCGTACGCGTACGACCGGTGGGTCAGCGCCCGTTCCAGCAGTTCCGGGTCGAGTGTGACGCCGAAGGCGGCCTCCAGGTGGCCGACGGGAGCACGTCGCCGCTTGTCGTTGGTCATGATGCGGTTACCTCGGTGTCGGTGGTGCGGTCGGTTCGGTCACCCGGCCCGTCCCCGGCCAGCAGCGCGGAGACGGTGTCGGTGGCACCCCGACGCCACAGGTGGGCGGCGAGGGCGATGCCGGAGGCGATGTCGTCGGCGCGGGCCGCGCCGTGGCAGACGACCACGGTGCCGGAGATCCCGAGCAGGGCGGCGGCCCGGGGGGCGCCTCCGCCGGCCGGTGCCCCGCCGGCCATGGCGTACGCGCCCTCGATCGCCTTGAGCAGCACGTTACCGGTGAAGCCGTCGGTGACCACGACATCGGCGCGCGCGCCGAGCGTCACGTCGTACCCCTCGACGAGGCCGACGTAGCGGGCGTCGCACGGCAGCGGGCCGACGGCGAGCAGCGGGTCGGCGGCCCGGCGGGCGCGGTCGCCCTTGCCGGCCTCGGTGCCCACCGAGAGCAGCCCGACCCGGGGCGCGGTGATGCCGTGCGCGACCGCCGCGTAGGCGGCGCCGAGCACGGCGTGCCGGGACAGGGTCGCCGGGTGGGCCTCCAGGGCCCCGCCGACGTCGAGCAGGACCACCGGGCCCTCGACCGCCGGCAGGGTGGCGACCAGCGCGGGGTGCCGTACCCCCGGCCAGCGGCCGAGGCCGAGCACGGCGGCGGTGACGGTGGCGCCGGTCGAGCCGGCGGAGACCAGGGCGTCGGCCGTGCCGGCGCGGACGGCGGCGACGGCCGCGCGGACCGTGCTGTGGGCACGGGCCGCGCGGGTGGGAGATTCGGTCATGGCGACGGCGTCCCGCACCGGGCGCACGGCGACCCGGGCCCGCTGGGCCGGGTCGAGGGCGTCGGTCACCTCGGCGGCGGTCTCCGCCGGACCGACGAGAAGCAGGTGCAGGTCAGGGTCGGCACGCATGGCCCGCAGAGCGCCGTCAACCACGACGGCGGGAGCGTCGTCCCCGCCGAGGAGGTCAACGGCGATCCGTACGGTGCCCGGCCCCGTCGCGACGCCGGCCGGAGCGGGCCGGCCGGCGTCGGCAGCCACCGGGGTGGCGGGCGATCGCCAGGTTGGACGCGCCACCCGACCTCGGGTCGGAGGCGTCACGGGGCGAACCCGTCAGACCTCGATGACCTGGCGGCCGTTGTAGGTGCCACAGACGGAGCAGGCGGTGTGCGGCAGCTTGGCCGACTTGCACTGCGGGCAGGCCACCGTCGCGACCGGCGTCGCCTTCCACTGCGCCCGACGGGACCGGGTGTTGCTGCGCGACATCTTGCGCTTGGGAACGGCCACGGTTCTTACTCCTCTTCACGATTCAGTTGCGACAGGCCCGCCCAACGCGGGTCGATCTGCTGGTGGCTGTGGTCGACCGGCAGTTCGTCCCGGTGCACCCCGCATTCGGGGCACAACCCTGGGCAGTCCTGGCGGCAGATCGGGTTGGTCGGCAGGGTGAGCACCACCGCGTCCCGAACCGCCGGCTCCAGGTCGATCAGGTCGCCCTGGAGTCGGCCCACCTCATCCTCCTCGGTCGTGACGTCCGTGGTGCTGTTCGCGTAGGCGTACAGCTCCTGGACGGTCACGGCCACCGTGTCGTTGATCTCACGCAGGCAGCGACCGCACTCGCCCCGGACGGGGCCGCTGACGGTCCCGGAGACGAGCACCCCCTCGGACACCGACTCCATCCTCAGGTCGAGGGTGAGGTCCGCGCCCTCCGGCACGCCGATCAACTCCACGCCGAGGTCCGCCGGTGCCGGCACGACCCGATCGACCGTACGCAAGGCGCCAGGTCGACGCGGCAGTTCCCTCGTGTCGAGGACCAGCGGCGACCTGGGGTCGAGTGAGCTCGGTGTGTGCTTGGGCATAGTCAGACTCCGGCCGGTGAGAGGCCGACACACGAGGTTACCTGGGCGACCACCCCACCGTCGAACCGGGGCGACGCCCACCCCGTTCGGCCGGCTGGTGCGGTACCGGTCAGAAGGTTATCGGGCGCTCCGTGTCGTCCCCCGCGAAGGTGCCGATCTCCCGCAGCGCGTGCATCTTGTCCCGGCCCCGCTCGATCGAGGCGAGCGCCCGGGTGAGGAACTGCTCGAAGTTGGCCAGCGCGGTGTCGACGTAGTCGTCGACCTCCGAGCGCAGCCGCTGCGCCTCGGCGCGGGCCTCGGCGATGATCCGGGCCCCCTCGTGCTCGGCGGAGACGGTGATCTCGTTCACCGAGACCAGGCGGGCGTGTTCCGCCTCGCCCTCGCTGATGATCCGGTCCGCCTCCCGCTTGCCCGCCTCCATGATCTTGTCCCGCTCCTCCAGGAGGGCGGCGGCCCGGCGCAGGTCGGCGGGGAGGTCGGCGCGCATCTCGTCCAGCGCGGCGATCATCTCGCCCCGGTCGACCATGCAGTTGTTCCGGGACATCGGAACGGAGCGGGCCTGCTCCACCATGGCGATCAGTTCGTCGATGCGATCGAGCGGGTCCACCGGTACCTCACTCCTGTCGTCCGTCGGCCGACCTCCATGATGCGGGCTGCGGCCGTCCTCCCGCTCCACCATGATGTCGCGCACGGGCCACCCGCGCCCCATCCGCCCCGGGTCCGGCGCGTCGCGCCGGCCGCGGGACGGGTCCGGGCGCGTCCGGCGCCGGCTGCGGTCAGCCGCGGACGGACGGGTCGAGGCGGAGGCTGAGCGCCTCCCGGACCACGTCGGGGACGTGCGGCGAGACGTCCCCGCCCCACTTCGCCACGTCCTTGACCAGGCTGGAGGAGAGGAACGAGTAGAGCGGGTTGGTCGGCATGAAGAGGGTCTCCACCCCGGCCAGGCCGATGTTCATGTGGGCCATCTGCAACTCGTAGTCGAAGTCGCTGACCGCCCGCAGGCCCTTGACCAGGACGGTCGCCTGCTGGGCCCGGCAGAAGTCCACCAGCAGCCCCCGGAACGACTCGACCCGGACGTTGTCGTACGAGGCGGTCACCTGGCGGAGCATGTCGATCCGCTCCTCGACGGTGAACAGCGAGTTCTTCGACTGGTTGATGGTGACCACGACGATCACCTCGTCGAAGAGCCGACTGGCCCGGCCGACGATGTCGAGGTGACCGTTGGTGACCGGGTCGAAAGAGCCGGGGCATACCGCACGTCTCATGATCGGCGACCGTACCAAAGCGTGGTCTCCCCGTAACGCCGACTACGCTCGCAGGTGACGTCCTGCACCCAGTCGAACGGTGGGGTCCGGGTGGACCGCTCCACCACGACCAGCGCCCCGTCGGCCAGCCACCCCCCGTCGCGCAGCGCGGCCAGCATGGCGGTCACCTCCGCGCCGGGCATCGCGTACGGCGGGTCGGCGAAGACCACGTCGTACGGACCGCCGTCCGGACCGGCGGCGAGCACGGTGGCGACCCGCCCGGTGACCAGCCGGGCGGCGGGCCCGGCCCGGACGGCGGCGAGGTTCTCCCGGGTCACCCGGGCGGCCCGGGGGTCGGACTCCACCAGCAGGACGTGACCGGCGCCCCGCGACAGCGCCTCCAGCCCGACCGCGCCGGAGCCGGCGTACAGGTCGGCGAAGCGCGCCCCGCCGAGGTCGACCACGGCCTGCACCGCGCTGAACAGCGCCTCCCGCACCCGGTCGGTGGTGGGGCGGGTGCCGGCGCCCGGGGGCGCGGCGATCCGCCGCCCGCCGAGCGCTCCGGCCACGATCCGGGTCACCGGCTCCTCCTGCGCGCACCCTGCGACGTTCTCACGGCCCCGACGCTACGCGATCACGGTACGCGACCGGCCCACACGGTCGGTATCGACCGGTGTGCGGACGAACTACCGTCCGTGCATCAATGATCTCAAATTCATAACATGATGATGAGTGGGGCCTGTGGGCTGTTTCGTACCGGTTGCCCTCGCTAGGGTCTGCCCGTGCCGGCGGTGCTTCCGCCGGCCTCACGGCACCGGGGAGGCACCGTCGCGGGACGCGCCCGAGATCCGGCAGCGACCGCCCACCGCCGCCCCCGCCGTACCCCTTGACGCCCTTCACCCCGGGAGTACGTGTGATCCGTCCCCCGCTGTCGCTGCGGCGACCGCTCGCCGTGGCCGCCGCCGCGCTGCTCGGCTTCGCGGCCGTCACGGTGCCCTCGCCCGCGAGCGCCCGCATCCCCTCGCCGGAGCCCTCCCCCTCGGTGACCGAGTCCGCCGAGACCGTTCCGACCACGCCGCCCGCGACCCCGCCGCCCGGCCCCGAGTGCGTCGACGCCGAGAAGGCCCGCTACACCCACGAATTCGCAGGCCGAGAGGGCACCGCCAAGATCACCCTGACCAACGGCCCGCTCTGCGCCGGTCAGGAGCAGGACGTGGCCCTGGTGTCGTACCTGGCCCCGTCGGCGCGCTTCGCCACCCCGCAGTACGTCTTCGACACGTCGGTGAAGAAGTTCGCCGGGGTCGGCGAGGGTGAGCTCCAGCAGGCCACGCTGGAGTTCAAGGTCGAGGTGCCGGCCTGCTTCACCCAGGTCGACTTCGTCTTCGGCAGCGAGATCATCGACCCGCTGGACGACGACAGCCCCCGGTACGACAACCGCAAGATCGGCAGCGACAGCGGCATCGGCGCCCGGTCCGAGGGCCCGCCGGCCTGGTACAACGGCGGCGAGGACACCTGCGTCGCCGCGCCCGCCGTCGAGCCGACCTTCGACTGCGAGGGCAGCGTGACGCTGGCCCTCACCAACCGGGGCAACATCAAGACGACCTTCACCATCACCGCCAGCGGGGAGTACCGCAAGGACGTGACCGTGCCGGCGAGCGAGGTGGTCAACCACAAGCTCGACCCGGCGAACTCGCGGAACATCACGGTCACGGCCAAGGGCATGGAGACCTTCGAGGGGGGCCACGAGCAGCCCGAGGACTGCAAGCAGCCCGAGGTCGGCACCCCGGAGGGCACCTACACCTCCAGCTGCGACGAGATGATCTTCGAGATCAAGAACCCCACGGACGGGGCCACCGTCACCAGCACCTTCACCCCGAACAAGGGCGAGGCCAAGACCGTCACGGTCAAGCCGGGCAAGACCGAGAAGGTCACCTTCAAGGCCAGCAAGGGCTTCACCGTCACCGTCACCGGTGACCTGGACTCCGGCGGCCCGCTCGCCTGGACCGAGCCCAAGGACTGCGACGAGACCGACGGCGGCGCCGGTGGCGGCGAGGAGGAGCCCGGCCTGCCGGTGACCGGCGCGGCGGCGGGCGGCATCGCCGCCGGTGCGCTCGCCCTGCTCGCCCTGGGCGCGGTGCTCTTCGTGGTCGCGCGGCGGCGTCGGGTGCACTTCACCGCCTGACCCGCTCCGCCCCACCTGATCGACCCCGAGGGCGCGTCGACCACCCGGTCGGCGCGCCCTCACCCCGTCCCCGGGAGGTCCGCGCACCGCCTCGGACGTCAGGCCCGCGCAGCGCCCTCGGTGGACGTCGGGGTCAGCCCTTCTCCAGGTACTCCGCGCGTTCCTCGTCGACCAGGGTGGCGACCGAGGCGGCCAGCGCCGGGTGCCGGGCCAGCTCCGGGTCCTCCTCGACCAGGGCGATCGCCTCGGTACGGGCGTCCCGGATCAGGTCGGTGTCGCGCAGCAGCGACAGCAGCCGCAGGTGCGACCGGCGACCCGACTGGGTGGCCCCCAGCACGTCGCCCTCCCGGCGCTGCTCCAGGTCCAGTTCGGCGAGCTTGAAGCCGTCCGTGGTGGACGCGACGGCGTCCAGGCGCTCCCGCGCCGACGAGCCCTCGGCCGCCTCGGTGACCAGCAGGCAGAGCCCGGCCGCCGAGCCCCGGCCCACCCGGCCCCGGAGCTGGTGCAGTTGGGAGACGCCGAACCGGTCCGCGTCCAGCACGATCATCACGGTGGCGTTGGGGACGTTGACGCCGACCTCGACCACCGTGGTGGCCACCAGCACGTCCAGGTCACCGGCGGCGTAGGAGCGCATCACCGCGTCCTTCTCGTCGGCTGGCAGCCGCCCGTGCAGCACGCCGATCCGCAGCCCGTGCAGCGGCCCCTCGGCGAGCAGCGGGGCGACCTCGGTCACCGCCAGCGGGGGTCGCCGGCCGGAGTCGTCCTCCCGGGGCGGCTCCTCGTCGCTCTGTGGCCCGTCCCCGATCCGGGGACAGACCACGTACGCCTGGTGGCCGGCGGCCACCTCCTCGCGCAACCGCCGCCAGGCCCGGTCCAGGAAGGCCGGCTTGTCGGCGGCCGGCACCACGTGCGAGGCGATCGGCGAGCGGCCCTGCGGGAGCTGGGAGAGGGTGGACGTCTCCAGGTCGCCGTAGACGGTCATGGCGACCGTCCGGGGGATCGGCGTGGCGGTCATCACCAGCACGTGCGGCGGCTGGTCGGCCTTGGCCCGCAGGGCGTCGCGCTGCTCCACCCCGAACCGGTGCTGCTCGTCGACCACCACCAGACCCAGGTCGGCGAAGTCGACCCCCTCGTAGAGCAGGGCGTGGGTGCCGAGCACGATGCCGGCCCGGCCGCCGGCCACCTCGGCGAGCGCCCGGCGGCGGGCCGCCGCGCCCAGCGAGCCGGTGACCAGCTCGACCCGGGTGGCGACGTCGTCGGCGCCCAGCTCGCCGGCCTGCGCGAGCGGACCGAGCAGGTCCAGGATGCCCCGGTGGTGCTGGGCGGCGAGCACCTCGGTCGGGGCCAGCAGGGCGGCCTGCCCACCGGCGTCGACGACCTGGAGCATCGCCCGCAGCGCCACCACCGTCTTGCCCGAGCCCACCTCGCCCTGGAGCAGCCGGTGCATCGGGTGGGCGGTACCCAGGTCGGCGGCGATCTCCGCGCCGACCGTGCGCTGGCCCGGGGTCAGCTCGTAGGGCAGCCGGGCGTCGAACCGGTCGAGCAGCCCGCCGGGGCGCGGCGGCCGGGCCTTCGCCGGCCGCGCGGCGGCCCGGATCTTGCGTTGGACCAGGGTGAGCTGCACGGCGAACGCCTCGTCCCACTTGAGCCGGCGGCGGGCCCGGTACAGCTCCTCCTTGCTGGACGGGCGGTGGATCTCGCGCAGCGCGGGGCCGATCCCGACCAGGTTGCGGCCGGCCCGCACGCTCGACGGCAACGGGTCGTCCGGCGGGGTGAAGGTGTCCAGCACCACCCGGACGCACCGGGCGATCACCCAGGTCGGCACCGCCGCCGCGGCCGGGTAGACCGGGATCAGCGCCCCGGCGAACTCCTCGACCTCCTCGGTGGCCGCCGCCTCGCCGTCGGTGGAGTCGCCGAGCAGGACGTACTCCGGGCCGTTGAGCTGGCGTTTCCCCCGGAACTCGGTGACCTTGCCGGCGAACATCCCCCACCGGCCGGGCCGCAGCTCCCGTTCCCGCCACGCCTGGTTGCCGAAGAAGGTCAGGGTCAGCGTGCCGCCGGAGGAGTCCCCCACGGTGACCTCCAGCAGGTTGCCCCGGCGCTGGCGCATCGGGCGGACCGCGGTGCGCTGCACCTGGGCCAGCACGGTGACCTGCTCGCCGACGTCCAGCGCCCGGATGTCGGTGTGCTCGCCGCGCTCGTCGTACCGGCGCGGGAAGTGGTAGACCAGGTCACCGGCGGTCAGCAGGTCGAGGTGGTCGGCGAGCGCCTTGGCGGTCTTCGCCCCGACCAGCTTCGACAGCGGTGTGTCCACCGTGGACGACTCGGACGTCATTCGACCCCCACCAGGAGCGGATAGTGCGGTTGCCCGCCCGGGTACGCCTGCACCTCGACGAACGGCCAGCGCCGCCCGACGTGCTCGCGTACCGCCTCGGCGAGCCCGGCCGGGGCGTCCGCCCCGGAGAGCAGGGTGACCAGCTCACCGCCGCCGCCGAGCATCCGGTCGACGACGCCGGTGCAGGTGTCGACCAGGTCCGCGCCGATCAGGTGCACCTCCCCCTCGACCAGGGCCAGCACGTCGCCGGGGCGGCACGGGCCGGCCACGGTCAGCGCCTCCCGGCCGGCGTAGCAGACCTCGGCGTACCGGCAGGCGCCGGCCGCCTCGGCCATCGCGATCACGTCGTCCTCGAAGCGGCGGCCCGGGTCCCGGACCGCGAGGGCGGCCAGCGCCTGCACCGGGGAGCGGGTCGGCACCACGGCGACCCGGACCCCCACGCCGTCCGCCTCCCGCGCGGCCAGGCCCGCCACCGCCTGGGTGGCCGGGTCGTTGGGCAGCAGCACCACCCCGGCCGCGCCGGTGGCCCGGATCGCGGCCAGCAGGTCACCGGTGGACGGGTTGCCCGGCACCACCGCCGCCCCCTCCCGGGCGAACAGCTCGGTGATGCCCGCGCCGTCGGAGACCACCACCGCCGCCCGGCCGGCCTGCTCCGGCGGTGGCGCGCCGGGCGGCGGCTGGTCGGCGAAGCGGCTGACGGTGATCCGGTACGGCCGGCCGGCGACCACGCCCGCCTCGACGGCCGCCCCGATGTCGTTGACGTGCACGTGCACGTGCCAGGTCCGGTCGCCGCCGACCACGACCAGGGAGTCGCCCAGCGCGGCCAGGTCGGCGCGCATCCGCCGTACCGCCGCCGGCTCGGCGTCGAGCAGGAACTGCACCTCGTAGGCGTACTCCGGGGAGCCGGTCTCCCGCACGGCCACCGGCGGCGGGCCGACCGGGCGCGGCGCGGTGGCCGGCCGCTCCGGGCGCTCGCCGGTGACGACCTCGACCAGGGCGTCGAGCAGCAGGCAGAACCCCCGCCCGCCGGCGTCGACCACCCCGGCGCTGGCCAGCTCCGGCAACTGCCCCGGGGTACGACCCACCGCGTGCGCCGCCGCGTCGGCCGCCGACCGCGCCACGGTGGGCAGGTCGTCGCTCGCCGCCGCCTCGGCCGCGCCGGCCGCCGCGGCGACCACGCTGAGCAGGGTGCCCTCGACCGGCTGGGCCACCGCGGCGTACGCGGCGGTGGTCGCCGCCCGCAACGCCGTGGCCAGCGCCCGGCCGCGCACGGCCGGCACCTCGGCGACCGCGTCGGCGAGACCGCGCAGGATCTGCGCGAGAATCACCCCGGAGTTGCCCCGAGCGCCGAGCAGCGCCCCCTGGGCCATCAGCCGCAGCGCGTGCCCGTGGCCGGTCGCCCCGTCGTCGGGCAGGGTGCCCAGGTCCATCGCCAGCGCCTGCTGGGCCGAGGTGAGGGTGAGCACCAGGTTGGTGCCGGTGTCGCCGTCCGGGACGGGGTAGACGTTCAGCTCGTCGATCTCGCCCTGGTGCTGCCGGAGCACGGCCAGCCCGCCCGCGCACCAGCGGCGCACCGCGGCGGCGTCGAGGGTCTCCAGCACGGCCAGAAGCCTACTGGCGGAGACCGACAGCCGCCGGGCTCGGCCGGTTCCCGGTGGCGTCGCCGTCCGGCCGCCGCCCAGGTCGGCCCGGCAGGGGCGGTTGGCCGACCCGGCGGACCATCGGGTAGCCTGGCCGGGTTGTCCGGGCAGCACCCTGCCGGCGACCTCATGAACGTTTCAATCTCAGGAGTATCCCGTGGCTAGCGTGTGCGACGTCTGTGGCAAGGGGCCGGGCTTCGGCCACAACGTGTCCCACTCGCACCGGCGGACCAACCGCCGCTGGAACCCGAACATCCAGTCGGTGCGCACCCCCGCCGGTGGCGGCACGACCAAGAAGCTGAAGGTCTGCACCTCGTGCATCAAGGCCGGCAAGGTCACCCGCGCCTGACGCGGTAGCCCGCCGCTCCGATCACCGCCACTGCCGGCGGACCGTTCCCGGTCCGCCGGCTCTGTCGTGCCCGCCGCCGGCCGGACCGGCCTCCGCGCCGCTCCCGGGCCGGCCGCTGCCCGTGCACCGACCAGCTTGTGTGCCGACCAGCCTGTTCACCGACCGACCTGTTTGCCGACCGGCCCGTTCAGCGACCGGTCTGTTCGCCCACCAGCCCGTTCACCGACCGGACCGTTCGCCGGCCGGACCGTTCGCCGGCCGGACCGGCCGGCGTGCCGAACGACCCCGCCCCCCGGTCGACCGGCGCGCAGCCGGTCGCCGGCACCCGCAGGACCAGGCCCGGCCGGGTCGGCGAACGGGCCGGTGCGCCCGGTCAGAGCGGGCGGCCGAAGGAGAGGCAGCCGGGTGAGTCCCGGTAGAAGCCGAAGTTCGGGATCCGCTCGTACCCGAGCGCGAAGTACATCGCGATCGCCTCGGGCTGCCGGTCCCCGCACTCCAGGATGATCTGCTTGCGCCCGTGCTCCCGGGCGGAACTCTCCACCGCCGCCAGCACGGCCCGGGCCACCCCCCGGCCCCGGACGGCCGGGGCGGTGTACATCCGCTTCAACTCGGCGATCTCCCCGGAGTCGCCGTGGCTGCGCCAGCCGGCACAGCCGACCGGCGTGCCGTCCAGCCGCGCCACCAGGAACATCCCCGCCGGGGGCTCGAACTCGGTGGCGTCGATCGGGGTGTCGTCGCCGCTGCCGCCGTACCGGGCCCCCAGGTCGGCCATGGCGTCCCGGATCAACAGCCGGGCCACCGGCGAGTCGAAGGGCACCGGGCGAATCTCCAGCTCACTCACGGGTGAAGGGTACGACCGTCACCGGAAGTGATCCCAGCCGGCCGGCCCGTCGTACCGCTCCCCGTCCACGGTGACCCCGCCCCCGGCCGCCCCGCCACCCTCGGTCACCACGCCGCCCTCGGTCACCACGCCGATCGGCCGCCACGGGGCGGGCAACGCCACGGCGGGCGGGAAGGTGGCCGCCAGGGCGTGGTCGTCACCGCCGGCCAGCAACCAGGTGTACGGGTCGACGCCGAGCGCCTGGGCGGCGTCCCGCATCTGCCGGGGTACCTCGAAGGCGTCCCGGTGCACGTCGATGCCGACCCCGCTGGCCCGCGCCACGTGCCCCAGGTCGGCCAGGAGCCCGTCCGACACGTCGATCATCGCGGTGGCGCCGAGCCGGGCGGCGTGCGGCCCGGCGGGGTACGGCACCTCGGGCCGCCGGTACGCCTCCACGAGCAGCTTCGGGGTACGGAAGCCCCGGGAGAGCACCGTGCACCCGGCCGCCGCGTACCCGACCCGTCCGGCCAGCGCGAGCACGTCGCCGGGACGGGCGCCGGAGCGCAGCACCGGGGCCCGGCCACCGAGGTCGCCCAGCGCGGTGACGGCGACGGTCAGCGTCGGGCTGGCCGACATGTCCCCGCCCACCACGCTCGCGCCGACCTTGGCGGCCTCGGCCGCGAGCCCGTCGGCCAACTGCTCGGCCCAGCCCGGTTCCAGCCCGGGCGGCAGGCAGAGGGCGACCAGCAACGCGGTCGGGGTGGCCCCCATCGCCGCGATGTCGGCCAGGTTGGCCGCCGCCGCCCGGTGTCCGAGGTCCACCGCGCCGCCCCAGTCCCGCCGGAAGTGCCTCCCCTCGACCAACACGTCCGTCGAGGCGACCACCCGGCTGTCCGGGGCGGCCACCACCGCGGCGTCGTCCCCGGGGCCGACCAGGCACGCCGGCCCGGCCCCCAGCCGGGCGGTCACCCGGTCGATCAACCCGAACTCACCGACACCCGCGACGCTCACGCCGTCCCGCTCCGCTCGCTCACCGCTTCTCCTCGACCACCGATAGGGATCACACCTGGTCCGTAGGGTATTTTCACCCTTCGGGCCGCCCAGGCGGCGACGGCGACAGACGGAGGTCGAGTCGTGGTTCAGGCGTACATCCTCATCCAGACAGAGGTGGGCCGGGCACGGGACGTGGCCGGTCTCATCTCCGGTCTCGCCGGCGTGGTGCGCGTCGACGCCGTCACCGGGCCGTACGACGTGGTCGTCCTCACCGAGGCCAACACCGTCGACGAACTCGGCAAACTCATCGTCAGCAAGGTGCAGATGGTGCCCGGCATCACCCGCACCCTCACGTGTTCGGTGGTGCGCCTGTAAGTGGACACGATCACGCCTTCCCCCGCCGACCGGCGGCCCGACGAGCAGCCCACCGACGCGCAGTCTGCCGACGCGCAGTCTGCCGACGCGCAGTCTGCCGACCAGCGGCCTGACGGGCAGCCTGCCGACGGGCCCACCGGTGCGACGCCGGCCGCCCGGACGCCGGACCGGACCAACCGCACCGCCGCGCTGCTCGCCACGGCGGTCGCCGTCCCGGTGACCCTGCTGGTCGCCGGGGTCGCCTTCGCCCAGATCAGGTCGGACGTCGGCACCGACGCGGCCCCGACCGCGTCGCCCACCGTGGTCCAGCCGCAGTCGACCACGCCGGTCGAGATGGCCGCCCCGAAGCTGGCCGAACGGCCCGCCACGGTGTGTCGCGCCCTGCTCTCGCACCTCCCGGCGACCGTCGGCGAGCTCGCCCAGCGTCCGGTCACCGCCGGCCCCGAGCAGAACGCCGCGTACGGCGACCCCGCCCTCACCGTGGCCTGCGGCGGCCCGGCCGCCACCGTGCCGGACACCGACGAGGTGTGGACGGTCAACAACGTCTGCTGGCACGGCACCACCGAGGGCGACCGCACCACCCTGACCACCCTCGACCGCGAGGTCCCGGTCCGGGTGAGCGTGCCGGCGACCCACGGCCAACCGTTGCAGCTCCCCCCCCCCTCGCCGACGCGATCGTGGCCTCGGTCCCCTCCGGCGGCACCCCCCCCACCGGCTGCCACCGCTAACCCCCGCTCCCCCACCCCGTCCCCGCCCCCTCCCCCTCCCCCCGCCCCGTCTCCATGCGTTGATCATGGAGTTGGCGGCAGGCGGAGCGTCCCTCCATGCCGCCAACTCCATGATCAACGGGGTGAGGGGGGGGAGGGGCGGAGCCGGGAGGGGATGAGAGAGGGGTGGGGGCAGGGGGGTGGGTTAGTGGAGGCCGGTGCCTCGGCGGAGGGCGGTGCGGATGAGGCGGTTGACCAGCTTCGGGTACTCCAGGCCGGAGGCAGCCCACATCCGGGGGAACATCGACGACGGGGTGAACCCGGGCATCGTGTTGATCTCGTTGAGGTAGACCCGCAGGTCGGGGGTGACGAAGAAGTCGACCCGGGCCAGCCCGGCGCAGTCGAGCGCGGTGAACGCCCGGACCGCGTACTCCTGCACCTGCCGGGTGACCTGGTCGGGCAGTCCGGCCGGGATGTCGTACTCGCAGGACTGCTCGGAGTCGATGTACTTCGCCTCGAAGTCGTAGAAGTCGTGGTCGGCGACGACCCGGACCTCGGCCAGCACCGACGCCTCGGGCGACCCGGCCGCCTCCCCCTCCAGCACGCCGCACTCGATCTCGCGGCCGACGATCGCCCCCTCGACCAGCACCTTCGGGTCGATCTGCCGGGCGACGGCGACGGCCTCGTCGAGCTTCGCCCAGTCGTCGACCTTGCTGATGCCGAAGGACGACCCGGCCCGCGACGGCTTGACGAAGACCGGCAGGCCCAGCCGCTCCTTGTCCTCCTCGGTCAGCGTCATCCCGCTGCGCAGCACCACGTACGGGCCGACCGGGATGCCCTCGGCGGCGCAGAGCTTCTTGGTGAACTCCTTGTCCATCGCGGCGGCCGAGGCGAACACGTTCGCCCCGACGTACGGGATGCCGGCCATCTCCAGCATCCCCTGGATGGTGCCGTCCTCGCCGTACGCGCCGTGCAGGACCGGGAAGACGACGTCCACGTCGGTCAGGGCCCGGGGCCCCTCCCCCGGCTCGAGCACCAGCAGCCCGTTGCCGGTGGGGTCGGCACGCAGCACCAGGTCGACGCCGGAGGCAGCGGTGATCTCCGGAAGCTGACGCGCGTGGATCGCCAACTCCTCCGCGGTGCCGTTGGTCAGCACCCACTGTCCGGCCCGGGTGATGCCGACCGGTACCACCTCGAACTCGTCCGGGTCCAGCGCGCCGAGCACGCTGCCGGCGCTGACACAGGAGATGCCGTGTTCCGGGCTACGGCCGCCGAAGACGATTGCCACGCGGGTCTTGCCTGGGGTGGTCACTGGGGTCACCTCTTCGGTCCCGACTGCGAAACTCGCTGTGGCGCCGGTGGCGCTCACGCGGTCGACCTTACTGTGCGTGGCGGAGGGCCGGTGGGCATACCCAGGGAGAGGCGGCGGGACACCGCAACCGGTCAACCCGCCTTATACATAGCGTAATCACCCCATGCCGGACGGGACCCGGCCGGGAGGGCGGCCCGACGACGTACCCCTTCGCTACGCTGCTGGTCCTATGAGCACCGACCCCCTGCTCGACAGCCTGGCGGCGGCCCTCGACGCCCGCCCGGACGACCTGCCCCTGCGCCTGCACCTGGCGGCGTTGCTGCTGGAGCGGGGACGCGGCGCCGAGGCGATCGGGCACATCGGTCAGGCGCTCGCCCGTGATCCGGCCCACGTCGAGGCGCGGGCGCTGATGCAGCGGGCGCTCGGCACGGCCGTACCCGGGCCGCCACCGGCCGCCGCGACGACGCCGGACCCCCCGGCGGCCGGCGCGGCCCCGGCCGGCGGGGACGACCCGCTCGCCGCGTACGAACGGGAACTCGCCGACGTCGTGCCGCCGCGCTTCCTGCGGGCCGGCGACGAGCCCGAGCCGGTCTCCGGCGACGCCGACCGGGTGTACGACGTGGAGTCGGCCAGCGTCCGGCTCTCCGACGTGGGCGGCATGGCGGCGGTCAAGGAGCGGCTGGAGCTGGCCTTCCTCGGCCCGCTGCGCAACCCGGAGCTGCGCCGGGTGTACGGCAAGAGCCTGCGCGGCGGGCTGATGCTCTACGGCCCGCCGGGCTGCGGCAAGACGTTCCTGGCCCGCGCCGTGGCCGGGGAGATGGGCGCGAAGTTCCTCTCGCTGTCCATCGTGGACGTGCTGGACATGTGGATCGGCAATTCGGAGCGGAACCTGCACGAGTTGTTCCAGGCCGCCCGCCGCAACGCCCCGTGCGTGCTCTTCCTCGACGAGGTCGACGCGCTGGGGCACAAGCGCTCGCAGGTGGGGTCCAGTGCGATGCGGACGCTGGGCAACCAGTTGCTGGCCGAACTGGACGGCATGGAGGGCAGCAACGACGGGGTGTTCGTGCTGGCCGCCACCAACACCCCGTGGGACGTCGACCCGGCGCTGCGTCGCCCGGGGCGGCTCGACCGGGTGGTGCTGGTGTTGCCGCCGGACCCCGAGGCACGTGGGGCCATCCTGGAGTACCACCTGCGCGACCGGCCCATCGCCGGGATCGACCTGCGCCGGGTGGTGGCCGCCACCGAGGACTTCTCCGGCGCGGACCTGGCGCACCTCTGCGAGACCGCCGCGGAGTTCGCGATGGCCGACTCGGTACGCCGGGGCGAGGTCCGCATGATCGAGCAGCGGGACCTGGAGCGGGCGCTGAAGGAGGTCCGCCCCTCGACCCGGCCCTGGCTCGCCACCGCCCGCAACGTCGCCATGTTCGCCAACGAGGGCGGCGTGTACGACGACCTGGTGGCGTACCTCAAGCACCGTCGGATACTCTGACCCGCGCCCGGCCCGCACGACGGGCGCGACGCCGGGTCAGCAGGTCCGTTCCGACGCCCGGTCCAGCACCACCCGGCCGGGCTCGCCGGTCAGCCGGCGGCCGACGGCGAGCACCTTCACCCGCTGCCGGCCGGCCCGCACCATGCCCAGGGCCATGAACGCCCCGGCGATCCGGTCGGCCGCCTCACGGTTGCTCGCCCCCACCACCTGCCGCCGCCGCTCGGGCGCGGTCCGCTCGTTGCGGCTCGCCCCGTCGAGCAGCCGGACGTCGGTGAGCACCACGAGGAAACGGGTCATCGCCACCCTCCGCGGGTCGGGCCCGGCCCGCCGTGGGTGGGGGTCGGTTCAGGAGGCATAGCGGACCACCTCCGGCTCGGCCGTGGTGGCGGCCAGCCCTCCACCCGAGTCCCGGCAGACGTAGCTGAGACCGCCGCCGCCGTCCCGGCAGACGTAGGCGAGGTCGGCATGGATCCAGGCGCCGTCGTTGTCGCGCAGCACCGGCCGCGCACACCACCGACACCGCGACACACGGGGCCATCGTCCGGCTGCCGTCATCCGTCTCCCCTTCCGGTGACCTCGTGGTCGGGTGGCACGCGGCGATCGGGTACGGGGGAGAAAAAACCCGATCGCCGCGCGCCCCATCCCCTCCGGTCGCTCACCACTACCGTCGCCACGACAACCAGTGGTGAGGACGCCGTCACAGGTTGACACCTCCATGGGGATGAATGCAACTCTCATCGCGGTTCTCTCATGCACACTTTCCCAGAGACGTGTGCGACTATCGATGCATGGCTCCGAAGACCGCCCGAGCACGGCGACTGGGCATCGCCCTGCGTGCGCACCGGGAGGCGGCCGGCCTCACCCTGGAGGCCGCCGCCGACGAGATCAACAGCACCCGCAGCACGCTGTCCCGGTACGAGAACGCCCAGACCCTGGTCAGCCCGGCCACCGCCCGCGCCCTGCTCACGTTGTACGGGGTAGCGGCCGAGGAGGTCGCCGCCGCCGTGCAGCTCGCCAAGGACGCGCGCAAACCCGGCTGGTGGGTGTCCTACTCGTACCTGCTCGACCGCCGCACCATCGACTTCATCGCGCTGGAGGCGGAGGCGACCGGGATCGCCAACTTCGAGCCGTCCGTCGTGCCGGGGCTGCTCCAGACCGCCGACTACATCCGCGCGGTGATGCTCGGCGGGCCGCACACCCTCAGCGACGAGGACGTCGAGCAGCGGGTCCACGTCCGACTCGACCGGCAGCAACGGCTGACCGGCGACCAACCGCCCATCCTGGACACGATCATCGACGAGGGAGCACTGCTCCGCCCGGTGGGCGGGCAGGCGGTGATGGAGGCGCAGATACAGCACCTACTCAAGATCGGCGAACTGCCGAACATCACCGTCCAGGTCGTCCCGCTCTCCGCCGGCTACCACCGGGGCACCCGAGGCTCGCTGCACATCCTCGAGTTCGCCGACCCGGAGGACCCGATCATCGCCTCGGTGGAGACCGTCGCCGGTCAGATGATCCTCGACCGCCCCGGCGACCTGCGTACCTGCACCAAGATCATGGAACACCTGCGATCCGTCGCGCTCAGCCCGGCGGCAAGTCGCGACCAGCTCGTTCGAATCCTGAAGGGACGGTAGGCACCATGACCCCGACGACCAGTCCGGCGCTGACGACAGCCCACTGGCGCAAGAGCAGCCACAGCGGCGACGAGGGCGCCTGCGTCGAGATGGCGGACATCCCCGGCGCGGTCGCGGTCCGCGACTCGAAGGACCCGAACGGGCCGGCGCTGCTCTTCGCCCCGGCCGCCTGGACCACCTTCGCCGCCGCCCCGCCCGTGCCACCGGCCCACACCGACCGCTGACCCGGGTCGGCTGCGGAGCCGGCTCGACGGCGCAGCCGTGGCGAGCCGGAAGCACTCGACCCGCCGGCCCGGCGTCCCGGCCGCCACCGAGGGCGCCGGGCCGGCCCACGCCCACCGCGTGGCCGCCCGGCGGCAGCGACTACTTCTGAGCGGTATACCTGTCAGGCATAAATATGCCTGACAGGTATACCGCTCATCCGCATGGTCCTCCCCGGAGCGAGACACGCCCGGTCCAAGACACGCCCCGGACCGGCGGCCCGGAAGAAAGGGCCGGCACGGCACGGCCAGCACGGCATCGGCCCGCGTCGTCAGGGTGGCCGGCGGGCGACGAGGGCGGTGGCGTCCAGGTCCGCGCTGCGGACCACCCGGGGCTCCAGCCCGTACCCCCGCAGCGCGGCCTGCAACGCCCCGGCCTGGTCGGCGGCGACCTCCACCGCCAGGTGGCCACCGGGGGCCAGCCAGCGCGCCGCCTGGGCGGCGACCCGGCGCAGCACCGCCAGCCCGTCCGGGCCGCCGTCGAGGGCCAGCCGCGCCTCGTGCAGCCGCGCCTCGGCCGGCATCATGGCCACCGCCCCGCTGGGCACGTACGGGGCGTTGGCCACCACCAGGTCCAACCGCCCCCGCCACCGCTCGGGCAGCGGATCGAACAGGTCGCCCTGGAAGACCGGTACGCCGAGCGGGGCGAGGTTGCCCCGGGCACAGTCCACGGCGGCCGGGTCGAGGTCGACGGCGGCCAGCCAGCGGCAGGCCAGCCGGTGGGCGAGGGCCAGCGTGGTGGCACCGGAGCCGCAGCAGAGGTCCACCACCGCCGGGGCCGGACCGGTCGCGGCCACGGCCGCCTCGACCACCAGCGCGGTCCGGCTACGCGGCACGAAGACCCCCGCGTCCACCCGGACCCGCAGGCCGCAGAACTCGGCCCAGCCGAGCACGTGTTCCAGCGGTTCGCCGGCGATCCGGCGCTCGACCAGCCCGGCCAGCGCCCCGGTCGAGGCGGCGGCGGCGAGGAGCAGCTCCGCCTCGTCCTCGGCGTAGACGCAGCCGGCGGCGCGCAGCCGCTGCACGAGGGTGGGGCGGTCGGTACGGGGCGACACCATGGCAGGCCTCTCGGGAACGCTGGGCGGCGCTCCCGCCGGCACTACCGGCGCGACGGGGGCGCGGAGGAAAGCGCCGGTCCTGTTGTCGGATGGATCGGACTCACCTCCTCGACGTCGCCGCCCGCGACGGGCCAGATCACGATAGCGGACCCGGCGCCCCGGCGGCGTCCAGCGCGGCACCGATGTCGGCCACCAGGTCGGCCGGGTCCTCCACGCCGCAGGAGAGCCGGACGAAACCGGGTGCGGTGTCGTCGCCCCACTGGGCCCGCCGGTCGGCGGTGGTGTGCAGCCCGCCGAAGGAGGTCGCCGCGGCGACCAGCCGGGCGGCGACGACGAAGCGGGCCACCCGGTCGGCGTCGCCGAGGTCGAACGAGAGCACCCCCGGCATCCGGCGCATCTGCCGGGCGGCCACCGGGTACGCCGGGTCGGTGGGCAGCCCCGGCCAGCGCAGCCCGGCCACGTCCGGGCGGGCGGCCAGCGCCCGCGCGACCGCCTCGGCGTTGGCCGACTGCCGGCCCAGCCGCAGGTCCAGGGTGGCCAGCGACCGGTGGGCCAGCCAGGCGTCGAACGCCCCGGGCACCGCGCCGGTGGTGGTACGCCAGCCGGTGACCGCGTCCAGCAACGCCCCCGACCGGGTGGCGACGTACCCGAGCAGCAGGTCCGAGTGGCCGGTGAGCGCCTTGGTGCCGGAGGCGACCACCACGTCCGCCCCGAGGCCCAGCGGGCGCTGCCCGAGCGGGGTGGCGGTGGTGTTGTCCACCGCCAGCAGGGCCCCGGCCGCGTGCGCCGCCTCGGCCAGCGCCGCGATGTCGGCCACGTCCAGGCCCGGGTTCGCGGGGGTCTCCAGCAGCACCAGCCGGACCCCCGCGAACGACGGGTACGGCCCGACGGTCGGGGCGTAGCGCACCGTGACGCCGATGGTCTCCAGGGTGTCGGCGGCGAAGGCCCGCACCGGGAAGTACCCGTCGGCGGGCAGCACCACCGTGTCGCCCGGCCGCAGCACGGCCAGCAGCAGGCCGGTGATGGCCGCCTGCCCGCTGGCGAAGACCCGGCAGTCGCCGCCCTCCAGCTCGCCGACGGCCGCCTCCAGCAGCCGCCGGGTCGGGTTGTCCGGTCGGCCGTACCCGTTCGGCGCGGCCTGCGGCCCCTGCCACGGGTCGAGGTGGTACGGCGCGGCGAGGACCGGCCCGGGGAGGAACGGGTCGCCCGGCGCGGGCTCGGGCAGCCCGGCGTGCACGCACCGGGTGCCGTCGCGGTAGTCCTGGTCAGTCATGGCGGCTCACTCGTACGACTCGGGTTTGGCGGTCCGGCTCATCAGCACGTCCACGGCGATCCGGGGGTCGAGGCCCTCGTGGCAGACTCGTTCGACCTGCTCGGTGATGGGCATCTCGACCCCGTGCGCGCGGGCCAGGTCACGGACCGCCAGGGCGCTCTTGACGCCCTCGGCGGTCTGCCGGGTCGCCACCCGGGCCTCCTCCAGCGTCGCGCCCCGCCCCAGGTGCTCGCCGAAGGTGCGGTTGCGGGCCAACGGCGACGAGCAGCTCGCCACCAGGTCCCCCATGCCGGCCAGCCCGGCGAAGGTGATCGGGTCCGCGCCGAGCGCCACCCCGAGACGGGCGGTCTCGGCCAGCCCCCGGGTCATCAGCATCGCCCGGGTGTTGTCCCCGAAGCCCATCGCGGTGGCGATCCCGTACGCCAGGGCGATCACGTTCTTGACCGCGCCGCCCAGCTCGCAGCCGATCACGTCGTCGTTGGTGTACGGGCGGAAGTAGGTCGTCCGGATGGACGCCTGCACCAGCGCCGTCCGGGCGGCGTCGGTGCCGGCGACCACGGTGGCGGCCGGCTGCTCGGCGGCGATCTCGGGGGCGACGTTGGGGCCGGAGACCACCACCACCCGCTCCGGGGTCACCCCGGCGGTCTCCACGATCACCTCGCTCATCCGCTTGGTGGTGCCCAGCTCGATCCCCTTCATCAGGGAGACCAGGGTGGCGTCCGGGTGCAGGTGCCCGGCCCACTCGGCGAGGTTGCCGCGCAACGTCTGCGAGGGCACGGCCAGCACCACCAGTTCGGCGTCCGTGATCGCCTCGACGGCGTTCCCGGTCGCCCGGACCCGGTCCGGCAGCCGCAGGTCGGGCAGGTAGTCGGGGTTGCGCCGGTCCCGGCGGATGCCGTCCACGACGCTGGGCCGGCGGGCCCAGACGGTCACGTCCCGGCCGGCGTCGGCCAGGATCTTGGCGAAGGCCGTCCCCCACGACCCGGCCCCCAGCACCGCCACGTGCCCGCCGCCGCCGGCGCTGTCACGTCGCCCGCTCACGCCGCCGCCTCCGGCCGCTCGCCGCCGTCGCCGGCCCGGGCGGGACGTTGCCACAGCGGCGGCGGTGTGCCGCCCCGGATCTCGGCGAGCAGGTCGCGCAGGCGCAGCATGATCTCGTCGGTCATCTCCTCCAGGGTGGCCCGGGTCGGCGTGGCCCCCTGCCAGCGCCCCAGGTCGACGGGGGGCCCGGCGGAGACGCTGACCGGGATCCGGGGCCGGACGCTGAACCGCTTGGTCCGGGGGTCGAACATCCGCTCCGGACCCCACATGGCCAGCGGGACCACCGGGGCGCCGGTGGCCAGCGCCAGCCGGGCGGCCCCGGTCTTGCCCCGCATCGGCCACAGGTCGGGATGCCGGGTGGTGGTGCCCTCCGGGTAGATGACCACCGCACCGTCCTCGTTCAAAGCGGCGACCAGGGCGTCGAGCGACTTGACCGCGTCGACCGTGCCGCGCTCCACCGGGATCTGCCGGCACCTGTGCAGCAGCCAGCCGACCACCGGCACCCGGAAGACGCTGGCCTTGCCGAGGAACCGGGGCCAGCGGCCGGCGTCGTAGACGAAGTGCGCGGAGACCAACGGGTCGGCGTGCGAGATGTGGTTCGCCACGATGATCACCCCGCCGTCGCGGCGCAGGTGCTCCATGCCCCGCCAGGTGCGCCGGGTCCAGACTGTCATCACGGGCTTGACCACGACCACGGCGAACCGCTGCCAGAACCCCAGCTTCCGGCGCCCCACCCTGCCTCCTCGTTGCCCGACCGCACCCGCGTCCACCGCTGACACCCGCAGCGAAATCATGCCTGCTCGCCCCCGGGACGGCCAGTGAGGGTACCGGTGCGCGGCTGGCAGGATTGTGCCGTGTCCCAGACCTGGACCGTGGTGGTGCCGGTGAAGCGCCTCGGCGTGGCGAAGAGCCGGCTGCGGGGCGCGCTGCCCGCCGTACCCCACGAGAGCCTGGCGCTGGCCCTGGCGGCCGACACGCTGCGGGCGGTGGCCGCCTGCGCCCCGGTCGGCGAGGTGGTGGTGGTCACCGACGACGCCCGGGTGGCGGCGGCGACCCGGGACACCGGGCGTGCCGGACGACGGGCCCGACTGCGGGTGGTACCGGACGTTCCGGCCGCCGGCTTGAACGCGGCCCTGCGGCACGGCGCGGCGCTGGCCGGCGGGACCGGGGTGGCCGCGCTCACCGCCGACCTGCCGGCGCTGCGCCCGGCCGACCTGGCGGCGGCGCTGCGGGCGGCGGCCGGGGTACGCGGGTACGTGGCGGACGCCCCCGGCGACGGGACCGTGCTGCTCACCGCGCCGGCCGGGGTACCGCTCGACCCGCGTTTCGGGGCCGGCTCGGCCACGGCGCACGCGGCCAGCGGGGCGGTGCCGCTCACCGGCGACTGGCCGACCCTGCGCCGCGACGTGGACACCCCGGCCGACCTGGTGGCCGCCGCCCGGTTGGGGCTCGGCCCCCGCACGGCCGCGCTCGTCGGCGGTGGCGCGGTGTACGGTGACGCCATGCAGGGGACGGTGGCCAGCTACGACGCGGCGACCCGCAGCGGGGTGCTGCTGCTCGACGACGGCACCGAGCTGCCCTTCCCGGCGCGCGCCTTCGACGCCTCCGGCCTGCGGATGCTGCGGCTGGGCCAGCGGCTGCGGGTGGAGACCGACGCGGCCGGCGAGGTGGTCCGGGTGACCTTCCCGACGATGGCGTGATCACCCGACCAAGTTCATTTTGCGTTAACCCGCATCGGGTGATTATGGGCTGGTGAGCACCCCTCGCGAACAGCGCACCAACCGCCGTCGGACCACCGGAGCGACCACATCCCGTGACGGGTCCCGGCACCGGGGCGCCGACGGCCGGTTCCGGCCCGGCCGACCGTCGCCCGCCACCGACCCCGAGCCCACCGACCCCGCCGACCCCACCGACCACTCCGAGCCGGTCGGCGGGCCGCCGGCGGCGGACCCGCCCCCGGCCGCCGGCGAGGCGGCCCGGACCGACGACGGTACGGCCGGGCCGCCGGGACCCGAGCGGCCCGACCGCGACCGGCGGGCCCGGGGCACCGACCGGCTCGACGCGGCGGCGGCCTCGGCCGGGCTGGAGGAGGTGCTCGACGAGGGCCCGTACGTCGAGGAGGCGGACGCGGAGCCCGGCCCGGCGGCGCTGCCCGAGGACCGCTTCCTCAACCGGGAGCTGTCCTGGCTCGACTTCAACGCCCGGGTGCTGGCGCTGGCCGAGGACCCGCGCACCCCGCTGCTGGAGCGGGCGAAGTTCCTGGCCATCTTCGCCAGCAACCTCGACGAGTTCTTCATGGTCCGGATAGCCGGACTGAAGCGCCGGCTCCAGGCCGGGCTGCCCGTGCGGGGCGGCGACGGCCTGCCGCTGCGGACCCAGTTGGAGCTGATCGCCGAGAAGACCGCGATGCTGGCGGGCCGGCAGGCCGGCTGCTTCGTCGACGACGTGCTGCCGAAGCTGGCCGCCGAGGACATCCGGATCCTGCGCTGGGGCGACCTCGACGACGCCGAGCGGGAACGGCTGCGCACGTACTTCCGGGAGCACATCTTCCCGGTGCTCACCCCGCTCGCCGTCGACCCGGCGCACCCGTTCCCGTACATCTCCGGGCGGTCGCTGAACCTGGCCGTGGCGGTCCGCGACCCGGACGGCGGCTCGGAGCTGTTCGCCCGGGTGAAGGTGCCAAACAACGTACCCCGGTTCGTGCGGGTGTGCCGGGACCTGCCCGGGGTGCGGTTCCTGCCCGTCGAGGACCTGATCGCGGTCCACCTCGGGCAGCTCTTCTCCGGGATGCAGGTGGTGGAGTGCCACCTGTTCCGGGTCACCCGCAACGCCGAGGTGGAGGTGGACGAGGACCGCGACGAGGACCTGCTCCAGGCCCTGGAGCGGGAGCTGGCCCGGCGCCGGTTCGGCCCGCCGGTGCGGCTGGAGGTGGCCGCCGACATCTCCGACCACATGCTGGAGCTGCTCGTCCGGGAGCTGGACATGGACGCGCACGACGTGCTGCGGGTCCGGGGCCTGCTCGACCTCTCCGCGCTCTGGCAGGTCTACGGCGCGGCCGACCGCCCCGACCTGAAGGACCCGCCGTTCGTGCCGGCCACCCACCCCCGGCTCGCCGAGGGGGAGGTGCCGCGCAGCGTCTTCGCCACCCTGCGCGACGGCGACGTGCTGGTGCACCACCCGTACCACTCGTTTGCCACCAGCGTGCAGCGCTTCGTCGAGCAGGCCGCGGCCGACCCGAACGTGCTGGCCATCAAGCAGACCCTGTACCGCACCAGCGGGGACTCCCCGATCGTCGACGCGCTGGTCGACGCCGCCGCCGCCGGCAAGCAGGTGGTGGTGCTGGTGGAGCTGAAGGCCCGGTTCGACGAGGTGGCCAACATCGGCTGGGCGCGGACCCTGGAACGGGCCGGCTGTCACGTGGTGTACGGCCTGGTGGGGCTGAAGACGCACTGCAAGACCGCGCTGGTGGTCCGCCAGGAGGGCAACCAGATCCGGCGGTACTGCCACATCGGCACCGGCAACTACCACCCGAAGACCGCCCGACTGTACGAGGACTTCGGCGTGCTCACCGCCGACCCGGAGATCGGGGCGGACCTGACCGACCTGTTCAACGTGCTGACCGGGTACAGCCGGCAGACCACGTTCCGGCGGCTGCTGGTGGCCCCGCAGGGCATCCGGCGCGGCCTGGTGGAGCGGATCGAGCGGGAGATCTCCCACGTCCGGCTGGGCATGCCGGGGCTGGTGCAGCTCAAGGTGAACTCGCTGGTCGACGAGCAGATCGTGGACGCGCTGTACCGCGCCTCGCGGGCCGGGGTGCACGTGGACCTGCTGATCCGGGGCATGTGCACGCTGCGGCCGGGGGTGCCGGGGCTGTCGGAGAACATCCGGGTCCGCTCGATCCTGGGCCGGTTCCTGGAGCACTCCCGGGTCTTCCGGTTCGGCAACAACGGCGACGCGGAGTTCTGGCTCGGCTCGGCCGACCTGATGCACCGCAACCTGGACCGGCGGGTGGAGGCGCTGGTGCAGGTGAGCGACCCGGTGGCCCGCGCCGAGCTGGACCACGTGCTGGCCGCCGCGTTCAGCCCGGAGGTGGAGGCGTTCGAACTCGCCGCCGACGGGAGCTGGAGCCGGCGTACCGGGCTGCCGGAGACGCCGCTGACCCACCTCCAGGATCTGTTGCTGCGCCGGGTCGGTGGCCGGTCCGGGTGACCCGTCGACGGGCATAGGGTGGGCGGAATGCGGGAAGAGGAACGCAAGTACGAGGTGCCGGAGGGATTCACGGTCCCCGACCTGTCCACCGTCGCCCCGACGGACGGCCGGGTGGAGCTGCGGGCCCCGGTCCGGCTGGTGGCGACGTACGTCGACACGGCCGACCTGCGGCTGACCCGGGCCGGTGTCTCGCTGCGGTACCGCCGGGGCGAGCCGGAGCCGTGGACGGTGAAGCTGCCCACCGGGTCGACCGGGGTACGGCACGAGATCTCCCGGCCCGGCCGGCGCGGCACCGGGGTGCCGGAGGAGCTGCGGGACCTGGTCACGGTGCACACCCGGGGCGCCGAGCTGGCCCCGGTGGCGATGATCCGTACTGAGCGGCACCGGCACCAGGTCCGCGCCGCCGACGGCGCGCTGCTGGCCGAGGTGGCCGACGACCGGGTCACGGTGCTCGACGAGGGCGGCCGGCCGGCGGGCGGCTTCCGCGAGGTGGAGGTGGAACGCCGGGCCGGGGACACCGCGCTGCTCGACCGGATCGGCCGGCTGCTGGCCGACGCCGGGGCCACCGAGGGCGAGTTCGTGCCGAAGCACCGCCGGGCGCTCGCGGTGGTGCTGCCGGCGCACGTCGGGGCGCTCGGCGCGGCCGTCGACGGCGAGCCCGACCTGGTCGCCCCGACGGGCCTGCCGGCCGAGCCGACCGGCGGGGACGTCGTCACCGAGGCGGTCCGCCGGGCGGTGCGGCGGGTGCTGACGCACGACCCGCTGGTCCGGCTGCGCGCCCCGGTACCCGGGCACCGGACGGCGCTGCAACAGATGCGGGTCGGCTGCCGGCGGCTCCGCAGCGACCTGCGGACGTTCGCCCCGCTGCTGGTACCGGAGTGGGCCCGGCCGCTGCGCGAGGAGCTGGCCTGGCTCGCCGGGGTGCTCGGCGCGGCCCGGGACGTGGAGGTGCTGCGGGACCGGCTGCGCCGGACCGCCGCCGCCGACCCGCTGGCCCCGCTGGACCCGGCGGCGGTGGACCGGCTGGACGCCGTCCTGGCGGCCCGCCAGGAGGCCGCCCTGGCCGAGGTGGACGCGGCGCTGCGTACGCCCCGGTACGTGGCGCTGGCCGACGCGCTGGTGTTGGCCGCCCGTGCGCCCCGGTTGCGGCCCCGGGCCGCCGAGCCGGCCGCTGAGGTGTCGCCCCGGCTGGTCCGTCGGCCGTGGCGGAAGCTGACCGGGCCGCAGGGTGGCGACGCCCTCGACCCGCTCGGCCCCGACGAGCCGTGGCACGAGGTCCGCAAACAGGCCAAGCGGGCCCGGTACGCGGTGAACGCGGTCGTACCGGTGGTCGGCAGGGACGCCCGGAAACTGGCCGGGGCCCTGGCCGACGTGCAGCGTCTGCTCGGCGAGCACCAGGATGCGGCGGTGGCCGCCGAGACCTGGCCCGCCGTGGCGGACTCCCGGCCGGACGACCTGCGGCTGGCCTTCGTCGCCGGCCGGCTGGCCGAGCGCGAGCGGGCCACCATCCACCGGGTACGGGCCGAGTTCCCCGACCTCTGGCGGCGGGCGGGCGACAAGCGGTGGACGGGATGGCTGCGGTGACGGGCGGTCCGGCGACGGCGACCGACGAGGTACGCGCGGCGGGTGGGGTGGTGTGGCGGGCGACCGACGACGGCGTCCAGGTCTGCCTGGTGCACCGCCCCCGGTACGGAGACTGGACGGTGCCGAAGGGGAAGCTGGAGCCGGGCGAGCACCCGCTGGTGGCCGCCGTCCGCGAGGTGGCGGAGGAGAGCGACGTCCGGGCGGTGCCGCAGGTCCGGCTGCCCACCGCGCGGTACCTCGTCGACGGCCGGCCGAAGGTGGTCGACTACTGGTCGATGCGGGCCGTGGCGACCGGTGGGTTCGAGGCGGGCACCGAGGTCGACGAGGTGGGCTGGTTCGACGTGGACGACGCGGCCCGCCGGGTCAGCTACCCGCACGACGCCGAGGTGCTCGCCGCGTTCGCGGCCCTGCCGTCGGCCACCGGCACGGTGCTGGTGCTGCGGCACGCCCGCGCCGGCCGGCGGGCCACCTGGTCCGGGCCGGACTCCGCCCGACCGCTGGACCCGGCCGGGTGGGCGCGGGCGGTCGCGTTGGCGCCGCTGGTGGCGGCGGTCCGCCCGGAGCGGCTGCTCTCCGCCTCGGCCCGCCGGTGCGTGCAGACCCTGGATCCGGCCGCCGCCCGCCTCGACCTGCCGATCGAGGTGACCGGCGACCTGGACGAACCGGCCCCCGGCCAGGTGCCGGAGGAGTGCGTGCTGGCCGCCGCGGCCCGGCTGGCCGAGCTGGGGGCGGGCGGGGTGTCGGCGGCGGTGTGCAGTCAGGGCAAGGTGATTCCCGGTGCCCTGGAACGGCTGGCCGGCGCCCCCGGCGACTTCGGTACCCCGAAGGGCGGTGGGTGGCTGCTCGCCTTCGCCGCCGGCCGCCTGCTGGCCGCCGACCCCGTCTGACCCGCCCCGCCCCCGGGGAGAGCGGGCCGGGACACGCGCAGGGCGCCCACCGGGACGGTGGGCGCCCTGCGAACCGGACCGGAACGGTCAGCGCTTGGTCGCTGCCTTCTTCGCCGGGGCCTTCTTGGCCGGCGCCTTCTTCGCCGCCGTGCTCTTGCTGGCCGCCGTGGCCTTGCTGGCCGCCGTGGTCTTCTTCGCCGCGGTGGTCTTCTTCGCCGCCGTCGACCGGGCCGCGGCGGTGCTCTTCTTCGCCGGCGCGGCCTTCTTGGTGGCGGTGGTGGCCTTGGCGGTGGTCTTGGTCGCCTTCGCCGCGGCGGTCTTCTTCGCCGGGGCGGCGGTCTTCCGAGCGCCGGTCGCCTTCGCCGTGGTCGCCTTGGCGCCGGCCGCCTTGGCCGTGGTCGCCTTCGCGCCGGTGGCCTTGGCACCGGTCGCCTTGGCCCCCGCCGCCTTGGCCGTGGTCGCCTTGGTGCCGGTGGTCTTGGCGGCGGCCGTGGTGGTCTTCTTCGCCGCCGCCGGGGCCTTCGGCACCTTGCCGTTGGCCACCATCTCCTTGAAGCCGGCGCCCGGCCGGAAGGTCGGCACGGATGTCTTCTTGACCTTCACCGCCTCACCGGTGCGCGGATTGCGCGCTGTTCGTGCCCCCCGGACGCGCTTCTCGAACGCTCCGAAACCGGTGATCGCCACTTTCTCGCCCTTGGTGACCGCCGCCTGGACCTCAGCGAGGACCGCGTCGAGCGCGGCCGTCGCCGTTTTCCGGTCCCCCAGACGAGCGGCGAGCGCCTCGATGAGCTCGGCCTTGTTCACGACTTCCTCCCGATTGTGCAACTGACTCGACGCGAGCCATTCTGCGCGCACCGTATGCCCTGTGCTGCCAGGACACAAACATTCGGGGGAAAAAAGCCCTTGTGTCGTAACGGATTCCCCCCGCCGGGCGGGCCGGCGGGGGGTGGAAATAGCGCTCCGGTCGGGCGAACGGCTACGCCACGGAGGGCAGGAACGGCGGTCGCGCCGCCTCGAACTCACCGATCGCGGCCTCGTGGCGAAGGGTGAGTCCAATGTCGTCCAAGCCCTCCATCAGCCGCCAGCGGCTGAAGTCGTCCAGCGGGAAGGACCACGTGGAGTTCCCCGCCCGGACCTCCCGGGCGACCAGGTCGACGGTGACCGGGGCGGCGGGGTCGGCCTCGGCCAGCGCCCAGACCTGCTCGATCGCCGCCAGGTCCAGCTCCACCGGCAGCAGCCCCTCCTTGAGGGCGTTGCCCCGGAAGATGTCGCCGAAGCGGGGCGAGAGGACCGCTTTGAAGCCCCAGTCGCGCAGCGCCCACACGGCGTGCTCCCGGGAGGACCCGGTGCCGAACTCCGGCCCGGCGACCAGCACCGACGCCCCGGCGTACGCCGGATCGTTGAGGACGAACGACGGGTCCTCCCGCCAGGCGCTGAACAGCCCGTCGGCGAAGCCGGTCCGGGTCACCCGCTTGAGGTACACGGCCGGGATGATCTGGTCGGTGTCCACGTTGGACCGGCGCAGCGGCACGGCGGCGCCGGTGTGGGTGGTGAACCTCTCCATCTGCTCGACTGCCCTTCTACAGATCGGCGGGGGCGGCCAGCCGGCCGGCCACGGCGGTGGCGGCGGCGACCGGCGGCGAGACCAGGTGGGTACGGCCACCCCGGCCCTGCCGGCCCTCGAAGTTACGGTTGGAGGTGGAGGCGGAGCGCTCGCCCGGCTTCAGGGTGTCCGGGTTCATGCCCAGACACATCGAGCAGCCGGCGAACCGCCACTCGGCACCGGCGTCGGTGAAGACCTTGTCCAGCCCCTCCGCCTCGGCCGCCTCGCGGACCACCGCGGAGCCGGGCACGACGAGCATCCGGACGCCGTCGGCGACCCGCTGGCCGCGCAGCACGTCCGCGGCGGCCCGCAGGTCCTCCAGCCGGCCGTTGGTGCAGGAGCCGACGAAGACCACGTCCACGGCCAGGTCCCGCAGCGGGGTGCCGGGGGTGAGGTCCATGTACTCCAGCGCGCGGCGGGCGGCGGCCCGCTCGGGCTCGGTGGCGAACGACTCCGGGTCCGGCACGGCGCTGCCCAGCGGCGCGCCCTGCCCCGGGTTGGTGCCCCAGGTGACGAAGGGCGTGATCCGGGCGGCGTCCAGGGTCACCTCGGCGTCGAAGACCGCCCCCTCGTCGGTGGGCAGGGTCCGCCAGTACTCCAGGGCGGCGTCCCAGGCGTCCCCCTGCGGCGCGTTCGGCCGCCCCTTCAGGTACGCGAAGGTGGTCTCGTCCGGCGCGATCATGCCGGCCTTGGCGCCCCACTCGATGGACATGTTGGCGATGGTCATCCGCCCCTCCATCGAGAGGTCGCGGATCGCCTCGCCCCGGTACTCCACGATGTGCCCGCGACCGCCGCCGGTGCCGACCTGGGTGATCAGGGCCAGCACCAGGTCCTTGGCGGTGACGCCGGGGCCCAGCTCGCCGACCACGTTGACCGCCATCGTCTTCGGCCGGGCCTGCGGCAGCGTCTGGGTGGCCAGCACGTGCTCGACCTCACTGGTGCCGATGCCGAAGGCGAGCGCACCGAACGCGCCGTGGGTGGCGGTGTGCGAGTCGCCGCAGACGATCGTCATGCCCGGCTGGGTGAGGCCGAGCTGCGGGCCGATCACGTGCACGATGCCCTGGTTCTCGTCGCCCAGCGGGTGCAGCCGGACCCCGAACTCGGCACAGTTGCGGCGCAGCGTCTCGATCTGGGTGCGGGAGGTGGGGTCCGCGATCGTGAGCAGGTCGCCACGCCGGGTCCGGAACGACGGATCGGCGTACCCGGTCGGGGTGTTGTGGTCCTCGGTGGCCAGCGTCAGGTCGGTCCGCCGGACCGGGCGGCCGGCCATCCGCAGCCCGTCGAAGGCCTGCGGGCTGGTCACCTCGTGCAACAGGTGCAGGTCGATGAAGAGCAGGTCCGGCTCCCCCTCGGCGGAGCGGACCACGTGCGCGTCCCAGACCTTCTCGGCCAGGGTCCTCGGTTGAGTGTCTCCCACCATCTGGACATCCTAAATTCTGGGAGGTAAATTTCGGCTTGTGGGACACAGTATGAGCGGTGTCGGCGTTCTCGACAAGGCGGTGGTCATCCTGGCCGCCTGTGTCGACGGCGCCAGCCTGGCCGAACTCGTTGAACGCACGAAGCTCCCCCGCGCCACCGCACACCGGTTGGCCCAGGCGTTGGAGATCCACCGGATGCTCGTCCGGGACACCCAGGGCCGCTGGCGCCCGGGGCCCCGGCTGGGCGAGTTGGCGAACGCCGCACCGGACGTGCTGCTGACCGCGGCGGAGCCCCTGCTCGCCGCGCTGCGGGACGCCACGGGCGAAAGCGCCCAACTTTACCTGCGCCGCGCCGACGAACGCATCTGCGTCGCCGCCGCGGAGCGGGCCAGCGGGCTGCGGGACACCGTGCCGATCGGCTCGGTGCTCCCGATGACCGCCGGCTCGGCGGCGCAGATCCTGCTCGCCTGGGAGCCGCCGGAGGCGGTGATGCCGCTGCTGCCCCGGTCGAAGTTCACCGGGCGGACCCTCGCCGAGGTGCGCCGCCGGGGCTGGGCGCAGAGCGTCGCCGAACGCGAGCCCGGTGTGGCGAGCGTCTCCGCGCCGATCCGGGACCGGACCGGCCGGGTGATCGCCTCGATCAGCATCTCCGGCCCGATCGAGCGGCTGGGTCGCCGGCCCGGCGAGCGCCACGCGATGGCCGTGGTCCGCGCCGGCCAACGCCTCTCCGGCCTCTGACCGTCACCTCCACCACCACCCCCGCCCGTCGACCGCGAGGTTGTCGCCGGCCCACCGAAGTGCCGGGCCGACAGCCTCCCCCTACCGCTGCGGGCACCACGGGACCCGCCGGGCACCACCGCGACGGGGACGGGCATGAGCCGCCCGGGAGTGGGAAGGACCGGACGGGAAAAGGAAGCGGCCCGCCCCACCGGAGTGGAACGGGCCGCTGTGTCGTAGCCCCGACCGGATTCGAACCGGCGCTACCGCCTTGAGAGGGCGGCGTCCTGGGCCGCTAGACGACGGGGCCAGAACTTTCTTCCTGCTCTCCGCCCTTTCGGGCGGTGCCGCTGTACTCTATCAGAGATCTTTTCCCGCCCCCCTCGCGGGGGGCTGGAGTCGAACTCCAGCAGAAGCCAGCGACCGACGCTCACGGGGAACGTCGGTTGCTGGGGTACCAGGACTCGAACCTAGACTAACTGAACCAGAATCAGTCGGGCTGCCAATTACCCCATACCCCATTGGCACCTTGCGGCGCCGGGGATGAACTTTACCCTCCCCGCGCCGGCCGGCCAAATCGGGTTACCGAAACCAGCCCTGACCAGCGGTTTCGGCCCTCCCGAGCGGTGTCAGACCGGGACCACCGGGTTGGTCAGCTCCCCGATCCCCTCGATCCGCACGGTGACCGTATCCCCGTCCGTGAGCGGGCTAACCCCCGCCGGCGTGCCGGTCAGCACCACGTCCCCGGGGAGCAGCGTCATCACGTGTGAGATGTAGGACACCAGGGCGGGGACGTCGAAGACCATGTCCCGGGTCCGGCCGAGCTGGCGGACCTCCATCTCCTCCGGGTCGCGCCCCACCTCGCAGCGGACCTCCAGGTCCCGCACGTCCAGCCCGGTGGTGATCCACGGGCCGATCGGGCAGAACGAGTCGAAGCCCTTGGCCCGGGTCCACTGGCCGTCGGAGTGCTGGAGATCCCGCGCGGTGACGTCGTTGGCACAGGTGTAGCCGAAGATGGCCCGCTCGGCGGCGGCCCGGTCGGCCCGCCGCGCGCCCGGCGCCCCGATCACCACGGCCAGCTCCGCCTCGTGCTCGACCTGCTTGGAGAAGACCGGCAGCCGGATCGCGTCCCGGGGGCCGATCACCGACGTGGACGGCTTCAGGAACAGCAACGGCTCCGCCGGCACCTGGTTGCCCAGCTCGGCGGCGTGCTCGGCGTAGTTGCGGCCGACGCAGACGACCTTGCTGGGCAGGATCGGCGAGAGCAGCCGGACGTCCGACAGGGCCCAGCGGCCCCCGGTGAAGGTGAGCTGGCCGAACGGATGGCCGGAGATCTCGGCCACGGTCAGCCCCTGCGGGCCGGCCTCCGGCTCACCCTCGACGACCCCGAACGACATTCCCTTGGCATGAGCGAAACGAGCGATACGCACCCGGCCAATCTAGCCCGACACCAGGTCCCGCACTGTACGTGAGCCGCCGGTCGCCGGGGTGGAGTTCGGCACTTCGTACCCGCACGACGTCACCGCGCCCCTAGCGTCGGCGGCGGAGGTTCGTTCGTATGCCTGCATCGAGACGACACCACAGGGCCATCGCGGTGCTCGCGCACTGCCTCGGCATCCTCGCCACCGTGCCGGCGCTCCCCGCGCTGACCGGGCCGCCCGGGGCCAGAGCCCCGGCGACACCCGGGGGCACACCCACTCCGGCCGTGCTCACCACGCCGTCGTCGGCAGCACTGGTCGCCCCGGCCCGGGCCTCGACGATGCCGTCCGCGCCACCGGCGGTACCGACGCCCACCCGGGCACCGCTGCGGGCGCCCGCGCCGACCGTCACCGTGGCGGTCGCGTCGGCGGGCACCCCGGCACCCGCGTACCGGATCCAGGTGCGCAACGTCGGCGACGCGCCGGTGGACACCACGGTCCGCCAGGAACTGCCCTCGGGCGCCTCGGCCACCACCATCACCGGCGGTGGGCGGGCCACCCGCGCCGCCGGGGGGCCCGCCGAGGTGACCTGGCGGCTCACCCTCCCGCCGAAGGGCAGCACCACGCTGCACACCGCGCTGCGCACCAGCGCCCCGGACCGTCCGCTGGCCGCACCGGCCTGCGCGTACGGCGCCGACGGGCGGCGGCCGTACGACTGCGGCACCGCGACGTGGACCGCCGCCGTGACCCGACCGAGCGACGAGCCGGCGGCGGCGCCGTGGTGGCGCCTGCCGGCCCTGCTCGGCGGGCTGGCCGTGCTGCTGGTGCTGGGCGGACTGGGCCTGTGGCGGTGGCAACGCCGCCGCCGGCTACGGGCCTGGGCGGCGGCCTCCGGCACCCCGGGCGACGCCCCGCCGGGCGCGGCCGGGCCGGTCGTCGGCGGCGGAGGGCAGCCCGCCGGGGCCGGGCGGACGGGGCCGTCGCGGGGGACGGTGTACCCGCTGCCGGACGCGCCCCGCCCCACCACCCGACGGCGTACCCCACCGGTCTGGCTGACCGTGACCGGTGCCACGGTGCTCCTGGCCGGGGTGGTCGCCGTCGCCGGCTGGACCGGCACCCGCCAGGTCACCGCGATCGACACCGACCAGCAGCCGACCAGCGGAGCCTGGGTGGGCCAGGGCGCCACGGGGCCGATCGGGGTGCCGCTGCGGGAGACGGCGTTCGAGTTCACCGTCTACCGGGTCGCCTGCGGCACGGCGACGGTGGCCGGCCGGCGCTGCGAGGCCACCGTCGGGGTGCGCAACATCACCCCCGAGAAGCAGGCCTGGCACGGCCAGATGCAGCGGGCCTACCTGCCCGGCGGCACCTGGGTCAACGCCGACGCGCTGGCCACCCGCGCGGTGAACCAGGGCCGGGACATCTTCGCCGAGCCGGTCGACGCCGGCAGCCGGGTGGTGCTCCCGATGGTCTTCACCGTCGCCGGTCGGGAGCCGCCGACCCACCTGGAGCTGCGCAGCGGGGTCTTCTCCGCCGGGGTCCGGGTCGAGGTGCCCTGACGGAAGCGGGGCGGCGGTCGTACCCTCGGGTGCGTGACCGCCGCCCTCGCTCCCGCCGCCGCGCTCGACGCGGTCGACTGGCGGGCCCGCCGACGGGCCCACGAGCACCGGGTCGACACCTGGCTCACGCCGCATCTGGCCCGGCGGCACCGGGGCGAGAAGCACCCGGTGGAGGACTTCCTCTTCACGTACTACTCGCACCGCCCCGCCCAGTTGCGGCGCTGGCATCCGGGCCCGGGGGTGCTGCTGCGCGACGCGGACCCGGCCGAGTTCGGCCGGGACTACCGCGCCACCGCCGCCGGGGTCACCCTCGACACCGCCCGGGTACGCGAGCGCCGGGCCGAGTCGGTCGAGTGGATCCGCACCCTGCTCGCCGCCACCGCCGGTCGCCCGGCCCAGCTCGGCTGTTTCGGGATGCACGAGTGGGCGATGGTGTACCGGCAGACCCAGCAGGAGGTCCGCCACAACGCGTGGCCGCTGCGGCTCACCCCGGAGCGCACCGCCGCCGTGGTCGACGAGCGGGGCGTGCGGTGCAGCCACTTCGACGCGTACCGGTTCTTCACCGCGCCCGCCCGGCCGCTGAACGTGCTCACCCCGACCCGGGAGACCCAGCACGCCCACGAGCAGCCGGGCTGCCTGCACGCCAACATGGACCTGTACAAGTGGGCGTACAAACTCTCCCCGCTGGTGCCGAGCGAGCTGGTCGCCGACGCCTTCGCGCTGGCCCGGGAGATCCGGACGCTGGACATGCGGGCCAGCCCGTACGACCTGGCGGCCCTCGGGTACCCGCCGGTGCGGGTGGAGACCCCCGAGGGCCGGGCCGAGTACGCGGCCACCCAGCGCGGCTTCGCCGAGCGCGCCGCCGTCCTGCGGCACCGCCTGCTCGCCGCGCTGTAAGGAAGGGCCCCCTCTTAACGCATACGGTCGAGAAGGGGCCCCTTCTCACCCCTGCCGTCGGCGGTCAGCTCGCCGTGCAGGTGAGCGTGGGCGTACCGGGGCTGCCGTTGCCGAGGTACCCGAAGGTCGTCGTCGCCCCGGCGGCCAGCGACCCGTTCCAGCCGACGTTGCGCGCGGTGACCGTCGACCCGGTCCCGGTCACCTCGGCGTTCCACGCCTGGGTGAGCTGGCTGCCCGCCGGCAGGGTGAGGCCGACGCGCCAGCCGGCGATCCCGGCGGTACCCGTGTTGCGCACGGTCACCTCGCCCTGGTAGCCGCCCTGCCACTGCCCGATCACCCGGTGCGTCGCGGCGCAGCCCGCCCCCGCGCCCGGCGGCGTCGTCGGCGGAGTCGTCGGCGGAGTCGTCGGAGGCGTGGTCGGGGGCGTGGTGGGCGGAGTCGTCGGAGGCGTCGTCGGGGGCGTGGTGGGCGGCGTGGTCGGGGTGGTGCCGGAGAGGGCGGCGACCACGGCCGGGTACCAGCGGGCGGCGAGCTTTTGGTCCCCGGCCGCGTTCTGGTGCACCCCGTCGTAGGTGTCGGTGGCGGTGCTGAACCCGGTCCACTGGTCGATGACCGTGATCGGGGAGGCGGCGGTGGTCTTGCCGGCCGCCCAGCCGTCGATGGTCGCGTTGAGCGCCACCACCCGCTGGCCGCACTCGCCGCAGGTGGGCGGGGCCATCGGCGGGAGCTTCGCGACGATGACCTTCATCGCCGGGTTGTCGGCCCGCATCTGGTCGACCAGCTTGCTGTACGCGGCGAGGATGGTGGTCGGCGGGATGGCGTTCCACACGTCGTTGGTGCCGAACTGCATCATCACCACGTCCGGGTGGGTCGCGGCGAGCCAGCCGGGCAGCAGGTTCTGGTTGGCGACGTTGGTCACCAGGGCGCCGCCGTGCCCCTCGTTGTCCCCGTCGTACGGCTGACCGCAGCCCTGCGGGCCGAGGGTGCCGACGAAGTCGATGTCGGTGTGCCCGGCCGACTGCAACTGGTTCCAGAGGATGGCCCGCCAACAGCCGGGCGAGCCGGTGAGCGAGTCGCCCAGCGGCATGATCCGTACCGGCGCGGCAGCGGCGGCCGGCGCGGCGGTGGCGGGTGAGGTGGGCGCGGTGGTCGCCAGGCCGACGGCGGCGGCCAGCGGCAGCGCCGCCAGGGCGGCGAGCAGGGACCTGTGCAAGGACCTTCGGAGCATGGTGGAGGAACTCCCGTCAGGGGTACGACGAATGCGATCGATGACGGCCCGTGCTCCCGCGAGAATTCAACCAGGAAGACCGATCGATATCAATCGACCCGAGGACGGTCGGCCCGAGGGTCAGTCGCCGTCGACCCGGCGCTCCCGCTTGCGCTGCGACTGGCGCTTCTTGTCGGCCAGGCGGCGCTCCTTGGCGCCCCGCGAGGGACGGGTCGGCCGACGCGGGGGCGGCGGCGGGGCGACCGCCTCGCGCAGCAGCGCGGCCATCCGCTCCCGGGCCGCCTCCCGGTTGGCCAACTGCGCCCGGTGTTCGCTGGCGGCCACCGTGAGCACCCCGTCGACCAGCCGCCCGGCGAGCCGGTCCAGCGCCCGGGCGCGCAGCGGCTCGGGCAGGCTCGGCGAGCGGGCCAGGTCGAAGCTCAGCTCGACCCGCGAGTCGGCGGTGTTCACGCCCTGCCCACCCGGGCCGGACGACCGGGAGAAGCGTTCCCGCAGTTCGGTGCCGGGCACCGTGAGCCGGTCGGTGACCCGCAGTCCGTCGTCCACCCCCTGAGGCTAGCGCTGCGGCGCGGCCCCGGTGGTGGCCGACGGGGTGGGTGCGGGATCCGCCCCGCCCGGCCCGGAGTCGGCGTCGGAGCCGACGGCGGCGTACGCCACCGCCCCGGCCAGCAGCAGGGTGATCACGCCGACCTTGGTGGTGACGGCCCGGATCAGCAACCAGGCGGCCCGCCGGGCCCCCGGCACCGCCCGGCGGGCGGCCTGGTAGTCCGTCCACCCCCGCCGGGCCCGGGTGTACGCGGCGCCCACACCGGACCCTACGAGCAGGCCGAGCAGCAGCAGAACTGCTAGGAGAGGTTGGTCCACCCCCGTGAGTATGCATACTCAGCGTGATATCGCTACGGGCCGATGGGCATACGCCGGATATCTGACAATTTCCGATATCCCGCCCGTAGTCGATCGCACACTCTCCGCAGCTCAGCCGCCCTTTCCGATGATCGTGTCGGCGGTCTGCTGCACCTGGTCGATCGGAATCGCGAAGCCGATGCCGATCGAGCCGTTGCCGTCGATGGTGGCGATCGCCGTGTTCACCCCGACCACCTCACCTCGGGCGTTGACCAGCGGACCACCCGAGTTGCCGGGATTGATGGAGGCGTCGGTCTGCACGGCCGTGTGCCGGTTCGCGCCGAGCCGGACCTGACGGTCGAGCGCGCTGACGATACCCGCTGTGACGGTGCCGGAGAGCCCGAGCGGCGAACCGACCGCGAGCACCGGCTCGCCCACCCGGGTCGCGCCCGGCTTCGCCAGCGGCAGCGGGGACAGGCCGGCCGCCGGGGAGACCCGCAGCACGGCCAGGTCGCTGCCCGGTTCGCGGCCCACCACCTCGGCCGGGAACCGGCGGCCGTTGGGCGCCTCGACGGTGACCCCGGCCGTGTCCCCCTTGGCCAGGATGTGGTCGTTGGTGATGATGTGCTGCTGGTCGTCGATGGCGAAGCCGGACCCGGTGGCCGAGCGGCCACCGCCCCCGCCCACCAGCACCGACACCACGCCGGGCACGGTCTTCTCGGCGGCGGTCACCAACTCCGCCGGCACCGGCGCCGCCGAGGCCGCCGACTCGGGCCGGTCCGCCTGAGTGGCGACCCAGCCGCCGGCCACCGCGCCGGAGAGGGTGGACAGCGCCACCACCGTCAGGCCGGCCACCAGACGGCCCGGCCGGCGCCGCCCGGGGTCCAGCCCCACCCCGGGTACGTCCCACCGCCCCCGGCCGTCCGGGCCGAGTTCCGGCGAGACGAACCACGGTCCCCGGGGCTCTCCCAGTCCGGTCTGTGCTGCCATCCGTCGCTCCTCACTGCCGTGCCGGTGCGCTGCTCGTGTCGGTGACAGGCGGTGCCCCGCGGGCCGCCCCCGCCCTGGCCGGGGCCGCCCGGGACGGGGTAGCCGGGTCAGGGCAGGCGGGAGAACCACCGCATGGACCCGGCCGCCGCCCCCATCGCGAAGACCAGACCGATTCCGATGAACCGGGCCGAGACGTCCTGCCGCTGTGTGCGGTAGCCGACCGAGGTGCCGATGTCCTCGTAGACCGCCCGGAGTTCCGCGCTGGTGCTGGCCTCGTGGAAGCCGCCCCCGGTCTCCTGGGCGACCGCGCGCAGCGTCTGCCCGTCGACCGGCACCTGGATCGGCCGGCCGCCCCGGTCCACCGACCCGGACGGGGTACCGAACGAGATGGCGTGCACCGGCACCTCGACCGCGACCGCCTCCGCCGCCGCCTCCATCGGGTCCATCCCGGACGTGTTCGCCCCGTCGGAGAGCAGGATGATCCGGGCCGGTGGGGGCTTCGTCGCCGCCTCGCTGTCCAACGCCCGGATCGCGCCCAGGGAGGTGCTGATCGCCTCGCCGATCGCGGTGCCCTGCACGCCGGTGACCCCTTCGGCCAGCCGCTCGATGCCGTCGTGCAACGCCTCCCGGTCGGTGTCCGGCGGCACCAGCACGGCGGCGCTGCCGGCGAACGCCACCAGCCCGACGTTGAACTCGTCCGGCAGCCCGTCGACGAACCGGCGGGCCGCCGACTTGGCCGCGCTGAGCCGGTCCGGGCCGACGTCGGTGGCCAGCATCGACGTGGAGACGTCCACCGCGACCACCACGGTCGCCCGTTCCCGGGGCACCCGTACCTCCGCGCTGGGCCGGGCGAACCCCATCACCAGCAGCGCCAGCATGGCCAGGAAGAGACCGGCCGGTACGTGCCGCCGCCAGGCCGGGCGCTGCGGCGCGACCCGGTCCAGCAGCCGCAGGTTGGTGAAGCGGACGGCGTACCGGCTGTGCCGGCGCTGCACCGCCAGGTACCCGACGGCGAGCGCGGCCACCCCGAGCAACAGCCAGAGGCGC
Source organism: Micromonospora rosaria (assembly GCF_001567585.1). Taxonomy (GTDB): domain Bacteria; phylum Actinomycetota; class Actinomycetes; order Mycobacteriales; family Micromonosporaceae; genus Micromonospora; species Micromonospora rosaria. Next base: position 45,786 of record NZ_LRQV01000008.1, read on the forward strand.
AGGGGCGACTCCCAGCTCACGCGGTACCTCCCCGGGCGGCGGCGGGCACGGCGGCCAGGTGCCGCTGGGTGTGCACGTACCGGACGATGTCGACGGTCCAGTCCCGGTCGGTCCGCAACGGCAGGTGGGCCGCCCCGCACCGGCGCAGCGCCTGGCGTACCTGGTCGCGCTGACCGGCGGCGGCGACCGCGTACCGCCGGCGCAGCACCGGGTCGGAGGTGCAGACCTCCCGGCGGCGCCCGGACTCCGGGTCGACCAGGGTGACCACCCCGACGTCCGGCAGTTCCAGCTCGCGCGGGTCGGTCACCTCCACCGCGAGCACCTGGTGCCGGACGGCGAGCCGGCGCAGCAGCGGCTCCCACGGCGCGGCCTGCCCGGGGTCGTCCGGCAGGCCGTCGAGGAAGTCGGAGACCACCACCACCAGGCCCCGGCGGTGGGCGGCCCGGTGCGCGGCGGCCAGCGCCTCGACCAGGGTCGGCCCCGGCTGCCGGTCGACGACCGCCCCGGGGGCCGGGTCCACGGTGGTCCGGGGCGCGGCCAGCAGCCGGCGGAGCAGCCCGAGCAGATGGGTACGGCCGGCCCGGGGCGGGAACCGGTGCACCCGCTCGGCGTCGAGCACCTGCGCGCCGAGCCGGTTGCCGACGCCTGCGGTGAGGAACCCGACGGCGGCGACCGCCGCCACCGACAGTTCCCGCTTGTCCAGGTCGGCGGTGCCGAACTCCATACTGGGGCTGGCGTCCACCACCAGCCAGGTGGTCAGTTCCCGGTCGGCCTCGACCTCCCGGACGTGCGGCACCGTGGTCCGCGCGGTGACCGCCCAGTCCATCCGGCGTACCTCGTCCTCCCCGGGCCGGTACTCGCGGCTGCCGGCCGGCTCGCTGCCCGGCCCGGGAAGCAGGCCCCGGTACTGGCCGTGCAGCAACCCGTCCAGCCGGCGGGTGACGGTCAACTCCAGCCGACGCAGCCGGTGGTCCGGCACCAGGTCGGGCAGTCCCGGCTCGGGACCGACTGCGCTGACGCGCTCGCTGCGCTCGCTCATGCCACCGCCTCGCTGCGCTCGCCCACGGCACGAAGGCCGACACCGACGATTCGCTCGCTGCGCTCGCTCATGCCGCCACCTCGCTGCGCTCACCGACGGCACGAGGAACGACCCGGATGATTCGCTCGCTGCGCTCGCTCATGCCGCCGCCAGGTCGGCGCGGTTCGGGCCGCCGGTTCCGGTGCCGGCGGGACGCTCGTCCCGGCCGGGTGCGATGCGGGGCGGCGGCACCGCGGCGACCAGCCGCCGGACCACCGACTCGGCGGTGATCCCGTCGGCCACCGCGTCGAAGGAGAGCACCAGCCGGTGGGCCAACACGTCCACCGCCAACTCCCGGACGTCCTCGGGCAGCACGTACTCCCGGCCGCGTAGCAGCGCCTGGGCCCGCGCGGCGGCGACCAGGCCGAGGGTGGCCCGGGGACTCGCCCCGTACGCCAGCATCGGCGCGATCTCCGGCAGCCCGAAGCGGGCCGGGTCGCGGGTGGCGAGGATGAGCCGGACGACGTACTCGGCCACGGCGTGATGGACGAAGACCTGCTCGGCGCGGCGTTGCAGCGCACGCAGTCGCAGCGGGTCGAGCACCTGCCGGGCCCGGGGCCGCTGGCTGCTCATCCGGTAGAGGATGGCGAGTTCGTCGGCGTCGCCGGGGTAGTCCACGACGATCTTCATCAGGAACCGGTCCCGCTGCGCCTCCGGGAGCTGGTACACCCCCTCCGACTCGATCGGGTTCTGGGTCGCCAGCACCAGGAACGGCTCGGGTACCTCGAAGGTGCGCCCGCCGATCGAGACCTGGCGTTCGGCCATCGCCTCCAGCAGGGCCGACTGCACCTTCGCCGGCGCGCGGTTGATCTCGTCGGCGAGCAGCAGATTCGCCATCACCGGGCCGAGTTCGACGTCGAAGGTCTCCGTCGACGCCCGGTAGATGCGGGTGCCGACGATGTCCGAGGGGACCAGGTCGGGGGTGAACTGCACCCGGGAGAAGCTGCCGCCGACCACGGTGGCGAGGGTCTGCGCGGCGAGCGTCTTCGCCACCCCGGGTACGCCCTCCAGCAGGCAGTGCCCGTCGGCGAGGAGCGCGGTGAGCAGGCGGTCGACCAGCCGGTCCTGCCCGACGATCACACGTTTGACCTCGAAGAGGGTCTGTTCCAGCTCGGCGCCGGTCGCGTCGGGATCGACCGGGGTGGGCAGGCTGGCCAGGGTGTCCGAGATGTCCGTCACGGTGCTTGCTTCCCGGGCCGGCGGCTCGACAAACGTCGGACTTCCCGCGCCAGAGGCACCCTTTCCGGGCCTCGGCGGCAGCATCGCCACCGGGACCGGACAACCTGGACGACGCAGCGGTGCCGACCCCCGTCGCGGGAGCCGGCACCGTGCGGCGGTACGGGTCAGTACGTGAAGATCGCCAGGTGGAACGGCAGGTCGGCCGGGACCCCGGCCGAGGTGTAGGTCTGCACGAAGACCGCGTTCGGCGTACCCAGCCGGGGCGCCACCGAGACCTGGCCGGCCGGCGGGACGCAGCACTCGGTGTTCGTCCCGATGGTCGCCACGTAGCCGCCCCGGACCACGTTGCGGTTGAACACGACCTGGTACTGCCCGGGGCCGTACTTCTTCGACGAGACCGCGTCGTAGCCGCGGATATAGCCGCCGGCGCCGTTCACCAGCGCGTAGGAGGTCGAGCCGGGCACGGCGTTGGTGCCGACGGACTTCTTCAGCGCCGCCTTGGCCTCGCGGGCCTCCGCGGCGGTGACCTGCGGCTGGCCGCCGGAGACGCCCGGCGCGGCGGGCTGGACGGAGTCGAGCGGGGCCTTCAGCGACGTCGACTGGGCGGCGGCGACGCCGCCGCCGCCGAGGGTCAGCGCCAGCGCGCTGAGCGCCACCGCGGCTGATCTACGGGAAAAGAACTTGGCCATGACGGGTTCTCCTTGAATGGACCGGGGTGATACGGCCGACCCGCTGACCGCGGGTCGGATAATTGCAGCGCAGATTTCACCCGAGCGGGAACGACAATTCCGCACCAGGATTCAGACCGAGCCACAGGCGCCGGACGAGCGCGCCCCAGACCCGACCTGAACAGGCTTTACCACGTTGTGTTTCGGCACCGTAACCAGGTGGAACCTAGCACCGAAAAAACAACACAGTCAATAGTTGATCACCGCATGTCGCGTCATTGCTCGAAGTGCCCACACATCGCGAAATACGAAGGCGCAACCATTCACGAAATGGCGGCGGAGATCCGCTATGGTGACCGGCGTGACCATCGAGACCGACCGGCCGACGACGCCGAGGCAGTCGCGCCGGACCGCGCTGTGCTGGGTCGCCGTGGCCCCCGGGGCCGGCTGGGCCCTCGCCCGCCTCCTCGGCGTCGAGCCCGGCCCGCTGGTGCAACTGCTCGCCTTCACCCCGTACGTCGCCGCCGGGTCGCTGGTACCGCTGCTGCTCGCGCTCGCGCTGCGCCGCCGCTGGCCGGCGGTGGTCGCGGCCGGCACGGCGCTGGCGCTGCTCGCGGTGGTGGCGCCCCGGGCGCTCGGCAGCCCGCAGCCGGCGACCACCGGGCCGATTCTGCGGGTGCTCACCGCCAACGTGCTGGCCGGCGCGGGCGACGCCCGGACCGTGGTCGACCTGGTCCGGGCCCACCGGGTCGACGTGCTCGCCCTCCAGGAGTTCACCCCGGACACCCAGGCCGACCTGGACCGCCTCGGGCTGGCCGGGCTGCTGCCGCACCGGCGGACCAACCCGCAGGTCGGCACCGCCGGCTCCGCCCTCTACACCCGCTTCCCGCTCACCGGGGACGGCGTCCGGCACAACCGGGGCGGCTGGGGCTTCAGCCAGGCGTACGGCACGGTCACCCCGCCCGGTGCTCCCCCGGTCCGGGTGGAGTCGGTGCACCCGGCCGCCCCGTACGCCCTCGACCAGAACGGGCACTGGCGCGCCGACCTGGCGGCCCAGCCCCCGGCCACCCCCGACGGCACGCTGGGGATCCTCGCCGGGGACTTCAACGCCACGCTCGACCACGCGCCGCTACGGACCCTGCTGGACACCGGGTACGTCGACGCCGCCGCCGCGGTGGGCGCGGGCCTGACCGGCACCTGGGGCCCGTACGACGGGCACCCGATCCCGCCGGTGGTCATCGACCACGTCCTGGTCGACCGGCGGATCGCGGTCCGCTCCGTCACCGTGCACCCGGTGCCGGGCAGCGACCACCGCGCCGTCCTGGCCGAGCTACGGCTACCGGCCGCCTGACCACCCCGCACCGGCACCCGCGCGCCCGCACTCCGCACCGCCCCCGCCCACCGGACGTCAGGGCGTGAGAAGGGAACCCTTCTCTACCGGAGGCGTTAAGAGGGGGCCCTTCCTTACACCGAGGCGCGGGCGACGCCGTAGGTGAGGGCGTCGACCAGGGCGTGCCAGCTCGCCTCGACCACGTTCGGGTGCACCCCGACGGTGGTCCAGTCCCGGCCCGCCCCGTCGACGGTCTCCACCAGCACCCGGGTCACCGCGCCGGTGCCGTGGGTGCCCTCCAGGATCCGCACCTTGTAGTCGGCCAGCTCGAAGTCGCGCAGCTCGGGGTAGTGCTTGGTCAGCCCGACCCGCAGCGCCTCGTCCAGGGCGTTGACCGGGCCGTTGCCCTCGGCGGTGGCGATCACCCGCTCGCCCTGCACCCGGATCTTCACGGTGGCCTCGGAGACCACCGCGCCGTCCTCGCGGTGCTCGACCAGCACCCGGTACGACTCCAGGTCGAACGGTCGCGGCGGGGCGCCGTCCGGCAGTTCCGAGCGGACCAGCAGCTCGAAGGACGCGTCGGCGGCCTCGAACGACCACCCGCCGGCCTCCAGTTCCTTGACCCGCTTGGTCACCCGGGACAGCGTCTCCGGATGGCCGGCCAGGTCCAGCCCGAGCTCGCGGCTCTTGAGCTCGATGCTGGCCCGGCCGGCCATCTCGGTGACGAGGATCCGCATGTCGTTCCCGACCACCGCCGGGTCCACATGGTTGTAGAGCAGCGGATCCACCTTGATCGCGCTCGCGTGCAGCCCCGCCTTGTGGGCGAAGGCGGCGGCCCCGACGTAGGCCTGGTGGGTGTCGGGGGCGATGTTGGCGATCTCACTGATGGCGTGCGAGACGCGCACCAGCTGCTCCAGGCAGCCCTCCGGTAGGACCGGCAGCCCGAGCTTGAGCTGGAGGTTGGCGACCACGGCGAAGATGTCGGCGTTGCCGGGGCGCTCGCCGTACCCGTTGGCGGTGCCCTGGAAGTGCAGCACCCCGGCCTCGACGGCGGCGATGGTGTTGGCCACCGCGCAGGAGGTGTCGTTCTGGCAGTGGATGCCGAGCAGCCCGGGGTCGACCCCGGTCCGCGCGGCCAGGTCGGCGATGGCGGCGGTGACCTGCGAGGGGAGCATGCCGCCGTTGGTGTCGCAGAGCACGAACCGCTCGGCCCCGGCCGCCAGCGCGGCCTCGACCACCGAGGCGGTGTACGCCGGGTCGTGCCGGTACCCGTCGAAGAAGTGCTCGCCGTCGACGAAGACCCGCCGGCCCTGTGCGACCAGGTGCGCCACGGTGTCCCGGACCATCGCCAGGTTCTCCGCGCCGGTGGTCCGCAGCGCCCGCTCGACGTGCCGGATGTCCGCCTTGGCAACCAGGGCGATCGCCGGGGTCTCGGCGTCGAGCAGGCCACGCACCTGCGGGTCCTCGGTGACCGCGACGCCGGCCTTGCGGGTGGCGCCGAAGGCGACCAGCACCGCGTGCTTCAGGTCGAGTTCGGTACGGGCGCGGCGGAAGAACTCGGTGTCCTTGGGTACGGCCCCCGGCCAGCCACCCTCGATGAAGCCGACCCCGAGTTCGTCGAGCAGCCGGGCCACCGCGAGCTTGTCGACGACCGAGTACGTGAGGCCCTCTCGCTGGGCACCGTCGCGCAACGTCGTGTCGTACACCTGGAAGGTCATCCGGAGGGCCCTTTCATGAAGCAACAAAAAGACCCCCCGCGGATGCGGGAGGTCTGCGCGCTGGCGGAGACGGAGCCGGCGCGCTAGGTGCTGATAATCAGGACGGACCTGGTCACGCTCGGTACTCTGCCACTCGCCGGGTGGCTCTGGGAGGCAAAATCCACATGTCGGGACGGCGGTCCGGGTCCGCCCGGCGTCACCGGCCCCGGCGATTTCGTCCCGTCTCGGGGGTGTAGCCGGCAAAGGCCCGGGTAGGAGTTTCGGGGACAGCGCAGATTACCTCCGAGACGGCCGGTCGACGGCCGGGACAGGAGCCCCCCGTGGAACGCATCGACACGCACACCGCCCCGTTCGACACCCACACGCCGGAGTCCACCGGGCACAGCACCGGCGCGACCGCGCCGCAGGGCTACGATCGCACGCCCAACCCGACCGGCACCACCCCCTTCGACCAGACCCAGGGCGCGGTCCCCGGCGGAGCGCCCGCCGGCTCGTTCGACCCCTGGCGGTACCGCGAGGACGCCGGGGTGACCGGCAGCGACCTGACCGGCTACAAGGTCGAGGCGACCGACGGCAGCATCGGCAAGATCGACAACGCCAGCCACGCGGTCGACGACAGCTACCTCGTGGTCGACACCGGCCCGTGGATCTTCGGCAAGAAGGTGATGCTGCCGGCGGGCACCGTCAACCACGTCGACCACGACGAGCAGAAGGTCTACGTCGACCGGGAGAAGGACCAGATCAAGGCCGCCCCGGAGTACGACGAGAGCAGCCACGGCGACCCGGCGTACCGCGAGCGGCTGGGCGGCTACTACGGCGAGCGGCACTCGGCGATGCCGCCGGGCAGCGCCGGGCGGATCATCTGACGACACTTCCCCGCCGACCGGAGGTCCATCCGAGGCGGCGGTGACGGCCGGTGGAGCACGGCTCCGCCGGCCGTTACCGTGTCGACGTGGACGTCACCGACAACAGCCGCCGGATCCCCTTCTCCGCCATGTTCAACTTCCGCGACGTCGGTGGCTACCGCGGCCACGACGGCCGCACCGTACGGTGGCAACGGCTCTACCGCTCCGACTCGCTGCACCGCATCGACGACACCGACCGGGAGGCGTTCGCCGCCCTCGGCGTCCGGACCGTCGTCGACCTGCGCCGCCCGTACGAGGTCACCCGCGACGGGCGGGTACCCGACTTCACCGGGCTGACCTGGCGGCACGTGCACCCCGAGCACGCCGAGTGGGACGAGAGCCCGTACCAGCCCGGCAGCGACCTGGCCCGGTACCTGGCCGACCGGTACGCCGACCTGGCCCAGACCGGTACCGCCGGCCTGGCCGACGCGGTCGGGGTGATCGCCGACAGCGCCAACGCCCCGGTGGTGGTGCACTGCGTGGCCGGCAAGGACCGCACCGGGATCGTCTGCGCGCTGACCCTGTCGGTGCTCGGGGTGGCCGACGCCGACATCGCCGCCGACTACGCGCTGACCGCCGAGGCGGCCCAACGCTTCGCCGCCTGGGCCGCCGAGGTCATGCCGGAGCGGGGCACCCTGCCGCCGGCCTGGCTCGCCTCACCGGCCGAGACGATGCTGCTGTTCCTCGCCGAACTGCGCGCCGCCCACGGCTCGGTCGAGGGCTACCTCCGCTCCGCCGGCGTCACCGACGCCCAGCTCACCGCCCTGCGCACCCACCTGCTCCACTGACCGCCGCCCACCCGCCTTCCGTCCACCCGTCCGAGCCGGCCGCCCGCGACCCCGCCCCACCACGGCGGCGGCGCGGGGTCGCGGGCGGGGCCGGGTTGGGTGGGACGCGCGACGGCCGGCACCGTGTGGCAACGGTGCCGGCCGTCTGGCACGCCGGATCGGGTGGTGGGCGGTCGGGGTCAGAGCACCCGGCGCACCCAGCCGTGCGGGTCGGCGGCCTTGCCGCGCTGGATGTCGACCAACTGCTGCCGCAGGGTCATGGTGACCTCGCCGGAACCGCCGTCGGCGATGGCGAACTCCCCGTCGGGGAAGCGGACCTGCCCGATCGGGGTGATCACGGCGGCGGTACCGCAGGCGAAGACCTCGCGCAGCCGGCCGCTGGCCGCGTCGGCCTGCCACTCGTCGAAGCTCACCGGGCGCTCCTCGACCCGGTGGCCGGCCTCGGCGGCTAGGACCAGCACCGACTCCCGGGTGATGCCGGGCAGGATGGTGCCGCTCAGCGGCGGGGTGACCAGGGTGCCGTCGTCGTAGACGAAGAAGACGTTCATCCCGCCCAGTTCGTCGACGTAGCGGCGTTCCACGGCGTCCAGGAAGACCACCTGGTCGCAGCCGGCCTCGATGGCCTCCGCCTGGGCGACCAGGGACGCCGCGTAGTTGCCACCGCACTTGGCCGCGCCGGTGCCGCCGGGGGCGGCCCGGGTGTACTCCGGGGAGACCCAGACGGTCACCGGCTTGATGCCGCCGGAGAAGTACGCGCCGACCGGCGAGGCGATCACGGCGTACAGGTACTCGTTGGCCGGGCGGACGCCGAGGAAGACCTCGCTGGCGAACATGAACGGCCGCAGGTAGAGGCTGCCGTCCTCGTCCTCCGGGATCCACTCCCGGTCGATCTCGACGAGCCGGTGCAGCGAGTCGAGGAACACCTGCTCGGGCAGTTCCGGCATGGACATCCGCCGGGCGGAGGCCGCCAGCCGGGCCGCGTTGGCGTCCGGGCGGAACATCGTCACGCCGCCGCCGACGCTGCGGTACGCCTTCAGGCCCTCGAAGATCTCCTGGGCGTAGTGCAGGACCGCGCTGGCCGGGTCCATCGGGATCGGCGCGCGCGCCTCGACCCGGGCGTCGTACCAGCCCTTGCCCTCGGCGTACCGGATGGTGACCATGTGGTCGGTGAAGACCCGGCCGAACCCGGGGTTGGCCAGCAGGGCAGCCCGGTCGGCGGCGGGTACCGCCGCAGAGTTCGGACGGATCTCGAAATCGAGCTTGTCACCACCGCTCATCGCGCTGACCTCCAAGAATCGTCCCGGCACGCCGAGGTTGGCGGACCGGTGTCAGATGTTCTGCAACTTACCCCGAACGCTCGTTAAGCGAAAAGTGCCGCTCGGGGAAAGGTGGCCTTCGTGGTGGCGCCCGGCCCGCCACCGTCGAGCGGAAAGCCGCCCACCGGAGGGCAGGACACCGGCGTACGGGCCCAGCGGGACGGTACCGCGAACCGGGCCGGCACCGCACCCGGGTCGCGGGTCGGCGCCCACCCCGGTCGCGCCGCGCCGGCCGGCGCCACCGCCAGCCGGTCGGGCGCCGGACGGGCCGCCGACAGCCCGGCGACCCCGCGCGCCCGGGATCAGGCTACGGCGTAGCCGGCGAGGCGGTCGCCCACCTCGGCCGTGTTCAGGGGTACGCCCGGGGCGCGGCTGGCCAGCTCGGTGGCGACGGCGTCGGTGACCCGGGCCGCGGCCTCCGGGTGCCCGAGCTGGTCGAGCAGGAGGGCGGCGGAGAGGACGGCGGCGACCGGGTCGGCCACGCCCTTGCCGGCGATGTCCGGGGCCGAGCCGTGCACCGGCTCGAACATCGACGGGTACCGGCCGTCGGGGTTGATGCAGCCGCTGGCGGCCAGGCCGATGCCCCCGGTGACCGCGGCGGCGATGTCGGTGAGGATGTCGCCGAAGAGGTTGTCGGTGACCACCACGTCGTACCGCTGCGGCTGGGTGACCAGGAACATCGCCGCCGCGTCGACGTGCTGGTACTCGGTGGTGACGTCGGGGTGCTCGGCGGCGACGGCCTCGAAGGCGCGGGCCCACAGCGAGCCGGCGTGGGTGAGCACGTTGGTCTTGTGCACCAGGGTCACCTTGCGCTGCTCGCGGCGGCCGGCGCGGGCGAAGGCGTCGCGGATCACCCGCTCCACCCCGTGCCGGGTGTTCAGGCTCTCCTCGGTGGCCACCTCGGCCGGGGTGTCCCGGTGCAGGGTGCCGCCGGCGCCGGCGTACAGCCCCTCGGTGCCCTCCCGGACCACGACCAGGTCCACCTCGCCGGGCTTGACGTTGGCGAGCGGGCCGGCCGTGCCGGGCCAGAGCCGCGACGGACGGAGGTTGACGTACTGGTCGAAGGCGAACCGGAGCTTGAGCAGCAGGCCCCGCTCCAGCACGCCCGGCGGGACGGTCGGGTCACCGACCGCGCCCAGCAGGATGGCGTCGTGCCCGGCCAGCTCGCTCAGGACCGAGTCGGGCAGCACCTCGCCGGTGCGGTGCCAGCGCGCGGCACCCAGGTCGTACTCGGTGGCCTCGACTCCGGGGAGCACCGCGTCGATGACCTTGCGGGCCTGCGCGACCACCTCGGGCCCGATCCCGTCCCCGGCCACCACCGCGATCCGTGCCACCCTGCGCTCCTCTGCGTCGTCGGTCACGTCGACGGTACGACGCCATCCCGTCCCCCGGTACACATCGTCCGCATCGTGGGAAAGCGAGATGCACAGGCCCTTTCCAGGTGGCATTCATGGTCCGGTCAACTTCGCTGCCTACCGTGAACGTGCCCGGGTCGCCGGGCCCGGTGACCCGGGTGACCACAGCGACGCGGCACCGCCTGCGAGGGAGCACGCCAGATGCGGATCGACGGACAACCGCGGACCAGATGGGTGGACCAGCCGGCCCACCGCAGTCGCCGGCCCGACCTGCGCCTCGGCCCCCGCGACACCCGGCCCGACCGGGCCGGCGCCACGGCCACCGGCCGGCTCAGCGCCACCCACACCGTCCGGACCTCCACCGCCGAGTACACCCTCTTCCTGAACGCCCCCCACGAGCTGGGCCGGCGGGCCGTCGGCGAGGCGCTGCGGGACGCGGTCGCCGAACTGCGGGCGATCGACCTCACGTACGGGCCGAACCGGCCGGACAGTCTCGTCTCGCGGCTGCGCCGGGGTGAGATCAGCCCCGAGTCGTACCCGCCGCTGGCGGACCTGGTGGACCGGTGCGCGGCGATGCGGGCCGCCACCGACGGGTGGTTCGACGCCTGGGCCGTACCGGGCGGGTTCGACCCGGGCGGGCTGCTCGGCGGCTGGGCGGTGGAGCAGGCCGCCGCCCGGCTGCGGGCCGCCGGGGTCACCGACTACGCCGTCCTCACCGGCGCGGACCTGGTGGTACGCGGCACCGCCGCGCACGGCGGGCCCTGGCGGGTGGCGGTGCACCACCCGACCGACAGTCGGCGGGCCCCGCTGGTGCTGGAGATGACGGCGGGGGCGGTCGGCACCTCCGGGGTCACCGGACGGCAGGGACACGTGGTGGACCCGCACACCGGGGAACCCGCCGACCAGCTCGTCGCCGCCACGGTGGTGGGGCCCGACCTCGCCGTCGCCGACGCCTACGCCACCGCCCTGTACGCGGCCGGCCCGACCGGCCTGGCCTGGTTCCGCGCCGATTCGGAGTACCGCGCGCTCTTCGCGCACCGCCGTCGCTGACCGCCACCGGCCGACCGTGGTCGCCACGGACAGATCACCGGCTGTCGGCCGGGCCCACCACCGACCGCACCGCCACCGACCGACCGTCGTCGGCCCGGGCGTCGTCGGCCGGGCCTGCCCGCGATCGGCCCCCACCATCTCGGCAACGACCGTGGGGGCCGGTCAGCGACGAGTGCGCGTGGCTTGCGCAATCGAGGGGCGCGGGCCGGTCGACCAGGGCGCCGGACCTCGCCACCCGAAGACGGGTCGACACCACGAGCACGGCCGGTAGCCGCAGGGCAACGCTATCGAATCGACGCAACTCGACGCAAGGGTCTCCACAGCGGACCGTCGAGACAGGATTTTCGCCAAACCGGTACACGGGGTAGTTGCGCTGTGATGACCGGCGGATGGCACGCTGTCCGCCGTGAGTTTCGATCTGAGCGTGTGGGCCATGTGGGACGGGGCCTCCCCCGCGGACGTGCGGGCAGCGGTGCAACGGTGCCGGCAGGGACAGCATGTGGAGCGCTACCCCGACCCCCGGGTGGTGGCGTTCTACCGGGCCGTCACCGCCATCTACCCCGACCGCCCGGCCACGCCGGGCACCCCGTGGGAGCGGGCGCCGCTGCACGCCGCCAGCGACCACGTCGAGATGAACCTCTTCCCCACCTGTGCCGACCAGGTGCTGCTCGACATCGAACGGCTCGCCGGCGAGCACGGCCTGATGCTCTTCGACCTGCAGGACGGCTCGGTCTACCCGCCGCCTCCCGGGCAGCGACCGGTGCCCGTCCAGGGCCGGTGACGCCGGGGCGGCCCGGACGACGAAGGGGCCCGGCCGCGTACGGCCGGGCCCCTTCGTCTGTCCTGCCGGGAGCTGTCCCCTGGCTCACCCGGACCTGTCCGGTCCGGCCCCGGACCTACTCGTCGCGCAGGTCGGCGGCGCTGGCCGAGGTCGCGCCGATCGAGTCGGCGGCCGAGGTGAGCAGGTCCGCCCCGAGCGCCTGGTCGACGGTGAGGGTCATCAGCGTCTCGCCCCCGGCCTCCCGGCGGGCGACCTGCATCGCGGCGATGTTGATGCCGGCCTCGCCGAGCAGGGTACCGACGGTGCCGACCACACCCGGCCGGTCGGCGTAGCGGAGGAAGAGCAGGATGCCCTCCGCGCCGATCTCCACGTCGAAGCCGTCCACCTCGGTCAGCTTGAGCACGTCACGGTTGCCGGTGTGGGTCACCGTGCCGGAGACGCTGACGGTACGCCCGTCGGGCAGGGCGCCCCGGACGGTGACCAGGTTCGGGTGCTCGGTGGTCTCGACCTGGGTGGTCAGGGTGACCTCGACCCCGCGCTCGGCGGCCAGGTGCGGCGCGTTGACGTAGGTGACCTGCTCCTCGACGACCGAGCTGAACAGCCCCTTGGTCGCGGCGAGCTTGAGCACCGAGACGTCGTGGTTGACGATCTCCCCGCGTACCTCGACGGTGACGCTGGCGGCGACGCCACCGGCCACGGCGGTGAAGGCCCGGCCGAGCTTCTCGGCCAGCGGCAGCAGCGGGCGGACGTCCTCGGCGACCACGCCGCCGGCCTGGACGTTCACCGCGTCCGGGACGAACTCGCCCTGGAGCGCGAGCTTGACGCTGCGGGCCACCGCGAGACCGGCCTTGTCCTGCGCCTCGGCGGTGGAGGCACCCAGATGCGGGGTGGCCACCACGTTGTCGAACGCGAACAGCGGCGAGGAGGTGCAGGGCTCCTTGGCGTACACGTCGACACCGGCGCCACCGACCCGGCCCTCGGCGATCGCGTCGGCCAGCGCCTGCTCGTCGACCAGACCACCCCGGGCGGCGTTGACGATCCGCACGCCGGGCTTGACGATCGCCAGCTCCTTCTCCCCGATAAGCCCGACGGTCTCCGGGGTCTTGGGCAGGTGGATCGAGATGAAGTCGCTCTCCCGCAGCAGCTCCTCCAGCCCGACCAGGCGGACGCCGAGCTGGGCGGCGCGCGCCGGCTGGATGTAGGGGTCGTACGCGATCAGCCGGGTGCCGAAGGCGGCGATCCGCTGCGCGAAGAGCACGCCGATGCGGCCGAGACCCACCACGCCCACGGTCTTGCCCTGGATCTCCACGCCGGTGTACTTCGACCGCTTCCACTCCCCCGCCTTCAGCGCGGCGCTGGCGCTGGCGGTGTTGCGGGCGACCGCGAGCAGCAGCGCGAGGGCCTGCTCGGCGGCGGATACGATGTTCGAGGTGGGGGCGTTGACGACCATCACACCCCGGGCGGTGGCGGCCGGCACCTCGACGTTGTCCAGACCCACCCCGGCCCGGGCGACCACCTTCAGCCGCGGCGCGGCGGCGACCGCCTCGGCGTCGATCTGGGTGGCGCTACGGACGATCACGGCGTCCGCCTCGGCGAGCGCGGAGAGCAGAGCCGGACGGTCGGTGCCGTCGACGTGACGGACGTCGAAGTCGTGCGCGAGTACCTCGATGGCGGCAGGGGCGAGTTCTTCGGCGATCAGTACGACAGGATTCATTGGTCCTCGTAGATGTCGAAAGCGTGGTGAGGTGTGCGACGCCGACGCCGCACTGCGCCCTGCGCCGACCGGATACGGCCGTGGGTGCCGCTTGCGCACCTCACGCCGATCGTAGGGGTCAGGCCGGCCGGGATGCCCCGACGACCAGCGTGAGTGCCCTCACAAACCCGACCTAACACCCGATCACCCCACCCCACCCTCCCCCCTCCACCCCCTCCCACCCCCGATCCCCCCGCCCCCGGTCCCCGGTCCCGCCCACCGCGGTCCCGCCCACCGCGTTCCCGCCCACCGCGGTCCCGCCCACCGCGGTCCCGCCCACCGCGTTGATCATGGAGTTGGCGGCACCCCAGGGGCTGGCCTGGTGCCGCCAACTCCATGATCATCCGGGTGGGCGGGGGGTGGGGTGGGCGGGGTGGGGTGGTGAAGGGGGTGGGGGTGGGGGTGGGGGTGGGGGTGGTCCGCCGGGGCCGGGAGGCGCCGGCGGACCATCCCTGGGCGGGTGAGCGCCCGGGTGGTACGGGTGACCGCTCAGGCGGTCTCGGTGATCGGGCGGTCGACCCAGCTCATCATGTTGCGCAGCTTCTGGCCGGTCTCCTCGATCGGGTGCACGGCACCCTCGGCCCGCCACTTGGCGAAGTTCGGGCGGCCCGCCTCGTCCTCGGCGACCCACTCGCGGGCGAACTCGCCGGACTGGATCTCGGAGAGGATCTTGCGCATCTCCTCCTTGACCCGGGCGTCGACGACCCGGGGGCCCCGGGACAGGTCGCCGTACTCGGCGGTGTCGGAGACGCTGTAGCGCATCCGGGCGATGCCGCCCTCGTACATCAGGTCGACGATCAGCTTCAGCTCGTGCAGGCACTCGAAGTACGCCACCTCGGGGGCGTACCCGGCCTCGGTGAGCACCTCGAAGCCGGTCTGCACCAGCGCCGCCGCGCCGCCGCAGAGCACCGCCTGCTCGCCGAAGAGGTCGGTCTCCGTCTCCTCCTTGAAGGTGGTCTTGATCGCGCCGGCCCGGGTGCCGCCGATGCCCTTGGCGTACGACAGGGCGAGCTGGAAGGCGGTGCCGGTGGCGTCCTGCTCGACGGCGACCAGGCAGGGCACACCCTTGCCGTCGACGTACTGGCGGCGGACCAGGTGACCCGGGCCCTTCGGGGCGACCATCGCCACGTCCACGTCGGCCGGGGCCTTGATCAGGTCGTACCGGATGTTGAACCCGTGCCCGAAGAAGACCGCCTTGCCCGGGGCGAGGTTCGGGGCGATCGCCTCGGCGTACAGGGACCGCTGGGCGGTGTCCGGCGCCAGGATCATGATGACGTCGGCCTCGGCCGCCGCCTCGGCCGGCGTAAGCACCCGCAGCCCCTGCTCCTCGGCCTTGGGCCGGCTCTTCGAGCCGACCGGCAGGCCGATCACCACGTCGACCCCCGAGTCGCGCAGCGACAGCGCGTGGGCGTGGCCCTGGCTGCCGTACCCGATCACGGCGACCTTCTTGGCCTGGATCAGGCCCAGGTCGGCGTCGTCGTCGTAGTACACCTCAACGCTCATGAACTTCCCTTTCGTACGGCGGCCCTGGGCGGCCCGTCGTGGTCGGTGTGTCTGGCCCAGCCCCGCCCCCGGGGCCGGACCGGTTGTGGCCCGGTCGGTCCACTGACCCGACCGGTACTGTCGCCGCGGCCCGCAGGGTCGGGCCATGGTGTTCGAGGTGGCCCGCAGGGTCGGGCCGGTCGTGTTCAGGCGGCCCGCAGGGTCGGGCCGGCGGTGATGGAACGCGAGCCGCGCCCGATCGCCACCAGCCCGGACTGGACCATCTCCTTGATGCCGAAGGGTTCGAGGTCGCGCAGCAGCGCGTCCAGCTTGTCCGGGGTGCCGGTCGCCTCGATGGTGAGGGTGTCCGGGGCGACGTCGACCACCCGGGCGCGGAACAGGTTCACTGTCTCCAGCACCTGGGCCCGGGCCGACCGGTCCGCGCGGACCTTGACCAGCAGCAGTTCCCGGGCGACCGAGACCTGCGGGTCCAGCTCGACGATCTTGAGCACGTTGACCAGCTTGTTGAGCTGCTTGGTGACCTGCTCCAGCGGGGACCGCTCGGCGTTGACCACGATGGTGATCCGGGAGACGTCGGGGTTCTCCGTCTCACCGACGGCGAGGCTGTCGATGTTGAACCCACGCCGGGAGAAGAGCCCGGAGACCCGGGCCAGGACCCCCGGCTTGTTCTCCACCAGCACGGAGAGGGTGTGCATGGTCATTGCTGTGCCTTCCTCGTCATGTCCTCACGGCCCTCGCTGCGCTCGGTGCGATCGGCCACGACTAGATGTCGTCCTCGTCGAAGACGGGGCGGACGCCCCGGGCGAACATGATCTCGTCGTTGCTGGTGCCGGCGGGGACCATCGGCCACACCATGGCGTCCTTGCCGACCACGAAGTCGACCACGACGGGCGCGTCGTTGATCGCCATCGCCGCCTCGATGGTCTTGTCCACGTCGGCGGCGTTCTCGCAGCGCAGCCCGACGCAGCCGAGCGCCTCGGCCAGCTTGACGAAGTCCGGGATACGGTGCTTGTGGGTGCCCAGCTCGGTGTTGGAGTAGCGCTCACCGTAGAACAGGGTCTGCCACTGCCGGACCATGCCGAGGTTACCGTTGTTGATCACGGCGATCTTGACCGGGATGCCCTCCAGGGCGCAGGTGGCCAGCTCCTGGTTGGTCATCTGGAAGCAGCCGTCGCCGTCGATCCCCCAGACCACGGTGTCGGGCTTGCCGACCTTCGCGCCCATCGCCGCCGGGACCGCGTACCCCATGGTGCCGGCACCGCCGGAGTTCAGCCAGGTGTACGGCTTCTCGTACGAGATGAACTGGGACGCCCACATCTGGTGCTGGCCGACGCCCGCCACGAAGATCGTGTCCGGGCCGGCGATCTCGCCCAGCCGCTTGATCACGTACTGCGGGGAGAGGGTGCCGTCGCCCGGCTCCTCGTAGCCCAGCGGGTACCGGTTGCGCAGGTCGTCGAGCTGGGCCCACCAGTCGTCGTGCCCGGTGACCCGCCCGGCGGCCCGCTCCACGGTCACCGCGGCGATCAACTCGTCGATGACGTGCCGGGCGTCGCCCACGATCGGCACGTCGGCGTGCCGGTTCTTGCCGATCTCGGCCGGGTCGATGTCGGCGTGCACCACCGTGGCGTCCGGGGCGAACGAGTCGAGCTTGCCGGTGACCCGGTCGTCGAAGCGGGCGCCCAGCGCGACGATGAGGTCGGCCTTCTGCAGGCCGTACACCGCGGCCACCGTGCCGTGCATGCCGGGCATGCCCAGGTGCTGCGGGTGCGAGTCGGGGAACGCGCCGAGCGCCATCAGCGTGGTGATCACCGGGATGCCGGTCAGCTCGGCGAGCTTGCGCAGCCCCTCGGTGGCGCCGGCCTTGAGCACCCCGCCGCCGACGTACAGCACCGGCCGGCGGGCGCCGCTCATCAGCCGCGCCGCCTCCCGGATCTGCTTGCCGTGCGGGTGCAGGGTCGGCCGGTACCCGGGCAGGTCCAGGGTGGGCGGCCAGGTGAAGGAGGTCTGCGCCTGGAGGACGTCCTTGGGGATGTCGACCAGGACCGGGCCGGGCCGGCCGGTGGCGGCCAGGTGGAACGCCTCGGCGAGGATCTGCGGGATCTCCTCGGGGGTCTGCACCAGGAAGTTGTGCTTGGTGATCGGCAGGGTGATCCCCTGGATGTCCGCCTCCTGGAAGGCGTCCGTGCCGATCGCGGGCCGGGCCACCTGGCCGGTGATCGCGACGATCGGCACCGAGTCCATGTACGCGTCGGCGATCGGGGTGACCAGGTTGGTCGCGCCGGGGCCGGAGGTGGCGATGCAGACGCCGACCTTGCCGGTGGCCTGGGCGTACCCGGTGGCCGCGTGGCCGGCGCCCTGCTCGTGGCGGACCAGGATGTGCCGGACGGCGGAGTCGTAGAGCGGGTCGTACGCCGGCAGGATCGCCCCACCGGGGATGCCGAAGACGACGTCGACGCCGAGCGCCTCCAGGGACCGCACCAGCGAACCGGCGCCCGAGAGCGCGGCCGGCTCGGGGGTCCGGGCCACCGGGGTGGTCGGGGCCACGGCGGCGCGGGCGGTGGGCGTGTGGTCGACGTCGCCCGCCGGCTCGGCGGCGGCGCGGGCCCGCCGGGCGGAGTGGGCGAGTGTCTCGGGCGTTGGTCTCGTCATGACGGTTCTGGCCTTCGGCTGGAGTGGTCAGGCTCTTCTGGCAGTGCAACACGGGCGGAGCCCGTGTCGGTCAAGTTCCGACGGCATGAAAAAAGCCCTCGTGCAGGATGCACGGGGCCAGCGCACTCTCGACAACAGGAGAGTGCGCTCAGGTAAGTACTCGCAGCGACCGGTGAGACGACATGGACTAAGCCTGACGCATCTCACGCGATGAGTCAACTGATCCCACATGTTGGTTAACGGATCTCGTCGAACCCGGCTCCCCGACGCCCCCGGAGCGCCGTTCGCCCTGATCAGGGCGGCTCTGGTCGGCGCGCGGGGCCGGCACCCGGTCGTTCACCGGCCGGGCACCCGGCGACGTGGCGGCCTCCAGCATCGCCTCCAGGTGCTCCGCCGGCACGCCCCAGCCGAACAGGGCGCCCTGGCCGAACCGGCAGCCGGCCGCGACCACCGCGGCCAACTCGGTCGGGTTGGTCACCCCCTCGGCGATCACCTCCAGGCCGAGCTGGTGACCGAGGCGCATCACGATGTCGACCATCGGCGCGAAGGCGGGCCCGTCCCGGTCGACCGGGCGGACCGGCTCGTGCTCGGCGACCAGGCTGTGGTCGATCTTGAGGATGTCGATCGGCAGCCGGCGGAGCTGCCCGAGCGACGAGTACCCGGCGCCGAAGTCGTCCAGGGCGATCCGCACCCCGGTCCGGCGCAGCGCGGTCAGCCGCCGGATCAGCTCGTCGAGGTCGGTGGCGACCGCGTGCTCGGTGACCTCCAGCACCAGCCGCTGCGGGGGTACCCGATGGGCGCGCAGCGCCTCGGCGACCTGGACGACGTACTCCGGGGCGTGCAGTTCCCGGGGCGAGACGTTCACCGAGACCCAGACGTCGTGCCCGTCGGCCAGCCAGCGGGACAGTTGCAGGCAGGCCTGGTCGAGCACCCAGGCGCCGAGCTTGGCGATCATCCCGGACTCCTCGGCCAGCGGGATGAACTCGTCGGGGCGGACCTGCCCCAGCTCGGGGTGGTGCCAGCGGAGCAGCGCCTCGGCCCCGACCGGGCGGACCGAGGGCAGCGAGGCGACCGGCTGGAAGGCCAGGCGCAGCTCGCCCCGGCCGATCGCGCCGCGCATCTCGTGCTCGACCGTGGTACGCCGCCGCAGCAGCCGGTCGTACGCCACGTCGTACCGCTCGATCCGGTTCTTGCCCTGCTGCTTGGCGTAGCGCAGGGCCAGGTCGGCGTGGCGCAGCAGGAGCTGGACGTCGACCTGGTCGGTACGCCCGGCCACCCCGATGCTGACCGAGAGGAAGACCGGCCCGTCGGGCTGCACGTACGGCTGGCCGAGCACGTCGAGCAGGCGCTGCGCGACCGGGGTGGCCTCGGCCGAGCCGCCGAGCACCAGCACGGCGAACTCGTCCCCGCCGAGCCGGGCGGCGACGTCGTCGGCGCGCAGCCCCGTCCGCAGCCGCCGGCCCACCTCGGCCAGGACCGCGTCGCCCACGTCGTGCCCGCGCATGTCGTTG
This sequence comes from Micromonospora rosaria, assembly GCF_001567585.1. Lineage (GTDB taxonomy): Bacteria > Actinomycetota > Actinomycetes > Mycobacteriales > Micromonosporaceae > Micromonospora > Micromonospora rosaria. The sequence goes on from NZ_LRQV01000008.1 coordinate 65,370, forward strand.
ACGATCTTGAACCCGTCGAGGTCGAGGCTGATCAGCACGTGCGGCACGCCCTCCTGGGCGCGGGCGTGCAGCTCGCCGAGGAAGCCCCGCCGGTTGGCCAGCCCGGTCAGCGGGTCGGTGTGCGCCAGCTCCCGGAAGTGCGCCTCCCGCTCGGCCAGCCGCCCGGCGTACCCGCGCAGGTCGTTGAGGGTGAGGTACTGCCGGGCCACCAGCGCGAACCCCTCCACGCTGCCGGCGACGATGCCCAGCGCGTCGAACCGGCCGTCCTGGGCGAGGTGGTACATCGCCGAGGTGGCCATCGCGACCATCGGGACCACCGCGTACTCGCCGTCGCGGCGGGTCGGGTCGATCTCCACCTGACCGGGCGAGTCGGCCCCGTGCACCGTCACGGCGACGGCCGCCAGCCCCGCCGCCAGCCCGGCGGCGCCGACCAGTACCAGCGGGCCCTCGCCCTGGCAGAGCCCGGCGGCGATGCCGAGCCCGCCCAGGGTGACGGCGGTGGTCCCGGCGGCGAAGAGGGCCAGCCGGCGGCGCGGCGCGGCGCGCAGCACGACGATGAGCCCGAGCCCGGCGGTCAGCGCCGTGCTCACGGTGGCGAGCAGGATCGCCGGACAGGCGGTCGGGGTGGCCGCGCCGAGCAGGCGGGTCGGCTCGGACAGCAGCACCCAGCCGACGAACCAGAGCGCGGCGGCGATGACCAGGCCGTCCAGGGCCAGCCGCAGGGTCGACCGCGCGGTGATCGCGGTGCCCGGCAGCCGGAGCAGCCAGAGGCAGAAGGCCAGCCCGCTCAGCACCGCGCCGACGGCGACCACCGCCGCCCAGCCGCTGTGCCCGTCGGACTCGTGCCCCCGGTGCCCGGTGTCGCCGACGCCCACGGCCAGCCCGACCAGCAGGCCGGCCGTGGCGGTCACGGCGGCCACGACCAGCAGGAGCTGGGCCACGCGGCAGCGCCCCGTCCGGCGTCGGACGGACGCGGTCAGCAGGGCGGTGGCGGCAGCGGCGACGAGCCCGCTCAACGCCGCGACGGCGACGCCAGAGGGGAAAGGCACGAGCTCAACTGTGCCCGATCCGCGCCGACCGTGGGGGACCGGGTGTGCAACTGTTGGGACACGGCGCACACACCCGGGGCGTACGGCGGCGACGGTGCCAGACTGGGAGCCATGCCTGAGCTGCGGTCGAAGACCTCCACGCACGGTCGGACGATGGCCGGCGCCCGGGCCCTCTGGCGGGCCACCGGGATGACCGACGACGACTTCGGCAAGCCGATCGTCGCCATCGCCAACAGTTTCACCCAGTTCGTCCCCGGTCACGTACACCTCAAGGACCTCGGCGGCCTGGTCGCCGACGCGGTCGCCGAGGCCGGCGGGGTGGGCCGGGAGTTCAACACGATCGCGGTCGACGACGGCATCGCCATGGGCCACGGCGGCATGCTCTACTCCCTACCCAGCCGGGAGCTGATCGCCGACGCGGTCGAGTACATGGTCAACGCGCACTGCGCCGACGCCCTGGTCTGCATCTCCAACTGCGACAAGATCACCCCGGGGATGCTGCTGGCCGCGCTGCGGCTGAACATCCCCACCGTCTTCGTCTCCGGCGGCCCGATGGAGGCCGGCAAGACGGTGGCGATCGAGGGGATCGTGCACTCCAAGATCGACCTGATCGACGCCATGATCGCCTCCTCCAACGAGGCGGTCACCGACGACCAGCTCGGGGAGATCGAGCGCTCCGCCTGCCCCACCTGCGGCTCCTGCTCCGGCATGTTCACCGCCAACTCGATGAACTGCCTCACCGAGGCGATCGGGCTGGCGCTGCCGGGCAACGGGTCGACGCTGGCCACCCACGCCGCCCGCAAGGCGCTCTTCGGCGAGGCCGGCCGCACCGTCGTGGAGATCGCCAAGCGGTGGTACGACCAGGACGACGCCTCGGTGCTGCCCCGCGCCATCGCCAACCGGTCCGCCTTCGAGAACGCGGTCGCGCTGGACGTGGCGATGGGCGGCTCGACCAACACGATCCTGCACCTGCTCGCCGCCGCCCGGGAGGCCGAGCTGGACTTCCACGTCGCCGACATCGACGCGATCTCCCGGCGGGTGCCCTGCCTGTCCAAGGTCGCCCCGAACTCGCCGCAGTACCACATGGAGGACGTGCACCGGGCCGGTGGCATCCCGGCCATCCTCGGTGAGCTGGACCGGGCCGGGCTGCTGCACCGGGACGTGCGCTCCGTGCACTCCCCCACCCTCGACCGGTGGCTGGCCGACTGGGACGTGCGCGGCGGCAGCGCCACCGCCGAGGCCGTGGAGCTGTTCCACGCCGCCCCGGGCGGGGTCCGCACCACCGAGCCCTTCTCCACCAGCAACCGCTGGTCGTCGCTGGACACCGACGCGGCCGGCGGCTGCATCCGGGACGCCGCGCACGCGTACTCCGCCGACGGCGGGCTGGCCATCCTGCACGGCAACCTCGCCCCGGACGGCTGCGTGGTCAAGACCGCCGGGGTGCCCGAGGAGTGCCTGACCTTCCGGGGCCCGGCCAAGGTGTACGAGTCGCAGGACGACGCGGTCACCGCCATCCTGGCCAAGGAGATCGTCGCCGGGGACGTGGTGGTCATCCGGTACGAGGGCCCGAAGGGCGGCCCCGGCATGCAGGAGATGCTGTACCCCACCTCGTTCCTGAAGGGACGGGGGCTGGGCCGCTCCTGCGCGCTGCTCACCGACGGCCGGTTCTCCGGCGGCACCTCCGGGCTCTCCATCGGACACGTCTCGCCCGAGGCCGCCTCCGGTGGGCTGATCGCCCTGGTCGAGCCGGGTGACGAGGTCGTCATCGACATCCCGGGCCGGTCGATCGAGCTGAACGTCCCCGCCGACGTGCTGGAGGCCCGCCGGATCGCCCAGGAGAAGCGGGACCGCCCGTACACCCCGGTTGACCGGCAGCGCCCGGTCTCGGCGGCGCTGCGGGCGTACGCCTCGATGGCCACCTCGGCCAGCGACGGCGCGTACCGCCGCGTCCCCGAGTAGGTGCAAGGAGGGGCCCCTTCTTAACCTCCACGGTCGAGAAGGGGCCCCTTCTCACACCCCGGCCCCTTCTCACACCCTGGCCGGGCCGGCGCCGGCGGAGCCCGGCGGCCCACGACCGGTACGCCGGTCAGGTCACGGCGGCGGCCATCCGGCGTACCGCCTCGGTGACGATCTCGGGGGCGGTGGCCAGGTTGAGCCGCACGTGACCCGCCCCGCCGGTACCGAAGGTCGGGCCGGGGTTGAGCGCCACCCGACCACGGTCGAGGAAGACGGCGGCCGGGTCGTCGCCGAGCCCCAGGGCACGGCAGTCGAGCCAGGCGAGATAGGTCGCCTGACCCGGCCGGTACCGGATGGCCGGCAGGTGCTCGGCGAGCAACTCGGCCAGGAGCCGGCGGTTGTCGTCCAGCCCGGACAGCAGGGCGTCCAGCCACGGCCCGCCGTCGCGGTAGGCGGCGGTCTGGGCGATCACGCCGAGGTGACTGGTACTTTCGCTGACCTCGAACGGCACCCGGGCCAGGTCGGCGGCGGCGGCCGGGCCGGCGAGGGCGAGCGCACCGCGCAGGGCGGCCAGGTTCCACCCCTTGGAAGCGGACATCAGCGACAGGCCGTCCTCCGTGCCGGGCACCGAGAGGTACGGCACGAAGCGCGCGTCCCGGGCCACCACCGGAGCGTGGATCTCGTCGGCGACCACCCGCACCCCGTACCGCCCGGCCAGCTCGGCGACGGCGGCCAGCTCGTCCGCGGTGTGCAGGGTGCCGGTCGGGTTGTGCGGACTGCACAGCAGGTACGCTGCCGCCCGCCCACCGGCACGGGCCTGCCGGAACACGTCCCGCAGTCGATCGAGGTCGAGCCGCAGGTCCGCGCCGAGCGGCGCCTCCAGGATGCGCCGGCCGGCGTGCGCCACGAAGGTGTAGAACGGCGGGTAGACCGGACAGTTGACCACGACCGCGTCGCCGGGCCCGGTGACCAGCCGCACGGCCTCGACGACGCCGTGCATCACGTCGGGCATCAGCACGGTACGGTCCACGGCCAGCTCGTCCCACCCCCAGCGGGTGCGGGCGAACTCCGCCAGCGCCCGTGGGAACGCCTCACCGACGACGTACCCGGTGTCGCCGAGCGCGACCGCTGCGGTGATCGCCCGCGCGACCGGCTCGGCCAGCGGCACGTCCATCTCCGCCACGAAGAGCGGCAGGACGTCGTCGGGGTACTCCCGCCACTTGTGGCTGGTCCGCCGCCGGAGCTGGTCGAGGGAGAGCTGACGGAGCGGATTCCCGCCGTCGCGGGAACCCTGCGGCACACCACCCATGTCCCCCGTTCTACCCTGCCCCGGCGCTCCGGGCCGCCGGAGGGTGACCGGGATGCCGGGCAGGGTTCCCGTGCCCGGTCCTCAGCCCTGGTCGAACATCTGCCCGATCCGGATCTTGTTGCCGAACGGGTCACGAATGCCGAAGTCGATCCCGTACGGCTGTTCCGTCGGCCCGTCGGTCACCTCGACGCCCTTGGCGACCAGGTCCTCGTACGTCTTGTGGGCGTCGTCGGTGGTCATGAACAGGAAGCCGCCGGCGGCCCCCTTGGTGAGCAGCTCACGGACCTGCTCGGCGGTGGCCGGGTCGAGGCTGGGCGGGCCGGGCTTCTCCAGCAGGATCTCGCGCGTGTCGCCGGGCAGGTTGACCGTGAGCCAGCGCATGAAGCCGAGATCCTGGTCCAGGCTCACCTCCAGGCCGAGCTTGCCGACGTAGAAGTCGAGCGCCTCGTCCTGGTCGAGGACGAAGAGCTGAGAGCGGCTGATCATGTTCATCGTCATGACCGACACGCTAGGACAGGGCTGTGACCTGCTGCTTATCCAAAACTGCTCGGTCGGGTCCAAGCCTTAGTGAAGCAGCTCGGCACGGGCGCGGCAGGTGCCGTCCGCCGCTGGCGGTACCCGGTGGGCGACTCGCCGACGATCTGCCGGAAGGTACGGCTGAACGTGCCGAGGCTGTTGAAGCCGACCGCGTGACACACCTCGGTCACGTCCTGCCCGGTGTGCAGCAGCAGGTACATGGCCCGTTCCACCCGACGCCGCTGGAGGTACCGGTGCGGCGTCTCGCCGAAGGTGGCCCGGAAGGTCCGGATGAAGTGGTACTCCGAGACGTGCGCGACCCGCGCCAGGGCCGGGACGTCGAGCGGATCCGCGTACGCCCGGTCCATCACGTCCCTGGCCCGCAACATCGCCCGGTTCATCTGCTCGACAGCCCTGCTCATCCGGCCATTGTGCCAACGCGCGCCGTCGACCACCCGCGCTGTGGCGGCCCGCGCTGTGGCGGCCCGCGCTGTGGCGGCCGGTGGAGCCCGGCGGTGCCGGCGACGAGGAGGGTGGCCCCGCCGAGTCGCACCAGGTGACGACGACCGGACGAGATTGACATCGATCAACCGTCTCCGCCCGCGCGCCGGCGGGGAAGCGCCGGCCGATTGGCTGCGCGCGATTCGTGTCCCGGGCGGTGTGCCGTGGCCGTCGACCGGGCCCCCCGGCCCGGCGATCCACCGTGCAGTCCGCCTCGCTCAGGTGTTAACAGGGGGCCCCTCCTCTACAGGAAGCGTTAGCAGGGGGCCCCTCCTTTCCGGGTGTAAGGGATCTGTCACCGCTGGTGTCCTGAATCAGGCTGACTCGCCGCCCGCTGGGGCGGACCATCGGCCACACCAGTGTGTCCGAACGGGGGGGTGGCATGACTCTTTTCGGGCGGCGGCACGCCGTGGGGCTGGTCCGGGAGGTGATGACCTGCCCGCAGGACGGGCCGGCCCCGCCCGTGCTGGTCTTCGAGGGCGGCCGGACGGCGCTGCTCACCGGGGTGGCCGGGCTGCTCGACGGGCGGGTGCCGTACGCCCACGTCGACCTGGGCGCGCAGGGCCGGCCGGGTACCCCCGAAGTGCTGTACGCGCTCGCCTTCCACCTCGGCCGACCGTGCCCGCTCTACGGCACGCTGCGCTTCCCCCGCCTCGCCGTCGGCAAGCTGGTCATGGACGACACCACGCTGGACCTGCACGACCGGGACGCGGCCCGCCGGCAGATCAACGACCTGCTCCGCGCGCACCGGGGCATCGACCAGATGGTCACCACCCTGCGCGAGGGCGCCGGTACCCTGCCGGCCGGGCTGCCCGCCAGTGTGCAGACCCCGCTCGGCCTGGCCGCCCGGTTCCTCGCCACCGCCCTCGGCCGGCTCGCCCGGTGGACGTGGAGCAGCCGGTTCGTGCTGGGCCGGGCCCAGAAGTGGTACGGCGCGCAGGGCAGCAGCCACCGCCGCCCGCCGGTCGAGACGCTGATCGAGCTGAACCAGTGGCACCGCCGGCCGAACCTGGGCACCAACGCCCGGCAGCGCGACGACCTGCTCTGGGCGGCGTTCCGCGCCGACCTCACCGCCGGCCTGGGGCGACGCCGGCACCGGTCGTGGATACCCCGGTGCGTGGTCCTGCTCGACAACGCCGACACCCGGCTCGGCCGCAACGTCCTCACCGAACTGGTCCGGCTGCGCGCCGGCGGCGAGCACGACCCGCTGGCCGTGGTGGCCACCGCCCGGGAACCGTTCCTCGACCACCTGCCCGCCGCCGAGCAGCGCACCCTGGCCGCCGACGAGCCGCTGGCGCTGGCCCGCTCCGGGCCGGACGGTCGCCGGTGGCCCCGGTGGGTCCGGTACCCGCTGCCCGGCCTCACCGAGGAGGACACCACCCGGAAGGTGACCGCCGACCATCCCCGGCTGGACCACCGCATCCCGCTGCTCGTCCAGCAGTTCGCGCAGGGCAACCCGCTGGCCGTCGGGCTGCTGCTGGAGGCCGCCGACGAGGTGCCGTCCTGGCCGGCCGGCGGGAACGAACTGGGCCTGGTACTGGCCCGCCTGGAGCCACCGCCGCCGGACGACACCGACCGGGTGCAGTGCACCATCGCCGAACGGCTCTGCCGGCACCTGCTCGGCCGCGACGACCGCGACCCCTTCCCCGACGACGAGGTCGAGACGCTCACCACCTGCGCCGCCGCCCGGACCGGGGAGCAGGCCCTGACCCTCGCCGTGGGCAGCGGGCTGCTCACCCCCGACGGGTACACCGGGGAGCTGAGCACCCTGCTCGCCGGCCTCTGGCCGACCGCCCCGGACGCCGCCCCGCCACCGCTGCGCCGGCTGCTGCTGCGCCGGCTCGCCGCCCGCCCGGCCGACGCGGAGACGGGCTGGCGGGCGGTGCACGAACGGCTCCGGCGCGAGTGCGCGGAGCGCGCCGACCGTACCGGCGAGCTGTACCACGCGCTGGCCCTCGGCGAGCTGGGCCGGGTTGCCGGGTACTTCACCGAGCGGGCCGGCGTCGACCCGGCGCGGGAGTGGCTGGCCACCCTCCACGAGGTCGTCCAGGCCCCGACGAACCTGGACCACCCGGTGCCGCCGGCCGACGAGGCGCACCGCCTGGCCCGCGCCACCGGTGCCGACCCGGACAGCCGGCTCGGCCGGATCACCCGGCTCGTCGCCGCGCTGTGGCTGGCCGCCGACCCGTTCACCGGCCGGCACCGGGCCGACCTGCACGACGGCATCAAACGCGACTATCGGGCGATCGCCCTCCAGTTCCACGACGACCAGTCCCGGCTGGTCGCCGAGGCCACCACGCACCGGGTACGGGCGGAACAATGGCGGTGAACAGCAGGAACGGCACCAGCCCGGTCGCCGACGTACCCCCGGACCACCTCGCCCCGCGCGTGCCCCGGCTGCGGACCGTGCTGCGCCGCTCGGCCGTGGTGCTCTCCGTGGTCGTGCTGGTCGCCGCCGGGGCGGCGGTGGTGCACCGGGTCGCCGTCTCGTGCGGCCCCGTCCGCTCCGGGTTGACCCGGGTGGACGGCGAGTGCGTCGGGGTGCTGACCGACGTGGGCAGTCACCCGTTCAGCGACGACCTGCGGTCGGTGCAGGACGCGATCGACCGGGAGAACGCCTGGGTCGACGCGCAGTACCGGGCCGACCCCGGCGGCAACCGGTACGTCCGGGTGGCGCTGTTCTCCCCGATGACCGCGACCGCGCACAGTTTCATGACCGCCGACCAGGTCCGGCACACGGTGCAGGGCGCCTACGTGGCGCAGCGACGCGCGAACCACACCCCCGACTTCGACGACCCGCGACCGCTGGTCCAGCTCGTGCTCGCCAATCCGGGCAGCCGGCAGGCGCAGTGGCCCCGGGTGGTGCGGGCGTTGGAGCGGATGACCGACGACCGGCACCCGCTGGTCGCCGTGATCGGCATGGGCACCAGCATCACCGCCACCCGGGACGCGGCCCGGTACCTCTCCGCCTCCGCGACCGACCTGCCGATGATCGCCGGGGTCGCCACCACCGACGAGTTCCGCGACATCACCGGCTTCGTCCGTACCTCCCCCAGCAACACCGACTACGTCCGGGCCCTCGCCGACTACCTGGCCGGTCACCGGGAGCTGCGCACCGGCATGCTGGTCTACGACGACTCCGAGCCGGACCTGTACGTCCGGGACCTGCGCTCGGCCTACGAGCGGCACCTGCGCCGGTACCTGACCGTGCCCGCCAAGTCGTACTTCGGCGCGGCCGACCCGGAGAACCGTACCCAGCTCTTTGCCACCATCCAGGACAGCGTCTGCAACGCGCCCCGACCCGACCTGATCCTGTACGCCGGCCGCGCGCTGGACCTGGACGACTTCGTCCGCTCCCTGGCGCTGCGCGGCTGCCGGGACCCGATCTCGATCCTGGTCGGGGCGACCGGTCTGAGCCCGCTGGAGGAGCTCGTTCCCACCCTGGTCGAGGGCAGGATCACCATCGTGAACGCCGCCGCCGGCCACCCGTCCTGGTTCACCGCCGACAGCCACCCGCCCGGCTCGGTACCCGACGGGCTGCCGCCGTTCCTGGCGGCGTTCCGCGCCGAGAAGATCGGCGAGCCCGGCGCCCTCGCCGACGGGTACGGCCCGACCCACCACGACGCGATGGCCACCGCCGTCATGGCGATCCGCGCCGTCGCCCCCGGCCTGCCCCGCGACGAGGTACCCCGGGCGGGCAACGTCCGCGGCCAGTTGATGAACCTCAACAACAGCAGCACCGTCCCCGGGGCCGGGGGCACCCTCACCTTCACCACCGACCGGAAGGCGGACCCGATCGGCAAGTGGGTACCGATCACCGTGATCCCCCCGGCCACGGACGCACCGACCCGCCGCCCGTACGTCACCACCGGCTGACCGACGTCAGCCGTCTCCACGGCTCGGGAGGGACCGGCTACGTGTCGAGGGCCTTCGCCGCCGAGCCCCGGACGCGCTCGACCGGGTAGCGGCGGGCGGCGTCGGTCAACTTGTCGGTGGCCGCCTGCACGAGGTCGATCCCGAGCACGTCGGCCAGCCGGACCAGGTAGATCATCACGTCGCCCATCTCGGCCCGGACCCGCCCACCGGCCACCGGGTCAACCATCACCCGCGCCGACTCCTGCGGGGTGAGCCACTGCAACTCGGCCAGCAGCTCCCCCACCTCGCCGGAGAGCGCCATGGCGAGGTTCTTCGGGGTGTGGAACTGCTGCCAGTCGCGTTCCTCGGCGAACAGCCGTAGCCGGTCGGCCAGTTCGGCGATCGTCGCCGGCCCGTGGGTACCGGCGGGGTGCGGTGGTCCGTCGCGGTGCATCCTCGTCCCCCGGGTCCGGGGCCGGGGCGGCACGTACCGCCCCGGCTCGGCGTTCACTGTAGATCACCTGTTGGGAAGGGGCCCTTTTACTACAGAAAGCGTTAACAGGGGGCCCTTCCTTTCAGTTGACGGCGCGGAGGACGGGGCGGGTGGTGAGGGCGGAGGCCTCCAGCGGGACAGGGGTGTGCACGGTGAAGGTGGCCGTCTCGCCGGGCAGGAGGGTCAGCAGGGCCTCGTCGACGGTGGCGTCCGGGTGCAGGCGGTCCGGCTGGAGAGTCAGGTCGCGCAGGACGGTGCGGGCGGTGACCCGGATCCGCACCCCGCCGTCGAACCGTTCCACGGTGCTGTCGAAGTCCGCCCTCGGCCAGGTCACGTCCTTGTCCTCGGCGAAGAACCACAGCGCCCGGTCGACCTCCTCGCCCGCCTCGGCGACCAGCAGTTCGGCGCGGGGCTCGTGCGGGCCGGCCAGCTCCGCCGGCAACGGCACGGTCATCACGCCGTACGCCGGCACGTCCAGCTCCACCGAGGTCTTCGCGCGGGGCGCACCGGCCAGGGTGAGCCGGGTGACCGTCGCCGGCGCCCGCCACGGCTGACCGGTCTCGTTCACCGCGACCAGGGCCAGCCCGCCGTCGCGCGGCTGGACGGTGAGCAGCCGGTCGGCGTACGCCCGGCGCAGCGCGTACCAGAGCGGTTTGCGGCGGCCGTCGCCGTCGATCGCCGCCCAGGAGGTCACCGGCCAGCAGTCGTTGAGCTGCCAGACGATGGTGCCCATGCAGACGCCCCGGTGCGCGCGGAAGTGTTCCACCCCGAGGGCGATGGCGCGGGCCTGGTTGAGCTGGGTGAGGTAGTGCCACTCGTCGAAGTCGGCCGGGGCGGGCAGGTGCGCGTCCAGCCCTCGCTGGAGCTTCAGGTCCCCGTCGACGGCCTTCTGGTGGTGCGCCATGCCGGGCGAGTCCGGGGCGAGCGGGTCGTCGGAGAGCGCCCGGCGCAGGGTCGCGTACGCCGGGGGCGCCTGGTAGCCGAACTCGGCGAGGAACCGGGGCACGTACTCCCGGTACCTGACGTAGTCGTCGGTGTTCCAGACGTCCCAGATGTGCATGCTGCCGTGCGCCGGCTCGTTGGGGTGCCGGTCCTCGCGGCCCGACCAGGGGCTGCCCGGCCAGTACGGGCGGGTCGGGTCCAGCTCGGCCACGATCCGGGGCAGCAGCTCCAGGTAGTAGCCCCGCCCCCAGCTCCGGTCGTCGAGCTGTTCCTGCCAGCCCCAGTCGTGCCAGCCCCAGATGTTCTCGTTGTTGCCGGTCCAGAGCACCAGTGACGGGTGGACCGACAGCCGGGTCACCTGCTCGGCCGCCTCGGCGGCGACCTCGGTGGCGAACGGCTCCTCCTCCGGGTACGCCGCGCAGGCGAAGAGGAAGTCCTGCTGGACCAGGAGCCCGAGGTCGTCGGCGAGGTCGTAGAAGTCGTCCGACTCGTACCGGCCGCCGCCCCAGACCCGCAGCAGGTTGACGTTCGCCCCGACCGCCTGGTCGAACCGGTGCGCCAGCCGGTCCCGGGTGACCCGGTGGGGGAAGACGTCGTCGGGGATCCAGTTCACCCCCCGGGCGAAGACCGGCACGTCGTTGACGACCAGGGTGAACGGGGTGCCGTGGGCGTCCGGGACGGTGTCCAGCCGGACGCTGCGGAAGCCGATCCGCCGGGACCACTCGTCCAGCAGCGTGCCGGCCGGGTCGTGCAGGGTCACCGTCAACGGGTACCGGTGCGGTTCGCCGTACCCCCGGGGCCACCACCGCCGCACGTCGGCGACGGTGAGGTCCAGCACGGCGGCGCGCGCGCCGGCCGGGATGCTCGCCTCGACGTCGACCCCGGCGACCGACGCCCGGACGGTCAGCGGCACCTCGGCGACCCGCTCGACCTCGACGTGCACCGTCACCCGACCGGTGGAGTCGGCGACGGTCACCAGCGGGCGGACGGTCGCCAGCCGCGCGGTCGACCAGGAGTGCAGCCCGATCGGCTGCCAGATCCCGGCGGTGACCAGCGTCGGCCCCCAGTCCCAGCCGAAGTTGCAGGCCATCTTCCGGATGAAGTTGAACGGCTCCCGGTACGCGTTGGGCCGGTGGCCGAGGCGTTCCCGCTGCGCCGCCGCGTACCGGTAGGCGGAGTCGAACCGGACCTCGACGGTGTTGTCGCCGGGGCGCAGCAGCGACCGGACGTCGAACCGGTACCCCCGGTGCATGTTCTCGGTCCGGCCGACCTCGGTGCCGTTGACGCTGACCGTGGCGACGGTGTCCAGCCCGGCGCAGACCAGGTCCACCCGGTCGTCGCCGCCGGGCGTCCAGTCGACGGTGCTGCGGTACACCCAGTCGGTGCGCCCGATCCAGCTCAGCCCCACCTCGTTGTCGTCGAGGTACGGGTCGGGGATCAGCCCGGCGGTGAGCAGGTCGGTGTGCACGCAGCCGGGCACGCTCGCCGGTACCTCCCGGCCGGCGAGGGCGGTGGGCACCGGCGAGCCGGGTACGGCGTGCAGGGTCCACCCGTCGTGCAGGGTTCGCTGGGTCATGACTTGAGCGCACCTTCCATGATTCCGCGGACGATCTGCCGGCCCCCGATCACCAGCATGACCAGCAGGGGTACGGTCGCCACGAACGCGCCGGCGAGGACCCGGCGGTAGACGACGTAGTTGCCGGCGGCCAGGTCGGAGACGGCCACCATCGAGGTCGGGAAGTCGGTGCCGCCGAGCGTGATCAGCGGCCACTGGTAGTCGTTCCAGGTGGCCACGAAGGTGAGCAGCCCGAGCACCGCCATCGCCGGGCGCAGCGCCGGCAGCGCGATGCTCCAGTAGACCCGCATGGTGCTGGCGCCGTCCACCCGGGCCGACTCGATCAGCTCGTCGGGGACCGTGTTCACGATGAACTGCCGCATGTAGAACACCCCGAACGCGGTGACCAGGCCGGGCACGATGACCGCGAGCAGGGTGCCGTTCCAGCCCAGCTCCCCCATCACGATGTAGAGGGCGACCACGCCGAGCTGGTTCGGCACGGTGAGGGTGATGATCACGATGAGCATCAGCACCCGGCTGCCCCGGAACCGCAGCTTGGCGAAGGCGAACCCGGCCAGCGAGCTGAAGAACAGCACCGAGGCGGTCACCACGGTCGAGACGACGAAGCTGTTGATCAGGCCGGCGGCGAAGAAGACGTCCTGGGAGGAGAAGACCTCCTCGATGTTGACGAGGAACTGGCTGCCGGGCACCACGGTCGGCGGGATCTGCGCCAGCGCGTCGTCGGTGCTGGTCGCGATGACGAACATCCAGTACAGCGGGAACGCGGCGAAGAGCATCGACACGGCGAGCAGCAGGTACGTGCCGACGCCGGCCGGGGTCTCCTGCGGCGCGCGGCCCATCGCGGCGTACCGCGCCCGGCGGGTCCGCTGCGGTGCCCGGGTCGGGGCGGTCATCGGCGGCCTCCGGAGAATCGGCTGGTCAGCCAGGAGTTGAAGCCGGCCACGACCAGGATGATCAGGAACAGGGCCCAGGACATGGCTGCGGCGTAGCCGAGGTTGAGGTCCTTCCAGCCGACCTTGTAGATGAGCTGCGCGATGCTCTGCCACTCGCCGTTCGACCCGCCGGTGGCGGCCTGGGAGTTCAGCTCGAAGAGCATCGGCTCGGTGAAGAGCTGGAAACCGCCGATGGTGGAGAGCACCACGGTGAAGATGACCACCGGCTGGATCATCGGCACGGTGATCCGCCAGAGCTGCCGCCACGCCCCGGCCCCGTCGAGCGCGCTGGCCTCGTAGACGTCGCGCGGGATGGACTGCATCGCGGCCAGGTAGAGCAGGGCGTTGTAGCCGATCCACTTCCAGTTGACCATCGTGGCGATGGCGGTCCAGGCGGCGGGCTTGCTGGCCCGCCAGTCGATCGGGGCGGCCGGGTCGCCGAGGCCGAGGGTCTGCAACGCCCAGTTGGCCAGGCCGTGATCGCGGGAGAAGAAGACCCCGAAGACCAGGGTGGAGGCGACCAGCGGGGTCACGTACGGGACCAGGAAGCCGACCCGCCACCAGGTCTGGGCGCGCAGCTTCCGGTTGAGCAGCGAGGCGAGCACGAGCGCCAGGAACAGTTGCGGCACCGTCGACAGCACGAAGATGCCCAGGGTGTTGTAGAGCGCGTTCCAGAAGTCCGAGTCGGTGAAGAGCCGGGCGAAGTTGTCGAAGCCGGCCCAGCCGGTCAGCGTGGGGTCGTCCAGCCGGTAGTGCCGCAGCGACACCACCCCGTTGTAGATCAGCGGGAACAGGCCGAAGACCAGGAAGAGCAGGAAGAACGGGGCGACCAGCAGGTACGGCACGTACCGCAGGTCGAAGCGGTGCAGCCGGTCCCGCCAGCTCATCCGGGTGGCGGGACGGGGGCCGCCGGGGGGCCGCCCGGTGCGCCCGGGTGGCGCGGCTCGCGTGGTGGACATGGGGGTTTCTCCTCCGGCCGAGGGGTACGGGGGCGGGGGCTGCGCCGGCGACGGTCGCCGGGGCGGGCGGAGGGCCCCGGCGACCGGCGTACCGTCAGGAGGTGGCGGCCTTCTCGGCCGCCTTGACCGCCTCGGCCCAGGCGGCCTCGGCCTTGAGGGTGTTGTTCTGCACCCGGCCGATCACGTTCTCCACGGCGACCCGGGTCGGACCGTTCCTGCGGCCCAGGTACTGCGGGGTGAGGCCCTGCGCCATCTTCGGGAAGATCTGCCCGACCGGCGCGTCGCTGAAGAACGGGTTGGTGAACTCGGTGATCGCCGGGTCGGCGTAGAGCGCCGGCTGGGAGGGCAGGTTGCCGACCTGCTTGAAGACCTCGATCTGCTGCTCCGGCTGGATCAGCCACTCCAGCAGCTTGTACGCCTCGTCGACGTGCTTGCTCTGCTTGGGGATGGTGAGGAACGACCCGCCCCAGTTGCCGCCCCCACCGGGAATCGCCGCGATGTCCCACTTGCCCTCGGTGGAGGGGGCGGTCTCCTTGATGTGCCCGAGCATCCAGGCGGGGCAGGCGAGCGCGGCGAAGGAGCCGCTGGTGAAGCCCCGGTTCCAGTCGGTCTGGAAGCTGGTCAGGTTCGCCGAGATGCCCGCCTGGAGGGCCTTGACCGTGTAGTCGAAGGCGACCTTGGGACCGCCCTCCATCTGGAGCTGGTCCTGCTCGTTGTAGAAGCCGGTCGGCTGCTGGCCGAGGATCGGGTTGAACAGGTTGGTGCCGGAGTCGATGAACTTCTTGCCGGTCTTGGCGGTGTAGTCCTTGCCGACCTCCAGGAACGCGTCCCAGGTGGGCCAGAGCGCGGAGACCTGGTCCCGGTCGGTGGGCAGCCCGGCGGCGGCGAACAGATCGGTGCGGTAGCACATCGCCAGGCCGCCGACGTCGGTGCCGAGGGCGATCTGGGTCTTGCCGTCCGCCGACAGCGACTGCTTCCACTTCCAGGGCAGGTACCTGCTCTCGTACGAGGCGGCGCCCTTGTCGAGCAGGTTCACGAAGTTGTCCGACTGGCTGCGGAACTGGACCATGAAGCCCTCGTCGATCGCCGCGATGTCGGCCGCACCGGAGCCGGCGACCAGCTTCTTCTGCAGGTCCTCGTGCTGGGCGTTGTACTCCCCGGAGTTGAGCACGATGCGCACGTTCGGGTTGGCCGCCTCGTACCTGCTCTTGAGCTGGTCCAGGCCGAAGTCGCCCCAGAAGTTGATCCTCAGGGTCACCTGACCACCGGCGTCGGAGCCGCCACGGGTGCTGCTGCCGCTACAGGCGGCGACCATGGTCAGGCTGACGGCGCCCACGGCGATCGCGCGGGCCCAGCGGGTCCAGGACGGTGTCATGTCTTCCTCCGCGCACGTGGGAACGCTCCCGATATCGAGGAACGTTGACTGAACCGGATAAGTGAGGCCACCGTACGGGCGCCCCTCCGGAGTGTCAACGGTTGGTTAACTCTGCGCTCAGTCCGTAACCTGCAACCCTCCACGACAGGGCACGGACCGGCTCGCGCGGGCATACCCGGCACCCGCCGCCCGGCTACCGTCGACGTACGCTTAACCGGGCAAGCGGATTCCGCCCCGGGCACCGCGCACTCGGCAGCGCCACGGGGCGACACAGCCGGCCGACGGGTGATCATCACGGGGTGGGGTGCAGTAGCGTGGTGGCCGAGCACCGAGAACGGAGGGACACGCCGGTGAAGCGGCCGACCATCGCCGACGTCGCCCGGCGGGCCGGGGTCTCCAAGGGCGCGGTGTCGTACGCGCTCAACGGGCAGCCCGGCGTCTCCGAGGCCACCCGCCGGCGCATCCTGGACATCGCCACGGAGATCGGTTTCAGCCCGAGCAGCGCCGCCCGCGCCCTCTCCGGCGCCACCGCCAACGCCGTCGGCCTGGCCCTGTGCCGCCCGGCCCGGACCCTCGGCATCGAGCCGTTCTTCATGGAGCTGATCAGCGGCGTGGAGGCGGAACTCTCCGCCCGCTCGTACGCGCTCACCCTCCAGGTGGTCGCCGACCCCGACGCCGAGATCGAGGTGTACCGGCGCTGGTGGGCCGAGCGGCGGGTGGACGGCGTCCTCCTCTGCGACCTGCGCACCGAGGACCGCCGGGTGCCCGCCCTGGAGAAGCTGCAACTGCCCGCCGTGGTGATCGGGGGGCCCGAGCACACCGGCAACCTGGCCCACGTCTGGTCCGACGACGCGGCGCCCCTGGTGGAGACGGTGGAGTACCTGGTCGCCCTGGGGCACCGGCGGATCGCCCGGGTCGCCGGGCTGCCCTCCCTCCAGCACACCCGGGTCCGCACCGAGGCCTTCACGCAGGTGTGCCGGCGGGCCGGGCTGACCGAGGCGGTGACCGTCTGGTCGGACTACACCGGCGAGGAGGGGGCCCGCGCCACCCGCCGCCTGCTCAGCTCCGCCGGCCGCCCGACGGCGGTGATCTACGACAACGACGTGATGGCGATCGCCGGGCTGTCGGTGGCGCAGGAGATGGGGCTCGCCGTACCCGCCGACCTGTCCCTCGTGGCCTGGGACGACTCGCCGCTGTGCCGGCTGGTGCACCCGCCGCTGACCGCCCTCGGCCGGGACATCCCGGCGTACGGCGCGCACGCCGCGCGGCTCCTGCTCGCGGTGATCGCCGGCCAGCCGGCCAGCGGCACCCAGGACGAGACCGCCCACCTGACCCCGCGCGGTAGCACCGCCCCGCCCCGCAGCCACTGAACCGCACCGCCGCACGGCAGCACCGCACCACCGCACGGTGACCGAACCGCCTCGCCACGCAGCGACTGAACCGGTTCACCGCTCACCGCTCACCGCCCCGGGCCCGGGAAACCCGCCAGGTACGCCTCCACCCGCTCGGCGGTGGCCGGCCGGGCCAGCGCGTAGCCCTGCCCGTACCGGCAGCCGGCCCGGTGCGCGAGCCGCACCTGCTCCGGCGACTCCAGGCACTCGGCGACGATCTCCAGCCCCAGCCGGGTACCGAGCCCCACCAGCACGTCGGTCAGGGGCTGGTCCGGGCCGGCCGGATCCGGCCCGATCTTGAGCAGGTCGATCGGCAACCGGCGCAGGTGGCTCAGCGATGCGTGCGCGGCCCGGAAGTCGTCCAGGGCGGTCCGCACGCCCAGCGCGCGCAGCTCGCCGAGGCGGACCGCCAGCACCTCCTCCTCGCCGGCGAGCCGCGGCTCGGAGACCTCGACGACCAGCCGGTCGCCCGGCACCCCGTGCGCGGCGAGGGTGGCGGCGGTCCGCCTGACGAAGTCGCCCGCCACCAGTTCCCCCGGCGTGACGTTGACCGCCATCCACAGCCCCGGCCCCACCGCCGACCAGTCGGCGAGTTGTCGGCAGGCCCGGCCGAGCGTCCAGCGCCCCAGCTCGCCCACCAGCCCCAGGCTCTCGGCCACCGGGAGCAGCTCGTCGGGGAGCACGGTGCCCAGCACCGGGCTGCGCCAGCGCAGCAGGGCCTCCGTCCCGACCGGCGACCGGTCGGCCAGCCCGAGCACCGGCTGGTAGACCAGGTCCAGCTCACCCCGGGCAGCCGCGCCGGGAAGCTGCCGTTCCAGCTCCAGCCGCCGCAGCAGTTGCCGTTCGAGTTGCGCGTCGTACCACTCGATCCGGTCCCGCCCGAGCTGCGCGGCCCGGCGGCGGGCCAGGTCGGCCTGGCGCAGGACGTCGTCGGGCCGGTCCCCGCCGATCTCGGCGAGACCGATGCTGACCTGGAGCCGGACCAGCGGCCCGGCCGAGGCGAGGTCGGCCGGTGCGACCGGCACCGCGTCGGCTGGCTCCACCGGTGCGGCGTGGGTCGGCTCCCCCGCTGCGGGCGCGGTGGCGTCGGCCGGCTCCGCGCCGACCCGGTACGGCTCGGTCAGCGCGGCCAGCATCCGGGTGGCCAGCCCGTACGCGGGCACCGGTCCGGCGGGGGTGACCACGGCGAACTCGTCACCGGTGAGCCGCGCGACCAGGTCCCGTGGCCCGGCGACGCTCCGCAGCCGCCCGGCCGCCGCCACCAGCACCCCGTCCCCGGCGGCCCGGCCCTGCCCGTCGTTGACCGCGCCGAGCCCGTGCAGCTCGACGATGAGCAGCGCCCCCACGGGCACCGGCGCCGGCCGGCCTACCTCGGCTGCCACCGGCACCCCGCCCGCCACCCCGGCGGTCGCCGCGCCCCGCTCCGCACCGGACACCGGTGCCACCACCCGCCCCGACCCGGCGGAGGCCGGCTGCGGGCGGTCCGGGCCCAGCGCCGCGACGACCCGCAGCAGCTCGGCGCGGTTCGCCAGGCCGGTGAGCTGGTCGGTGACGGCGAGCTGGCGCACGGTCCGCTCCAGCCGGCGGCACTCCCCGACGTCGCGCACGTGCAGGACCAGGGCCGCCAGGTCGGGCATCGCGCGCTGGTCGCTGACCGTGGACTCGGTCTCCCGCCAGCCGCCCCGGCCGTCGGTCAGCCGGGCCATCAGCAGACCGCCGTCGGTGTCGCCGTCGACTGCGGCCAGCCGGGCGGCCACCCGCGCCACGTCGTCGGGGTGCACCAGGTCGCGGAAGAGTCGACCGACGATGGCGGTGTCGGGGAGGCCGAACAGCCGGGGGCCGGCCGGGGACTGCCAGCTCACCCGCATCTCGTCGTCGAGGAGCAGGATGAGGTCCCGGGCGCCGGCCACCAGGGCCCGCAGGCGGGCGTGCCGGGCCACCCGTCGGGTGGCGTACCGGCGCTGCTCGGCGGCGCGGACCAGTTCCCGGACCACCAGGGGCGGGACCACCGCGAGGCCGAAGACGAGGACGGTCGTCTCGATGTGGTCGACGGCCCGGACGTAGCTGCCGAGGACCAGCAGGACCGCCAGCGCCGGCACGATCGACCGGAGCTTCGTCCCGGACGGCGCGGTGGTGGGGATGGGCTCGGCGCAGACCGCCCGGCGCGCTCCGACGGCGGCCACCAGCGCCCCGACCACCAGGGGCGGGATCCCGGCCAGCCGGGCCCGGTCGGCCTCGGGCGCGGCGAGCGGTGCCACCGTCAGCAGCAGCCCGAGCAGGGCCAGCGTCACCCCGCCCCGGCAGGTCGCGGCGGCCGGCCGGTGGTGCCGGCCGGTCAGCGCGGTCAGCGTGGTGACGGCGAGCAGGCCCGCGCCGATCGCGGCGGGCACCCGGACGGCCTGGGGCAGGGACTGCGGCAGCAGTACCCAGGCGGAGAGGCACAGGCCGACCGCCGACACCGCCGGGTCGACGGCCAGCCGCGCCCGTTCCCGCAGGGTCGATCGGGACCGACCGGGCAGCAGCGCCAGCGCGACGGCGACCAGGCCGGCGGTGCCGACCAGGCCGGCCGACCCGACGGCCAGTCGGAACGCCGCCGGGAGGTACCCGGGCAGCGCCGTGGTCAGCCCGGCCGTCACCAGGGCGGCGTCCAGCAGCGCGGCGGGGCGGGGGGTCGGGGACCGCCGGGCGAGGCGGACGGCGGCCGGGACGGCGGCGGTCACACCGGCGAGGGCCACCGCGGCCGGTGCCGGCACCAGCGCGACCGCTCCGGCGGTGCCGAGCAGGGCCGCCACGACCAGCACGACGAGGTCGCTCGTCGGGCGGCCGGCCGAGGGGATACGGGAGGTGAGGGACGCGAGGGACACAGGGAGGTCGCCTTCGTGAGGGGGGCACGGGGCGGGGACGCCGAGATGGTCCGCCGCCCACCCGCGTAACGAATGGGAGCGTTCCTCGGCTACGGCCCCGCCCGCCCCGAAAACCACGAACCGCGTCCCCGGTTGTGCCGGTGGTCACCGCGTTCGCCGCCCGGCTCCGCACCGCCGTCCGCCAGGTGGGACCATCAGGGGGTGAGTCGCGCCGACACCGTCCAGTTCCGGCACAACCAGTCGATCGTGGCCGCCGCGGTGATCGCCGCCATCGGCGCCCTGCCGTTGGCCTCCGCCCGGTGGTACCTCGCCCCGGTCATCCTGGTGCCGCTCGCCGTGGTCTTCTGGGGCTGGCGGGCCGGCACCCGGGCCGACGCCCGCGAGCTGCGCCTGCGCGGCCTGGTCGGGCAGCGCCGGATCGGCTGGGACCGGGTCGCCGAACTCTTCGCCGACCCGCGCGGCCGGGGCGTCGTCCGGCTCGACGACGGCACCATGCTGCACCTGCCGGCCGTCCGGGGCACCGATCTGCCGCGCCTGGTCGCGGTCACCGGCCGCACCACCACCCCCGCCGACCCGGACGCCTGAGCGCGGCCCCGCCACCCCGCAGCCCCGTCCCTGCGGCCGGCCGACCCGCCCCGGCCCACCCCGCCGTGCCCCGACCCGCCCCGGCCCTCTTAACCCGGCCTTAGCATTCGGACAGCGCGCCCCTATCCGCCCAGGACCGATCCTCGATCACAGCAACCGAGGAAAGGACGAACCGATGAAGCGGATCTCACTGGTACTGGCCGCGATCGGCGGCACCGCCGTGCTGTCGGTCACCGGGGTCGCGCTCGGCAGCGCCGCCGCCGACCGGACCGCGCAGCGCACCACCGACACCGCCCTGGTCGCGGCCACCACCGCCCCCGTCACCGAGGACCCGGCCACCCCCACCGCCCCGCCGACGGACGACACCCCGGCACCGGGCCTGACCGCCACCACCCGGGCGGCGACCCCGACGGCGACGCAGACCAGCGCCCCACCGGCCAGCCAGGACGCCATCAGCCGGGAACGGGCCGGTGAGATCGCCCTCGCCGCCGCCGGTGGCGGCCGGATCGTCGAGGTCGACCGCGAACGGGAGCACAACCGCCCGGTCTGGAGCATCGAGATCATCAACGGCACCACCGAGTACGAGATCGACGTCGACCGCGAGACCGGCACGATCCTCGACACCGAGAAGGAGCCGGTCGACGACGACGATGACGACGACGACCGGGACGATGACGACGACCGCGAGGACGATGACGACCGCGACGATGACGACGATGACGACGACCGGGACGACGACTGACGCGCCGGGCCGGGCGGGGACGGGTCGGTCAGTAGCCGCCGACCACCTCGTTCACCAGCGGCTCACCGGCGGCGAACCGGCGGAGCTGCTGGCCCACCAGCCGGTACGCCCGGGGCAGCAGGCCGCGTACCGAGCCGGCGACGTGCGGGGTCAGCAGGACGTTCGGCATCGTCCAGAGCGGATGACCGGCCGGTAGCGGCTCGGGGTCGGTGACGTCCAGCGCCGCCGAGATCCGCCCGGTGGACAGCTCCGCGACCAGGGCCGACGTCCGGGCGACCGGCCCCCGGGCGGCGTTGACCAGCAACGCCCCGTCGGGCAGCGCGGCGAGGAACGCCTCGTCCACCAGTCCCCGGGTCTGCGGGGTCAGCGGCACCAGCAGCACCACCACGTCGGCCGAGGGCAGCAGGTCGGGCAGCTCGTCGACGCCGAACACGCCCTGGTCGGGGCGGGCGGTCCGGGCGACCAGGGTGACGGCGACCTCGAACGGCGCCAGCCGGGCCTGGACCGCCGACCCGATCGAGCCGGCCCCGACGATGAGCACCCGCTTGCCGGCCAGCTCGTCGGTCGGCGCCACCTCGGCGTACGCCCACTCGCCCCGGGCCTGGGCGCGGGCCAGCACGGGGAAGCCGCGTAGCTGCGACAGGATCGCGGTGACCACCCACTCGGCGGTCGACGAGTCGTGCACGCCCCGGGCGTCGCAGAGGGTCACCCCGTCGCGGACCCGCCCGACCCAGGCCTCCGCCCCGGCCGTGAGCAGCTGCACCACGGCCACGTCGGGCAGCCGGTCCAGCACCGCCGGGACGTCCCGCCCGCTGAGGAACGGCGGTACCCAGAACCGGACACCGGCCCCGCCCGAGGGCAGCCGGGTCGGGTCCTCGACCACCTCGACGTCGACCCCGTCGGGCAGCTCGCCGAGCAGGGTACGGCCGGTGGGGTGCGGAATCCAGACCTTCACGCTGCCCGACGATAGTGCGCCCGCCGCACCGGGGCGGGGCGGGGTGCGGGACGGCTACGCTGGGCCGGGTGAGCGTCCGTCCCTGGTACCCCCGCCCCGGCCGGCTCCGCGCGGCGGCCGTGACCTCCTGCGCGGCGCTGCTCCTCGCGGGGTGCAGCTTCGGCGAGCCGGAACCGGACCCGGCGGGGGAACCGCCCACCTTCCCGACCCCGTCGGTCAGCGCGACGCCGGAGGGGGGCGAGCAGCAGGTGGTCACCACCGTGCTGGCCAAGGGGCTGCGGGTGCCGTGGGCGATTGCCTTCCTGCCCGACGGCGCGGCGCTGGTCACCGAGCGGGACAGCGGCCGGATCCTCCAGGTCGGCCCCGAGTCCGGGCCGGACGGGCTGACCGTCTCGGTGGTGCAGACCATCGCCGACGTCGCCCCGGCCGGCGAGGGCGGCCTGCACGGCATCGCCGTCTCCCCCGACTTCGCCCGGGACCGGACGGTCTTCGTCTACTACACCGCCGAGCGGGACAACCGGATCGCCCGGATGGAGCTGGGTTCCCGGCCCACCCCGATCCTCACCGGCATCCCCAAGGCCGGCACGCACAACGGGGGCGGCCTCGGCTTCGGGCCGGACGGGCTGCTCTACGCCAGCACCGGGGACGCCAACGATCGGCCGTCGGCCCAGGACCGCGACAGCCTCGCCGGCAAGATCCTGCGGATCACCCGGGACGGCAAGCCCGCGCCCGGCAATCCCGACGCGGACTCCCCGGTCTGGTCGCTGGGGCACCGCAACGTACAGGGCTTCGGCTGGGACGCCCAGAAGCGGATGTACGCGGTCGAGTTCGGCCAGAACACCTGGGACGAGATCAACCAGATCACCAAGGGCGGCAACTACGGCTGGCCCCGGGTCGAGGGGCAGGCCGAGGACGACCGGTACACCGATCCGATCGTGCAGTGGCCGACCGAGCAGGCGTCCTGCTCCGGCATGGCCGTCGCCGACCGGCTGCTCGCCACGGCCTGCCTGCGCGGCGAGCGGGTCTGGCTGGTGGAGCTGACCGACACCGGTACGGTGCTCGGCCAGCCCCGGGAACTGCTCACCGGCCGGTACGGTCGACTGCGGGCGGCGGCCGTGGCACCGGACGGCTCCCTCTGGGTGACCACCTCGAACCACGACGGTCGGGGTGACCCGGAGCCGGAGGACGACCGCATCCTGCGGCTGGTGTTCGCCGACGGTGGCGCCGGTCGGAGCTGACCGGGGAGCACCGGCCGGGACGGCTCCGGCGGGGCACGGCTCCGGCGGGGCACGGCTCCGGCGGGGGAAATCCGGTGGGGTGGGACGACTCCGTGGCGCGGGACGACTCCCGTGGGGCGGAACGGCTCCGGTGGGGCGGCCGACGCGGTCGTGAACCACCGGAGACGGCGGGTTTGCCAAGATCTTTCAGGGGGCAGGTCAGAATCTCGTTATGGACGGCCAGGGGAACGACCAGGACAGGACCCGGGACAGCGACGCCCGGGAGACGGCGGGTGCCCGCCGGTGGCTGCCGCGGCGGCGGCAACCCGGCGCGGGCCGCGCCGGGACCGGTGACCGGGGCGGCCGGCGGGGACCGCTGCGCCGGCTCGGGGTGACCCTGGCGGTGCTGGTGGTCGCCATGGCCGGGGTGGTCATCGGGACACTGGCCGGCGGGCACGTCGACACCGACATCGGCCCGTTCCGGGCCCAACTGAACCTCACCCCCGCCTCGTCGGGCGGGACCACGGTCGACATCCCCCCGCTCGGCGCGCTCCTGCTGGACTCGCACAGCGGGCCCGTGCACCTCAACGTCGAGTTGGGCGCGCTGGACCAACGGCGTACCGAGGCGCTGATCGACGACCCGGCGAGCATCGCCCGCGCCAGCCAGTCCGCCGTCGAGGACGTCCGCGACGGGGTGCTGCGGCTGGGCCTGCGCACCGTGGCCGCGGTCGTGCTGGTCACCCTGGTCCTGGCCTGGCTGGTGTTCCGGGACAGCCGCCGGACGGCCTGGTCGGGCACGCTCGCCCTGCTGGTCGCGGCGGGCAGCCTGGGCACCGCCGCGCTGACCGTACGCCCGCAGGCGATCGAGGAGCCCCGGTACGAGGGGCTGCTGGTCAACGCCCCGGCGATCGTCGGTGACGCCCGCAAGATCGCCAACGACTACACCAAGTACGCCGAGCAGCTCAAGCGACTCGTCGGCAACGTCAGCCAGCTCTACACCACGGTCTCCGCGCTGCCGGTGTACGAGCCGGAGCCGGGCACCACCCGGGTGCTGCACGTCTCCGACATGCACCTCAACCCGACCGGCTGGCAGCTCATCCGGACCGTGGTCGAGCAGTTCAGCGTCGACGTGGTGATCGACACCGGGGACATCACCGACTGGGGCAGCGAGCCGGAGGCCAACTACGTCGGCTCGATCGCCCTGCTCAAGAAGCCGTACGTGTACATCCGGGGCAACCACGACTCCGGCCGTACGGCGGCGGCGGTGGCCCGGCAGCCCAACGCCATCGTGCTGGACAACTCGACCACGACGGTGGCCGGGCTGACCATCGCCGGCATCGGCGACCCCCGGTTCACCCCCGACAAGAGCACCGCACCGGCCGCCGGTGGACTCAACGCGCCCACCGCCAACCAGCTGATCGACAACGGCGAGACGATCGCCGAGACGGTCCGCAAATCCCCCCGGCCGGTGGACATCGCCCTGGTGCACGACCCGGCGGCGGCCGGCCCGCTCTCCGGCACCTGCCCGCTGGTGCTGGCCGGGCACACCCACGACCGTCAGGTGTCCACCCTGCCCGAGGTGCCCGGCCAGCAGGCCACCGAGCTGATGGTGCAGGGCTCCACCGGCGGCGCCGGCCTGCGCGGCCTGGAGGGCGAGCGGCCGACCCCGCTCAGCATGACCGTGCTCTACTTCGACAGCGAACGGCGTCTGCAGGCGTACGACGACATCACCGTCGGCGGCACCGGCCAGGCGCAGGTCAACCTGGAGCGGCGGGTGGTCGAGGGGCCCGACCCGGCCCCCTCCCCGCCGGTCACCCCCACCCCCACCCGGGGCCCGGCCCCCACCACCCCGACCCCGAGCCCGACCGGCTGAGCCGGGTACCCACCACGGCCCAGCGCTGACGACGGCGGCCCCGGTCCCACCGGACCGGGGCCGCCGCTTCGGCGCCGTCACGCCGGGCTCAGCTCCCGCCAAGCCCGGACAGGATCAGCTCGCGCCCAGCCGGGACAGGATCAGCTCGCGGACGGTCTTGGCGTCGGCCTGCCCACGGGTGGTCTTCATGACCGCGCCGACCAGCGCGCCGGCCGCCGCGACCTTGCCGCTGCGGATCTTGTCGGCGATGTCCGGGTTGGCGGCGATCGCCTCGTCCACGGCGGCGGTCAGCGCGCCGGTGTCGGAGACGACCTCCAGCCCCCGGTCGGTCATGATCTCGGTCGGCGAGCCCTCGCCGGCCACCACGCCCTCCAGCACGGTACGGGCCAGCTTGTCGTTGAGCTTGCCGGCGTCCACCAGGCCCTGGAGCTCGGCGACCTGGGCCGGGGTGGCCCCGACGTCGGCCAGCTCGACGCCGGTCTCGTTGGCCCGGCGGGACAGCTCACCCAGCCACCACTTGCGGGCCGCCGCCGGGGTGGTCCCGGCCGCGATGGTGGCCTCGATCAGCTCGACCGCGCCGGCGTTGAGCACCGACTGCATGTCCAGGTCCGACAGGCCCCACTCCTGCTGGAGCCGGCGACGGTGCAGCCGGGGCAGCTCGGGCAGGGCGGCCTTCAGCTCGGCCACCCAGGCCGGGTCCGGGGCGACCGGGACCAGGTCCGGCTCCGGGAAGTACCGGTAGTCGGTGGCGGTCTCCTTGGAGCGGCCCGGCGTGGTGTCGCCGGTCTCCTCGTGGAAGTGCCGGGTCTCCTGGGTGATCCGGCCGCCCGCGTCGAGCACCGACGCCTGACGCAGCATCTCCGAGCGGACCGCCCGCTCCACGGACCGCAGCGAGTTGACGTTCTTGGTCTCGGTCCGGGTGCCCCACTCCGCGCCGGGCAGGTTGAGCGAGGTGTTGACGTCGCAGCGCAGCGACCCCTCCTCCATCCGGACGTCGGAGACGCCGAGGGACCGGAGCACGTCCCGCAGCTCGGTGACGTACGCCCGCGCCACCTCCGGGGCGAGCGCGCCGGTGCCGGGGATCGGCTTGGTGACGATCTCGACCAGGGGGATGCCGGCCCGGTTGTAGTCGACCAGCGACTCGGTCGCGCCGTGGATCCGGCCGGTGGCCCCACCCACGTGCAGCGTCTTGCCGGTGTCCTCCTCCAGGTGCACCCGCTCGATGCCGATCCGCACCGTCTCGCCGTTCACCTCGACGTCCAGGTACCCGTCGACGCAGAGCGGCTCGTCGTACTGGCTGATCTGGAAGTTCTTCGGCATGTCCGGGTAGAAGTAGTTCTTCCGGGCGAACCGGCACCAGGAGGCGATCGAGCAGTTCAGCGCGAGGCCGATCCGGACGGTCGCCTCGATCGCCGCCTTGTTCGCCACCGGCAGCGAGCCGGGCAGCCCCAGGCAGACCGGGCAGACCCGGGTGTTCGGCTCACCGCCGAAGTCGGTCGGGCAGCCGCAGAACATCTTCGTGTTCGTGCCCAGCTCGACGTGGGTCTCCAGGCCGATCACCGGTTCGAAGCGCGCGACGACCTCGTCGTACGCGGGCAGTGTCGTGGTCATTGAGACGCTCCAGGCGCGATCCGGACAGAACCGTTCCAGCCTAATGGGGTTGCCGGCCCGCCCGACCGCCGGGTTTCACCGCCACGCCGCCGACGGGTCAGCGGGTCGACCCGGACTGGCGGAGCAGCCTGGCGGGCACCAGGCGCAGGATCGTCCGGTCGCCGTCGGCTCGGCCGTACTTCTCGCCGAAGTGCCGGGCGACCGTCGCGCGGTCCCCGTCGGCGGGCTCGACCAACGTGAACGCCTGCGGCGTCGACTGGTGCGTACGCCGCGACAACCTCACCCGGGCCGTGAGCGGCAGACCCGGCCGGACCCCGCCGCAGTCGACGTAGTGTTCGCCGTCGGCCACCACGTACGGCGCCTGGATCTCGGCCACGTCGGCGTCCTGGAACCGGAGCACCACCGTGATCGTCCAGTACTGCGCGAGTGGCACGGTGGCCTGGTCGTGCTTCCACAACTCCTCGAACCGGGCGTGCACGAACGCGCCCCACGGGCTGTCCATGTCCACCTCGAGCTGGGACACGTTGAACGAGAGCTTCCCGACCGGGAAGAACGAGATCAGTCCCCGGTCGTCCCACTGGTAGAGCTGGATCGACGGCGACGCGTCGTAGATGCGCACCTGGAAGCGGTTCCGTTCCTCCACGGGCAGCTTGGCGTGGAAGGCGGACAGGTGCCGCAGGTTGGTCCGGATCTGGGCGGGAACGTTCACACCCTGCTGTTCCAGCTCCTCGGAGCGCTGGTGCGCCGCCCGGCAGTCCGGGTCGAGCAGGAGCACCTGCACCACGGCCCCACCCCGCAGGGCTGCCGTGATCGCGTCCAGGGTCGCCTGCCGGTGCCGATCCTCCAGCAGGATGGTCCAGGTGTCGAGGATCCGGATGTGCCGGCGGCTGCGGCGTAGCTGGGACACGAAGGCCTGCTGGTCGAAGCTCAGGTGCTCCTGCACCCGGGCCCGGCGCGCCTCCTCGAAGAGCGGATCGAAGATCAGGTACGAGATCGCCGCGAGCACCACGCTGGAGCCGACGTTGAGCAGCAGATCGCTGAGGAAGCCGGTGGTCCGCCAGGCGGTGAGCAGGATGACGGTGGCCACACCGAGCAGACACCCGGCGATCACGAACGCCCGCCGCTGCCGTGGCACGCGCCCCGCTCGCCGCAATCCCGGCCCCCTTCCGGTCTGCCGCCGGCGGCGACTTCCGACGTCCGCCAGGATACGCACCCACCGTGTCGGCGGCTGTCCCGTTGGTGACGGAACCGGCAGCGCCGCCGTCACCGTCGACCACGATCGACACGTCGGCGGCGGCGCGGCCGATGATCAGCGGCAGGGGCGGGATGCCCGACTCGACGTCACGGTCCGACCGGGAAGGGTCGGACCCGGTCCGGTCGGCATCCCGCCCTGCCGCGTCACAGCGCCGGCGGGGTGAGGGTGCCGACCGCGGACTCCAGGGCGGCGGCGACCCGGTACATCCGGTCGTCGGCCATGGTCGGGGCCATGACCTGGAGACCGACCGGCAGGCCGTCAGAGAGGCCGCACGGCACCGAGATGCCCGGCCCGCCGTACAGGTTGGTCGGGATGGTGTACAGGTCGGCCAGGTACATCTGGTACGGGTCCGAGGTCCGCGCGCCGAGCGGGAACGCCACGAACGGCGTGGTCGGCGAGATCAGCGCGTCGACCCGCTCGAAGGCGGCGGTGAAGTCGCGGGTGATCAGGGTACGGACCTTCTGCGCCTGGCCGTAGTAGGCGTCGTAGTAGCCCGAGGAGAGCGCGTACGTGCCGATCATGATGCGGCGCTTGACCTCGGGGCCGAAGCCGGCCTCCCGGGTGAGCTGCATGACCTCCTCCAGCGACCGGTTGCCGTCGTCACCGACCCGCAGGCCGAACCGGACCCCGTCGAAGCGGGCCAGGTTGGAGGAGCACTCGCTCGGGGCAATCAGGTAGTACGCCGGCAGGGCGTACCGGAAGTGCGGGCAGGAGACCTCGACGATCTCCGCGCCCAGCTTGGCGAGGGTGTCGACCGACTCGCGGAACGCGGCCAGCACGCCCGGCTCGGCCCCCTCCCCGGAGAACTCGGTGACCACGCCGAGCTTCACCCCGGTCAGGTCACCGGTCGCGCCGAGGCGCGCCGCCGCCACCACGTCCGGCACCGGGGCCGGGATGGAGGTGGAGTCGCGCGGGTCGTGCCCGCCGATCGCCTGGTGCAGCAGCGCGGCGTCCAGCACGGTCCGCGCGCACGGGCCGGGGGTGTCCAGCGACGAGGAGAACGCCACCAGGCCGTACCGGGAGGTGCCGCCGTAGGTGGGCTTCGCGCCGACGGTGCCGGTGACCGCGCCGGGCTGCCGGATCGAGCCACCGGTGTCGGAGCCGATCGCCAACGGCGCCTCGTACGCGGCCAGCGCCGCCGCGCTGCCCCCGCCGGAGCCGCCCGGGATCCGGTCCAGGTCCCACGGGTTGTGCGTCGCCCCGTACGCCGAGTACTCGGTGGACGACCCCATCGCGAACTCGTCCATGTTGGTCTTGCCGAGCATCACCGTGCCGGCGTCCCGCAACCGCTGCACGATCGTCGAGTCGTACGGCGGACGCCAGCCCTCCAGGATCTTCGAGCCGACGGTGGTCGGCACGCCCTTGGTGGTCAGCACGTCCTTGACCGCGACCGGCACCCCGGCCAGCGGGCCCAACTCCTCGCCGGCGGCCCGGCGCTCGTCGACCGCCCGCGCGGCGGCCAGCGCCCCGTCGGTGTCGACGTGCAGGAAGGCGCGTACCCGGTCGTCCACCGCCGCGATCCGGTCCAGGTGGGCCTGGGTGACCTCGACGGCGGAGGTCTCGCCGCCGGCGACGAGACCGGCGATCTCGACCGCGGTCAGCCTGGTCAGGTCACTCATGCCGTCGCCTCGCTTCGCTCACCGGCGCCACGGGCCGCCGGTACACCGGGAAGGGTGGTCCGCTCGCTCATGACGCCACGTCCTCGTCGAGGATCCGGGGCACCCGGAACCGCTGCTCCTCGGCGTCGGGAGCGCCCGACAGCGCCTCGGCCGGGGTCAGGCCGGGCACCACGACGTCGTCCCGCAGGACGTTCGTCAACGGCACGGAGTGCGAGGTCGGCGGGATGTCCGCCGCGGCGACCTCGCCGACCTGCGCGACCGCCTGGAGGATCACGTCGAGCTGGCCGGCGAAGGTGTCCAACTCCTCCTCCGTGACGGCGAGCCGCGACAGTCGCGCCAGGTGCGCGACCTCCTCGCGGGAGATGGCGGCCATCGGTGCCCCCTTCGTGGCTGTCCTGTTGCGTCCGCTGGTCGGCCGCGCGGCCGGTGGGGATGACGCGCGGTGACCGCAGCGAGTCTATTGTCCTGCCCGCACGCCGTGCCGCCGGCTCCCCCTCCGGCCACCCGCGCCGCCCCACGACCGCCGGTCCCTTCAGCGGGCCACCCCACGATCGCCGGTCCCTTCAGCGGGCCACCCCGCCGGGCGTCCCCGGGTCGCCGCCGCCGCTCGGCCGCAACGGCCGGTACCGGGTCAACCAGGTGGCGAGTTCGTCGGCGGGCATCGGGCGGGCGTGGAACCACCCCTGGGCCACCTCGCAGCCGGCGGCGTGCAGCAACCGCCAGGTCCGCTCGTCCTCGACCCCCTCGGCGACCACCCGCAGCCCGAGCGCGCCGGCGAGGTCGATCATCGAGCGGACGATCGCCGCGTCGTCCCCGCCGTCGGCCATCCCGAGCACGAAGGAGCGGTCCACCTTGACCTCGGACAGCGGCAGCCGCCGCAGGTGCTGCAACGACGAGTACCCGGTGCCGAAGTCGTCCAGCGAGATCCCCACCCCGGCCCGGTGCAGCCGGGTGATGGTGTCCAGCACCCGCCGGGGGTCGGCCATCAGCGCCCCCTCGGTGATCTCCACCTGGAGCCGGTCGGGCCGGATGCCGTACCGGGCCAGCCGGTCGGCCACCTGGTCGGCGACCTCGCCGCTGTGCAGGTCCCGCACGCTGACGTTGAGCGCGGCCCGCAGCTCGACACCGGCGGCGGACCACGTGGCGAGCTGCGCCAGCACGTCGTCCACCACCCGCCGGGTCAGCAGCCGCATCACGGCCGTCTGCTCGGCGACCCGGATCAGCTCCTCCGGGTTGACCATGCCCCGCCGGGGGTGCCGCCAGCGCAGCAGCGCCTCCACCCCGACCACCTCGCCGGTGGCGATGGCGATCTGCGGCTGGTAGTACATGGTGATCTCGCCCGCGTCGACCGTCCGGCCGGGCTCCCCGCCCCGGCGCGCGCCCACCGTCGGGCGGCTGCCGCTCCGGCCGGACCGGCGCGGCACCGGGCTGCGGACACCGTCGCGGTGCGCGGCGTTCTGCTCGTACCGACCGGGGGCCACGCCGGCCCGGCGGCGGATCGGGTCCGCGTTGGTGATGATCCGGGTGATCAACTCGTCGGCGGGCGCGCTCTCCGGCTGCCGTCGCAGCCGCCGGCCCCACCAGCGCCAACTCCCGGCGGCGCCGGCCA
>NZ_LRQV01000009.1 GCF_001567585.1 Micromonospora rosaria
CGGGCCCGGTCGCCACGGGCCCCGCCACCACGGGCCCGGTGGCCCACGGCCCGGTCGCCGGTGTTCCGCCGGTCGGCCGGGGACCGGCCGGCCCGGTGCCCCCGGCCCAGGTGCCGCCGGGCGCGGTGCCGTCGCCCGGTGCGGTGGAGATGTCCGGCGGGGCGGTGCAGGGGTTGCTCTTCGTCCTGGGTGGACTTCTGCTCGGTACCGCCGCGGTGGTCTTCACCGCCGTCGCCTGGGCGGCGGTGGGGGTCGCCGGCCGGGCGCTGATCCTGGCCGCGGTCACCGCGCTCGTGCTGGCCCTGCCGCTGGTGGCGGTCCGGCGTCGGCTGCGCGGTACGGCGGAGACGCTGGCCGCGGTGGGCCTGCTGCTGGTGCTCCTCGACGGGTACGCCGCCTGGACGGTCGACCTGTTCGGCGTGACCGCCTGGCCGGGTACCCGGTACAGCGCGGTGGTCGGGGTGGTCGGCGCGGCCTTCGCCGCCGGGTACGCCCGGCTCAGCGGGCTCACCGGGCCGTGGTTCTGGGCGCTGCTGACCGCCCAACCGTTGTTGCCGTTGTTCGCCGCCGGGGCGCGGCCCTCGGCCACCGGCTGGACCCTGGTCTTGCTCGGTACCGCTCTGCTCAACCTGGTGGTGGTGACGGTGCTGCGCGGCCGGTCCCCGGAGACCGGTGGCCCACCGGAACCGGGCGCGGGGCAGGGCCCGCCGCACCGGCCGGCCCGGATCGTCGGGCAGGTGGTCGCGGGGCTCGGCTACGCGGTGGCGCTGGCGGTGGCCGCCGGCTTCGCGCTGGCACCGCTCGCCGGGGGGCGGGCGTTCGGGGTGCCGGCGCTGGCCGGGCTGCCGTTGCTGCTGGTGGTGGCGGTGCTGGCGGCCGCCGCGCCGGCCCTGCGGAGCCGGGGGATCGGCGGGACCGCCGCCGGGCTGGCGGTGCCGGTGCTGGCCGCCGCGATCCTCCGGCCGGTGGTGCAGCAGTGGCCCGCGCTGTCCCTGCTGGCGGTGGTGCTGGTCGCCGTCGGCCTGGCCGGGGCGGTCCGGCTGGTGCCCGACCGGTGGCGGACCGGCCCCCGCATCGGCGCGCTGGTGGTGGCGGGGAGCACCGCCCTGGTGACGACGCTGGTGACGGTGGTCTTCGCCGCCGCCACCGTGCACCGGTCGATGCTGTGGTGGCGGGGCGCGGATGCCGGTCCGGACCTCACCTGGGGCTGGCAGCTTCCGGTGGCGGTCCTGCTCGGCGTGGTCGCGCTGGGGCTGCTCGTGCCCCGTGGCGCCCGGCTCGGCCTCGGGGTGGCCGCCGGGGCGCTCGTCGTGCTCGCCCTGCCGGCGGTCGGGCCGACGTCCTGGCCGCTGGTGGTGACCCTCGACCTGGTCGCCGGGGTGGGGCTGCTGCTGGCCTCGGTGCTGCGGCCGGGTACCCGGGCCGGGGTGGCGGTGCCGCTGGCGAGCGCCGGGGCGGTCCTGGTCGGGCACGCGCTCCCGGTGGCCCTGGCCGCGCCGGCCGGCGCGGCGCTGGCCCTCGCGGTCACCGCGCTGACCGGGCTGGTGCTGGCGTGGCGGGGCCGGTCCGGCAGCGCCGGGCAGCGGGGGATCGCCGGGGTGGGCCTGGCCGTGGCCCTGGTCGCCGCGCCGCTGGCGGTGCCGCTGGGGGCGTTCGCCGCCGGGGTGCCACCCTGGTGGCAGGCCCGGTTCCTGGTCGCCGCCGTCGGGCTGGCGGCGGTCGCCCTGGTCGCCGTCCGTCGCGGGTGGCCGGACCTGCGCGGGTACGCCTCCGTGGGGTACGCGGTCGCCGTGACGCTGGCCGGGCTGGTGGCGATGGTGGCTGCGGCCGACGAGCCGGTGTCGCTCTACGCCGCGCTGGGCGTCCTGCTGGTGGTCCTGGCCGCGCCGGGGTTCCGGCCGGACCCGCTGCTGCGCGCGCCGGGGCTGGTGCTGCTGGCGGTGGCGGTGCTGGTGGCCCTGCCGGTCACGGTGAGCGCGCTGGTCGTGCCGTACGGGCCGCCGTCGGCTCTCTGGGCCGGGGCTCCGGCGGGCCGGCCGGCCACCGGGGACCTGCCGGTGGCCCTCGCCCTGCTGGTGCTGGCGGTCGCCGCCCTGCTGACGGGCCGGGGCCGGCGTGGCCGGCTGCTGCTCGCCTGGCCGTTCGCGGCGTTCGCGGCGCCGGTGCTGCTGACCGCCGTGGGTGCCCCCTGGCCGGTCGTGCCGGCCGTGGTGCTGCTCATCGGGACGGCCGCCCTGCTGGTCGTGGCGCTCGTCCGGCCGTACCCGGCGCTGGTGGCCGGCGCGCCGCCGGTGGGGCTGGTGGCCGGCGCGCCGCCGGTGGGGCTGGTGGCCGGCGCGCTGCCGGTGGGGCTGGTGGCCGCCGGGTCCGGGCTGCTGGGGCTGCTCGCCACCCGGGCCGGCACCCTGGCCGGTACCGGCGTGGTGATCGGGGCGGCGCTGACGGTCGGGGTGGCCGCCCGGTACGACGCCGTGCGGGTGCTCGGCTGGGTGGTGGCCGTACCGTCGGCCGTCGGGTTCGCGGTGACCGCCGCGCTGGCCGGTGGGCTGTCGCTGCGGACGACCGCGTTCGCGGTGCTCGCGGTGGCGGCGCTGGCGCTCGCCACCGCACCGGTGCTGGCCCGCTGGCAGCCGCTGTCGGCCCGGGTGCTGGAGGTGCTGGCCCAGGCCGCCGCCGGGCTCGCGCTGCTGCTCACCGTCGGGGCGATCCGGCACGCCGCCGTGGTCTGCGTCCTCTGGGGGACGGCGGTCGCCGTCCGGGTGCTCGTCCCGGGCGGGTCGGCCGGCCGGCGGTGGGTCTTCGCGGCCGTCGCGGGCGGCAGCGAACTGCTCGGTGCCTGGCTGCTGCTGGTCGCCGGCGAGGTGCTGCTGGTGGAGGCGTACACGGTGCCGGCGGCGGTGCTGGCGCTGGCCTTCGGGACGGTGGCGCTGCGGAACCGGACGGGGCTGACGAGTTGGCTCGCCCTCGGTCCGGGGCTGGCCGCCGCGCTGCTGCCGAGTCTGGTCCCGGCGCTGGTGGCGGCGGACCCGCAGCCCTGGCGGCGGCTCGGGCTCGGGCTCGCCGCGCTCGCCGTGGTGCTGGTGGGGGCGGCCCGGCGCTGGCAGGCGCCGGTGGTGCTGGGCGCGGTGACGCTGACCCTGCTGACCCTGCACGAGCTGGCGCGGGGCTGGGACCTGCTGCCCCGGTGGATCTACCTGGGCCTGGGCGGGATCGTGCTGATCTCGGTGGCCGCCACCTACGAGCGGCGGCGGCGTGACCTGTCCCGGCTCCGCTCCGCCGTCGGCCGGATGAGCTGAGCCGTACCCGCCCGCCGCCGACCCGGACCCGGTGGCCGCGCCGGGTACGGCGGCGGGGGCGGCACCGTCCGGTGCCGCCCCCGCCCGTACCGTCGTCGGTGTCGCTCAGGTGGTGGTGCCGCTGAACGAGCGGATCAGCTCCTCGGGGGCGTCCTGGGTCTCGCCGGCCGGGGGCTTCTGCACGTCCACGGCGGTGCCGAAGTCCGAGTACGTGGTGGTCATCGTGCCCAGCGACTCGTGCAGGACGCTGGTGTCGACCACCAGCTCCACCAGGCGGCCCTGGCCGTCGACCTTGGCGGTGAAGGGCACCGCCTTGCCCTTCTCGCCCATCTGCTCGACGGCCTTGTCGCCGGGCTTGGCCTTGGTGTAGTCGATGGTGCCGGAGAAGCTGTCGTCGCCGGTCTTCTCCACGTCGACCACGCCGTTGACGAGCTGCTGGGCACCGCCCGGGTCGCCGTCGGGCATCAGGTTGAGCTGGCCGTTCGCGCCGAGCTTGGTCACGTCGAGGCGCAGCCACTTGTCCGGCAGCCCCGGCACACCGGAGAACTTGAGGTAACCGTCGTTCTCGATGGTGATCATACGGAACGTGCCCTGACCACCCATCTCCATCGTCATGTCGGCGCTCTTCGACTTCGGGTCCATCACGCCGCCACCGCTGAGCACGGACGACGCGATCTTGACCCGGAGGCTGTCCTCGTTGAGCTTGAGCGCCGCCGCGCTGAGCTCGGCGCGGGCGTCCGCCGGGGCGGAGCTGGCGGCCGGGGCCGCCTCGCCGGGGCCGGCCGGGGTGTCCGACGTCCCGTCGGTGCCACAGCCGGTCAGGGTGAGACCGAACGCGGCGACGAGTGCGGCCCCCGTGGTCGCCAGCCGTCGAGTCTTCATACTGGGATTTCTCCTTGCGCAGGGTGGGCCGGGCCGCCCGGAACGGGCCCCGGCCGGGTCACCGCCAGGGTAACGGCGCGGTGTGACACCCGCCGGGCGACGACGGCCCGGCGACGCTCGCCGGCCACCCCGCCCACCCGGCGGTCATCACCGCTGACCAGCCTGGACCGGCGTGGCGGCCACCGCCCCGACCTGCACCGGTAGGGTCTTCCCCATGGCAGACGCGCTCACCGCCGAGGCGGTACGAGACGAGCTGGGCCGGTTGACGGGCTGGTCGGGAAGCCCGGCCGGGATCAGCCGGACCGTCGAGTTGGCGAGTTTCCCGGCCGCTGTCGCGGTGGTCGACCGGGTCGCCGTGGTGGCCGAGGAACTCGACCACCATCCCGACATCGACATCCGGTGGCGCACCGTGACGTTCCGCTGTGTCACCCACTCCGTCGACCGGGTCACCGTCCGTGACCTGGAGCTGGCGCGACGGATCGACGAGATCATCGGAGGTGCTCGGTGAGGTTCGAGATCAGCAAGGTGCTGGACGCGATCGAGGGCCGGGTCTGCACCGACCCGTCCCTGGCGCGGGCCGTGATCGACCTGGCCGAGGTCATCCGGTACCAGGATCTCGACGGTGGCCGGCCGGCCAACCTGCTCCGGCTGGGGATGATCATCGACGCCCTCTCCCGGCAGTTCGAAGAGGACAGCGTCCCGGTCTACGCGGTGGTGCACCGGGCCGTGCTCTCCGACGCGGACCTGACCTCCAACGAGCGGATGGTGGTCCGCCGCTGGGCCGACGACGGGCTGGTCGAGGTGCTCGACAACCCGGGCGACCGGATGCTGGAGGTGGCCGACCTGCTCGGCCTGCCGGTGCTCAGTCGGGGGCGCTTCGACGGGCTGCGGGGACGGTACCCGTGGGTGGTCGAGCAGCCCGGCCGGATCCTCGCCCCGGTGCCGGGGCCGGGCGGTCCGGCGTTCGTCGCCCACGTCGGCTCCGCGACCGTACCGGTGGAGGGCCAGCCCTCGCCGGTCGGCGAGAAGCTGCTCGCCCGGCAGTGGCGCTGCCCCGAGCCGGGGTGCGCGCTGTTCGGCGGCGGGGGTGGCGGCGGAGCCTTCGCCGACCTGGCCCGGGTGGACCGGGCCCCGGCCGGCCAGCCACCGCCGTCCCTGCGCAACGGGGTGCCGACCTGCCCCCGGCACGGCACCCGGCTCTCCGACGCCGGCCCCCGGCCCCGCGCCGAGGTGTTGGCGGTCAGCGTCGGCGGCCTGATCCGGCGGCGCTTCGTGCTCACCGCCGACCAGCCCGTCCAGGTCGGCCGGGCACCGGACCAGCCCGGCGGCGTCACCCTCGGGCAGTGGCTCAACGACGAGGCCCGGCGCTGGATCAGCCGCAGCCACCTCCAGTTCGAGCTGCGGGCCGGCGAGGTGATCGTCACCGACGTCAGCACCAACGGCTCCGGCATCCGGCCGGGTGGGTCGATGGACGAGGCCGACCGGCAGCCGCTCAAGCCCCGGCAGTCCCGGATCCTCGACGGCGGGGACATGGTCGAGCTGTACCCGGGTGTGCAGGTCGGCCGCCCCGGCGAGCTGGCCAGCGGTGCGCCCATCACCCCGGCCTCGGTGATGGCGGAGGCGCCCACGATGGCGATGCGGCTGCCCAACGCCTGACCCCCGCGCGCAGCCTGACCCCCGCGCAGCCTGACGCGCGCCTGACTGACGTGCGACGGCGCCCCCGCCCGGATCGGGGCGGGGGCGCCGCCGGTACCGGGGTCAGCCGGCCAGGACGGCGGCCAACTGGGTCAGCGCCTCGTCGATCTCCGCCTCGGTGACCACCAGGGGCGGGGCCAGGCGGATCGTGGAGCCGTGGGTGTCCTTGGCGAGGACGCCCCGCTCGGCGAGGCGTTCGCAGGCCTGCCGGCCGGTCATCAGCGCCGGGTCGATGTCCAGCCCGGCCCAGAGGCCCCGGCCCCGGACCGCCACCAGGCCCTCGCCGACCAGTTCGTGCAGGCCGGCGTGCAACCGCGCGCCCAGCTCGGTCGAGCGGTGCTGGAACTCGCCGGTGGCGAGCAGCCGGACCACCTCGGTACCCACCGCGCAGGCCAGCGGGTTCCCGCCGAAGGTGGAGCCGTGCTGACCCGGCCGGAGCACCCCGAGCACGTCGGCGTCGGCGGCCACCGCCGAGACCGGGACGATACCGCCGCCGAGCGCCTTGCCCAGCAGGTACATGTCCGGCACCACGCCCTCGTGGTCGCAGGCGAAGGTGTCCCCGGTCCGCCCCAGCCCGGACTGGATCTCGTCGGCGAGCAGCAGCACGTCCCGCTCGGTGCAGACCCGGCGGACCCCCGGCAGGTAGCCCTCCGGGGGCACCACCACCCCCTGCTCGCCCTGGATCGGCTCGATCAGCACCGCCACGGTGGTGTCGTCGATCGCGGCGCTCAGCGCGTCCAGGTCGCCGTACGGCACGATCCGGAAACCCGGGGTGTACGGCCCGAAGTCGTCGTGCGCGTCGGGGTCGGTGGAGAAGCCGACGATGGTGGTGGTCCGCCCGTGGAAGTTCCCCTCGGCGACCACGATGGTGGCCTGCCCGTCGGGTACCCCCTTGACCCGGTAGCCCCACTTGCGGGCCACCTTGATCGCGGTCTCCACCGCCTCGGCGCCGGTGTTCATCGGCAGGACCAGGTCCTTGCCGCACAGCTCGGCCAGCTCCCGGCAGAAGTCGGCGAACTGGTCGTGCACGAACGCCCGGCTGGTCAGCGTCAACCGGTCGAGCTGGGCGTGCGCGGCGGCGATCAGCCGGGGGTGCCGGTGGCCGAAGTTCAGCGCCGAGTACCCGGCGAGGAAGTCCAGGTACCGGCGGCCGTCCACATCGGTGAGCCAGGCGCCCTCGGCGGAGGAGATCACCACCGGCAGCGGGTGGTAGTTGTGCGCGGTCCAGCGTTGCGCGTCCCGGACCGCGTCCGGCGTCCGCAGCCTGTCGTCGACGATCACGTGTCGGCCCTCCCCTGACGGAGTCGCAGTGTGCAGCACTTCGGTCCACCGCCGGCCCGGCGCAGCTCGGAGAGGTCGACCCCGATCGTCCGGTACCCCCGGTCGCGCAGCGTCGCGGCCAGGTCGACGGCCTGGGCGGGCAGCACCACGTGCCGGCCGTCGCTGACCGCGTTCAGCCCCAGCACCTCGGCGTCGGCCATGGTGGCGTGCACCGCGTCCGGGAAGAGCCGGCGCAGCACCGCCCGGCTGCCGGGGGAGAAGGCCTCCGGCAGGTACGCCACGGTCTGCTCGTCGAGCACGGTCAGCGCGGTGTCCAGGTGGTAGAAACGCGGGTCGACCAGGTGCAGGGTGACCACCGGGTAGCCGAAGACCTCCTGCACCTGCGCGTGCGCGGCGTGCGCGGTGCGGAACCCGGTGCCGGCGAGCAGGTGGTCGCCGGCCAGCAGGAGATCGCCCTCGCCCTCGTTGACGTGCTTCGGGTCGGCCACCGTGAAGCCGGCCGCCTCGAACCAGGCCCGGTACGCGGGGGCCTCGTCGGTGCGCTGCGGGTCCCGGAACTGCACGGCCATCGCCGTACCGTCGATCACGGTGCCGCCGTTGGCGGCGAAGACCATGTCCGGCAGGCCGGGCAGCGGCTCGATCAGC
The DNA here is from genome assembly GCF_001567585.1 of Micromonospora rosaria. GTDB lineage: Bacteria > Actinomycetota > Actinomycetes > Mycobacteriales > Micromonosporaceae > Micromonospora > Micromonospora rosaria. The sequence continues at coordinate 7,800 of NZ_LRQV01000009.1, forward strand.
TCGACCTCGTGGCCCAGGTCGAGATACGTGCGGCGCAGCCGCTCCCACTGCCGGACCGCGAGGTCGGTGTCGACCGGGGTGGTCGGGTCCATCCACGGGTTGATCGCGTAGTCCACGGCGAAGTACGTCGGCCGGCACATCAGATAGCGCTGGCGGATGGCGTCCATCGTCACTGTCCCTGCTCCCAGGCTCGGGCGCGCCCGGCCACCGTCGGCCCACGGGCTGGCGCCGTCACTCCACGCTATGCGGCACCCGGCGACGGCATCCACCGCTGAGACTTGCGTGCACCGGCGGATCGTTGCGTCTGCCCGGCCCGCTTCTGCGATTCGTTGCGCCGACGGCGTGGCGCGTCCGGCCGGGGCGGGAGGCGGCGCGGGACCCGGACATGCTTCGGGGGGCGGCTGCGTCGCCGCCCCCCGAGAAGGTGTGCCCTCGCTGGTGAACCACCGGCTGGCCGGGCCTGCCGCCGGTGAACCACCGGCGAGCCGATATGTGCCCGTCAGAAACGACCGACAAACTGTGAGTCAAGCCACTCCCGCAGCCGCAGCACCCAGTCGCCGTCGGTGCTGGGCCAGGCGTACAGGCCGGTCATCGCCAGGATGCCGACCACCACCGCGCCGAGGCCGAACCCGATGCCGAGCAGCGCGTCTATCTTGCCGGCCACGTGCCGGCGGCGGGTGGCGACCAGGCCGAGCACGCTGAGCACCGCGCCGGCCGCGCCGAGCCCGATGCCGTACCCGGCGAGGGTGCCGGTGAGCACGAAGAGCGCGCCGGCCACCCCAACGACCAGGCCGAGGGTGGCGAGCAGACTGGCCCGGGGCTTCGCGCCGGCCACCACCGGGGCGGGCCGTGGGTCGGTGGTCGGCTCCGGGGCCGGCACGTCCCGGTCGACGGTCGGCGCGGTCCGTTCGACGGTCGGCGCGTCCCGGTCGGTGGTCGGCGCGTCCCGGTCGGTGGTCGGCGGGGGCGGCGGTGGCGGGGCGGACCGGCGTACCCGGTCGGTCAACGCCGTCCGGCGCGCGGGCGGCGGGGGCAGCGGTCGCTCGACGGTGCGGTCCCGGTCGAGATCCACGGTCTGGTCGGTCTCGGTGGTGCGCGCGGGTGCGGTTACGGGTGGGGGTGCGGTCGCGGTGGCGGTCGCGCGGTCCGCCGCGTCGACCCGTCCGTCGCCGTTCTCGTCGCCCGCCGGGGCCGGTTCGGTCCGGCGCGACAGCGAAGGAATCCTCATGTTCCACCTCCTGGTGAGCGCGGGGCGGCCAGCGCCGGAGAGCGTCGCTCGGCGGCCACGCGGTAACACCCAGCGAGGTACCCAGCCGGCATCGCGCTGACACCCGGACCGCGCCGACCACCCGACCGGGTGACGTCGCGGCGACGTCACGGCCCGCCGGGGTCGACGGTCCCCGACGGATGCCGGGCGGGTCAGCGTCGGGCGCGCGACGAGAGCCGGGTGAGGCCGGCCAGGGCCGAGGTGAGCAGGGCCATCCGACGGGGGCGGGAGACCTGCACCGGACGGGTCCGGACGCAGTCCATCAGGATCTCGACCGCCCGGTCGACCGACAGCATCAACGGCCGGACCGGTCCCTTGGCCATCTTGGTGTCCACGAACCCGAACCGCACGGTGGTCACCTGCACGCCGTGTCCGCGCAGCGCCGCCGACAAGCCCCGCAGGTACGTCGACAGCCCGGCCTTGGACCCGGCGTACCCGGGGGCCTCGGGGGAGACCATCCGGTCGGCGAGGCTGGACAGCCCGACCAGGTGCCCGGAACCGGCCGCCACCATCACCGGTACGACCACCGCCACGGTCCGTACCGCGCCCATCAGGTTCACCTCGACGGCGTGGGTCTGCGTGGTCAGGTCGGTCACGTCGACCGGCTCGCCGACGCCGGCCGCGTAGACGCAGAGGTCGACCCGGCCGAGGCCGGTCACCGCGCGGCCCAGCACCTGCGGGTAGTCCGCCGAGGTCACGTCCACGGTGTGGTGGGCGTACCCCGGTTCGGTCAGGTCGACCGCCCGCCGGGAGAAGCCGGCGACCCGCCAGCCGTCGGCCAGCAGCCGGCGGGTCAGCGCCAGCCCGATCCCGTCGCTGTTGCCGACCACGACCGCGTTCCGTACCGCATCCGACATGGAGATCCGTCCCTCGCCGCGCCCGGGTGGTGCCCGTCACCGGCGCACCGGCCCGCCATTGAACCACCTGCCCCGCCCGCCGTCCGCAGCGGAGGCGACGTCGGCGGTGGCGCGGCCTGACGCCGACGGGGTGGGTACTGCTTCCGCGAGAGGCGCGGCGCGGCTGTCGCGTTACGCTTGCCGTCGTGCCGGAGGGTCACACCATTCATCGTCTGGCGGCGCGGCACGGCGACCTGTTCGCCGGGGACAAGGTGCTCGCCGCCAGCCCGCAGGGTCGGTTCGCCGAGGGCGCCGCCCGGCTCTCGGGCACCGTGCTGGAGGAGACCGAGGCGTACGGGAAGCACCTGCTGCACCACTACGCCCACGAGCTGACCCTGCACGTCCACCTCGGGCTGTACGGCAAGGTCACCGACGGCGACGGGGAGCCCCCGGAGCCGGTGGGGCAGGTCCGGCTGCGGCTGACCAGCGACCGGCACTGGCTCGACCTGCGCGGCCCGGCCGCCTGCGAACTGCTCACCCCACCCGAGGTACGGGCGCTGCGGGCGCGGCTCGGCCCCGATCCGCTGCGCGCCGACGCCGACCCGGCGCGGGCGTACGCCCGGATCGCGCGCAGCGCGACGCCGCTGGCCGCCCTCCTGCTCGACCAGTCGGTGGTGGCCGGCACGGGGTTGATCTTCGTCACCGAGGCGCTGTTCCGGGCCGGGCTGCCGCCCACCCGGCCCGGCCGGGAGCTGACCCCGGCCGGCTGGCGGGACCTCTGGGCCGACCTGGTCGAGCTGATGACCGCCGCCGTCGCGCACGGCCGGATCGACACCGTCCGCCCCGCGCACTTGCCGGAGGTCACCGGCCGGGCACCCCGGGTCGACCGGCACGGCGGCGAGGTGTACGTCTACCGTCGCCCCGGGCAGCCGTGCCACGTCTGCGGCACCGGCATCCACCGGGGCACCCTGGCCGGCCGCAACCTCTACTGGTGCCCCACCTGCCAGCGCTGACGCCGCGTCCGGTGGTGCCCCGACGCGCCGGCGGCGGTCGCGGGCCGGCGCGGGTCCGGTGCTCCGGCCCGGCTCACCGCTGCTCGACCAGCCACCGGACCACCTCCAGGTGGGTGGGGATCACCAGGTCGGGGCCGGTGCTCCAGGCCAGGGTCTGCCCGATCGTCCAGCCGAGCACCCGCTCCCGGTCCAGCCCCAGGTCGGCGGTGAGCCGGTCCAGCCGGCGGCGGAGCAGCGCCGGACCGTGCCCCAGCTCCGGCCCCCGGATCATCGGTACCACGCTGAACTCCCGTTCGCCGACCAGCGGCTTCGGGTCGATCACCAGCCACGGCTCGCGGGTGGCGGCGAGCACGTTGCCGGCGTGCAGGTCCTGGTTGACCAGCACCTGCTCGCCCTGGGTGCCGACCAGCCCGGCCAGCCGGTCACAGGCCACGTCCAGCAGCCGCCGCTCGTACGGCCGGCCGGCCCGCTCCCACTCCACCGGGAGCTGGGCCAGCCAGCCGGTCGCCTCCTCGGCCAGCGACCTGATCGGCGTCACCGCCTCGGGACGGGCCGGTCGCCAGAGCCGGGGCAGCAGGCCCGCCGTCACGTCGAGCGCCTCCTCCAGCGGCAACCGGTGCAGCGGCCCACCCGGTTCGCAGCGCTCGACCAGCAGCGCCCGCCGGTCCGCGTCGTACGCCAGCAGCCGGACCGCCCCGGTGCCGTCCCAGGCGGCCAGGGCCGCCGCCTCGTGCCGGCTGTCCGGCCCCGGGTACTGGAGTTTCAACACCGCCGCCGTCCCGTCCGGCCGGTACGCCGGCAGCGCCAGCGACACCATGGCGTACGGGAACGGCGGGCCGAGCCGCAGCGACCACCGCTGCGCGCACTCGGCGACCAGCCGGGGCAGCTCGGCCAGCCAGGCCCGTCCGGCCGGCACCTGACGCATCCAGCCCAACCCGGCGGGCAGCGTCCCGTCGAACCCGGCCGATGGCTCCACCCTGCTGCCCATCCGGCCATCGTGGACCACCGGCCGGGGCGGGCGACAGCGGTTTCCACGCCCGGCCGGTGTCACCGCCCCCGCTGCGCCCGCTGGCGGACGCGGTGGCCGGCCGTGTCACCGGACGTCGCCGTGGTCGGCACCGTCACCGGCCGCGTCACCGCGCCGGGCGGGGTCGACGTCGTGGTCGGCCGGTGTCAGCGCAGCCGACGGATGTCGCCGTAGGCGCGGTAGAAGCCGCCCCGGCCGGACTCCCGGATCTCGCTGACCAGGTAACGGGCGCCCACCTCCCGGATGCCCTTGGGGAACTGCACCGACCAGTCCCGCCGGAAACCGTCGGAGAGCACGTGCATCCGCAGCCGGCCCTGCTCGGTCACACACTCGACGATCACGCCGGCGCTCGTGTCGGTGGTCACCTCGACCACCGTCGGCGCCGCCGGGACCGGGGCGGTGGTCGGGGCCTTGATGTCGACCGGCTTCGGCACGTCGCCCGCCTCGGCGGCCCGGATCGCCGGCTCGCTGGCGTCCACACAGGCCAGTTGACCGCTGGTGGTCACCACGTACAGCTTCTCCTGGTGGTACTGCATGGAGTACGCCGAGCCGCAGCCGGTGCCGAGCTTCCACAGCCGGTTGCCGGCCGCGTCGAAGCAGTAGATGGAGGACTGGTTGTCCCCGGCGAAGACGTACCGGCCGTCGGAGGCGGTGGCGCAGGAGAAGACCGGCGCGTCACAACGGAAGGTCTGCTCGCTGCGGCCGTCCTTGCCCAGCCGGACCACCTGGCGAGTCGCCGTGCCGGCGAACACCGAGCCCGACTCCTGCCAGCCGAACAGCACCGCCCCGGTGCCGGTGTGCCAGAGCTCCTGCCCGGTCCGCCAGTCGTAGCCGGTGACCCCCTGCGAGTGGCCGTGGTAGAGCGCCGCCGCGTCACAGCGCACCATCCACGCCGCGCTGCCGCGCCCGCCCCGCCGCCACAGGAACTCGTCCTCGTGGTCCACCGCCGCGATGCCGCCGTCGGCGTCGGAGACCCCGAGTACCCCGTCGTGGATGTCCAGCCAGTAGATGTCGATGTCCGGCGCGATGGTGTACGCCACCCGGGGCATCTTGCCGGAGAGGTCGTAGACGTTGCCGTCGTCGCAGCCCGCGTAGAGCCAGTCGTCGTCGGCGACGATGCACTTCACCCCGTCGGGGAGCTGCACCTGACCGACCACCCGGGCCTGGTGGTCCAGCGTGGTGATCACGCCCCGCTCGTTGCCGACCATGCACCGCTCGCCGTCGACGAAGATGCCGAACGCCGGGGCGCCGGAGTTGTACCGCCAGAGCACCGGGGCGGTCCGGGCGGTCGAGCGGGTGCTGACGATCTGGCGGCGGGAGACGGCCCGCTTCTGCCGGAGACCGGGCACCGCCGGGGCGTACCCCTTGCGGACCTTGTCCCCGATCTTCTTCGCCGCCGCCGCGCGGGCCTTCGCGTTGTCCGGGTAGGCGGTGGACTTCACCTGACCCGAGTCGCCGATGCGGCCGTAGCGGACCGTCAGCACGGTGTCGTCGACGACCACCTCGTAGAACTTGTGCGCGCCACCGCCGGCCTCGGACAGTTCGAGGTACGTCGTCTCCTGGGCCATCGCCGGGACCTTCCGCTGAGGGGTTGATCAGTCGTCGCCGACCCTAAACACCCCCACCGACATCTTCTCCGGGTGCATCCGTGGTCGCGGTGACCACAACGGACGCACCCGGAGCGTGGCGCCTCCGCACGGTGGTCAGGGGTGCCAGCCAGCGGCGGTGAGCGCGGCCCGCAGCTGCGCCACCACCTCCGCCGGCCGGTGCCGGACGTCGAACGCGGTGAACCGGAGAATCCGGTCCCCCTCGATCCAGACCTGGTTCTGCCGGCGCAGGTCGGCCGCCCAGCGCCGGACGTCCATGTGGTGGGCGCCGTCCACCTCGACGTGCAACCGCCACCGTGGCCAGTACGCGTCGAGGAACCGGAGCCGGCCGGTGGCGTCCCGCCGTCGCTGCTGACCCTGCGGAGCGGGGAGCCCGTGCCGGCGGCACAACCGGACGAGATTGATCTCGGAGAGGGCCTCGGCGCCACCCGCGACATCCGCCAGGGTCTGCCGGATCAGCGGGCGCCGCCGGGCCCGGGGCAGCCGGTCCAGGACCGCCGCCAGCTCCGCCGTGGTCACCCGCCGCTGCTGACATCCGGCGGCGAGGATCTCCTGCGCCTGCTCGTCGGTACGCGCCCACTGCGCGGCGTCCACCAGCGAGCGGGCCATGCCGGTGCGGTCCGGATGACCTCGTTGCAGATCCTCCGCAGGCAGGATCCGGGTCCGGCGGACCCGTACCCCCGGCAGCCCGGGAGGCAGCCGGCGGGCCAGCCCGGTCGCGCGTCGCCGGTGCGGCACCAGCACGTCGACCACGTCGGGCGCCCAGCCGCCGCGCAGCCCACCGGCCCGCGCGGCGGCCAGGCCGGCGAGCAGCGCCCCCTCGCCGGCGGTCAGCACCGCCACCCACCACCCCTGTTCCCGCTGGTACGGCGTGTCTTCGGCGCCGACGCGCAGGATGCCGTGGCAGACCGGGTGCCACCGGCGGGTGGCCAGCAGGTGCCGTACCTTCGCCGGGGTCAGCTCGGCCGTGGCCTGCGCCCAGCTCAGCACCCCCGACTGGCGGAAGAGCAGCCAGTCCAGCCCTGACCCATCGTCACCCGGCATCCGCATGCTGGCAGCAGAACGCAGGACGGGTGCATCCGTTGTCGTCACTGCGACAACAGATGCACCCGAAACCGACAGTGGACGGTACGGCGGGTCAGCGGCTGTGCGCGGCGAGGGCGTCGACGGCCGTCCGGGCGGCCACCAGCACCGGGTCCCAGACCGGCGCGTACGGCGGGGCGTAGCCCAGGTCGAGCGCGGTCATGTCGTCCACGGTCATCCCGTTCCAGAGCGCCACGGCCAGGGCGTCGATCCGTTTGGCCGCCTCGGACCAGCCCACGATCTGCGCGCCGAGCAGCCGCCCGCTGGGCCGTTCGGCGATCAGCTTCACGGTCATCGGCCGGGCGCCCGGGTAGTAGCCGGCCCGGTTGGTCGACTCGATGACCACGGAGACGAACTCGAACCCGGCCGCGTGGGCGTCCCGCTCCCGCAGGCCGGTCCGCCCCACCTCCAGCTCGCAGACCTTGGTCACGGCGGTGCCGATCACGCCGGGAAAGGTGGCGTACCCGCCGCCGATGTTGATCCCGGCCACCCGGCCCTGCTTGTTGGCGTGCGTACCGAGGGGCACGTGCACCGGCAGGCCGCTGACCCGGTGCAGGGTCTCCACGCAGTCCCCGGCCGCCCAGACGCCGGGCACCCCGAGCACCCGCATCCGGCGGTCCACCTGGACGCCCCCGCTGGGGCCCAGCGGCAGGCCGGCCGCCTCGGCGAGCGCGGTGTTGGGGCGTACCCCCAGGCCCAGCACCACGACGTCGGCCGGCAGCGGCCCGTCGTCAGTGACCACGGCGGACACCCGCCCGTCCTGTTCGGTCAGGCCGGTCACCTCGACGCCGGTGCGGATCTCGATGCCCACCCCGCGCATCGCGGCGGCGACCAGCACCGCCATGTCGTCGTCGACGGTGCTCATCGGCTGTTCGCCCCGCTCGACGAGGGTCACGTCGAGCCCGCGCTGGACGAGCGCCTCGGCCATCTCCACGCCGATGTACCCGCCGCCGACCACCACCGCCCGCCGGGGCCGGGGCTCGGCCTCCAACCAGTCGCGCAGCGCCGCGCCGTCGTCGAGGGTCTGCACCCCGAAGACCCCGGCCACCCCGGATCGGGCCCAGTCGGGCAGGCGGGGCGTGGCACCGACGGCGTACACCAGGGTGTCGAAGCCGGCGCGGACCTCGCCGCCGCCGGCCAGGTCCCGGGCCACGACCTCGCGTCGGCCCAGGTCGATCGCGGTGACCTCGTGCTGCAACCGGACGTCGATGTCGTACTCGTCGCGGAAGGTCTGTGGGGCGCGGGCGATGAGCTGGTCCCGCTCGGGCACCAGGCCCCCGATCCAGTACGGAATGCCGCACGCCGAGTACGACGTGAAGTGGCCCCGCTCGAAGGCGACGATCTCCAGATCGTTTCGGCCCCGACGCCGTCGGGCCTGGGACGCCGCCGACATTCCGGCGGCGTCCCCGCCGATCACGATCAGTCGTTCCGCCACCGGCTCAGTCTGACACGCGGTGCCGGTCCCGGCCCGGCACGCCTGTGAGGAGGGGACCCTTTCCAGTCAGAAAGCGTTAACAGGGGGCCCTTCCTTGCATGGGGTCAGGTGCCGCGGGTCTGGCGGGCGACGTCGGCGACCACGTCGGTGAGGCGGCCGGTGCGGGCGTACACGGCCCGTTGCCGGGCGGCCCCGCTGCCGTGCCGGCGCAGCGTGTCCAGCAGGTCGGTGACCTCGGTCAGGTCGCCGTGCCGGTCCAGCGCCGGGCGGAGCCGGTCGACCAGGTCGTCCAGCAGTGCCCAGGCCGGGCGCAGGTCACCGGTGGTCAGGTCGACCCCGTCGCCCTCCAGCCCGTCGTGGGCGGCCCGCCAGTGCGCCGCCACCAGCAGGTGGTGATCGGTACGGAGGGCCGGGCGGCCCGCCTCGATGTCCGCCATGGCGGTGGAGACCAGTGCCCGGACCAGGGCGGCGACCAGGACGGTGTCGTCCACCGACGGGCAGACGTCACCGATGCGGATCTCCACGGTCGGGTACTTCGCGGAGAGCCGGGCGTACCAGTACAGCATCCCCTCGTCGAGCATCACGCCACTGGCGATCAGTTGCCGGATCAGCCGCTCGTAGTGCTCGTGGGACTCCAGCCACGGGGTGGGCGCCACCGACGGCCAGCGTTCCCACTCGATCGAACGCCAACTCGCGTACCCGGTGTCCACGCCGCCGCTGAACGGCGAGTTGGCGGTGACCGCGTGCAGGACCGGCAGCCAGGGGCGGACGTGGTTGAGCACCTGCACGCCGGTCTCCGCGTCCGGCACGCCGACGTGCACGTGCATGCCGTTGTTGCCGGGTCCGGGGACCAGCAGCCGGAACCGCTCGATCATCCGGTCGAAGCGCGGCTTGTCGACCACCGGCGGGACCGGACCCTCGACCGGGCCGGTACCGATCGCCAGCACCCGGACCCCGGCCCGCTCGGCGGCGTCGGCGAGCGCCGCGCGCAGCACGCCGAGGGAGTGCCGGATGGAGGAGAGTTCCAGCCCGGGCGGGCTGCCGATCTCGATCTGGCTGGTCTGGAACTCGCGTTCGACCTGCCCGCGCAGCTCCGCCGGCACCTGCGCCATCACCAGGTCGACGGCCGGCACCGCGGCGCCGGTGTGCGGGTCGACCAGCAGGAACTCCTCCTCGACGCCGACGGTGAGCAGGTCGGGTCGGGCCGTCCCTGTCGTCTCCACCGGCGCCTGCGCGACCTGCCCTGGCATCGTCACCACCGTCCGTTCGGTACCGTCGACGGCCCTCCGCCGTCGCTGCGTTGGTACCCGCGCTGGTCGGCGCGGGAAACCCGGACTCCGGCGTGTCTGTCCGGCATGTCCGGCGCAGCCGACATGTCCGTACTGCCGCCCGGCGTCGCCGCCGGTTCGCCCCGTCGCCTCCGTCGCCCGCCGCGCCGCGTGGCCGGCGTCGCCGGTGCCGGGGGTGACAGCCGGTTGTAGCCTGGCCGTGTGCTGGTCCGGATGCTGCTGCTCGCCTGGGTGTACCTGCTCACCCAGGTGACCCTGCTCGCCGACCGGCCGGCCGAGGCCCTGGCCGGGGCCGCCGTCGTCGCGGCGGTGCTGCTGGCCACGTTGCTCACCGCCCGTCCCGGCACGGACCGGCCGCGCCGGTCCGCCCGACGCGGCATCGCGCTGCGGGAGCGGTCCCGCCGACGGCGGGTGCCCCGACAGGTCGACCCGGACGCGGCCGGCCGACCCCGGCCCCGCGCGCCCGGGGCGCTCCCCTCGGCCGCGTAGCGCACCGCTCCCGTAACCCGTAGCCCAGCCCGCTGCCCGCCGCCCGCCGGTCGCGCGGGTCGGCCGACGTCGCCCGTTCCGTCCGGGTGCCGTCGGGCGGGTCCCGGTTCGGGGCAGGTCCCGCCGTGCGCGGCCGATTCCCCGCGTTCACCGTCTACATCGGACGACCCGGAATCGGACCGAGGGGTCACCCATGCTCGCTTTCGCACCATTCGACCACGCGGTCGGCGCCGCCGGCGCCGCCGTGCACCTGCTCGCCGGCGTGGTGGAGCCGCTGGCCGCCGGTGGCGCCACCGCCGCCGCGATCGTGCTCTTCACCGTCGCCGTCCGCCTGCTGATCTCCCCGCTCACCGTCGCGCAGGTACGCGGGGAGCGGCGCCGCGCGGCGCTCGCCCCCGCCGTGCGTGACCTGCGCCACCGGTACGCCGACGACCCGGCCCGCCAGCAGCGGGAACTGGTCGAGCTGTACCGCTCGGCCGGGGCCAGCCCGGTCGCCGGCTGCCTGCCCGCGCTGCTCCAGGCGCCCTTCTTCATCCTGATGTACCAACTCTTCACGACCGCCGACGCGGGGCGGAGCCTGCTGGCCGAGCAGGTCGCCGGGGTCTCGCTCGGGCACCGCCTCGCCGACGGGTTGGGCGGTGCCGCCGGGCCGCTGTTCGGTGTGCTCCTGGTGGTGCTGACCGCGTTGGCCTGGTGGTCGTCGCGGCGGATGCGCCGGGCCGCCGCAGCGACCGGGGACCCGGTCGGCGGGCTGGCCGCCGGCTCGGCCGGCATCGTCCCGGCCGACCCTGACCGGCGGGGGGATCGCATCGGCGGCACCGACCGGCAGACGGACCGTGCCGGCGGCACCGGGCGGCGGGGGGACCGCACCGGCGGGACCGGGCGGCGGGCGGGCGGCCCGGAAGGTGCGGGTGGGCAGCCCGGCGCGGACGGGGCGACGGCGGTGCCGGGGTTGGCGCTGCTCGGTCGGGTGCTGCCCCTGCTGCCGTACGCGACGGTGCTGGCCGCCCTGGTGCTGCCGTTGGCGGCGGTGCTCTACCTGGTCACCACCACGGCGTGGACCGCGCTGGAACAGGTGGTGCTTCGGCGCCCGGTACCGCAGCCCGCCGCGTGATCGATATTGACAAATGTGAGGAAGCTCCGTACAACCTCTGAGAGAGCGCTCTCTCGAACCGTCCCCGTTGAGAGGCATGCCCATGACCCCTGCCCCGGCGGCCCCCGCCGCCCTGCCCCCGCGACGCCGGCTGCGACTGGTCGTGGCCCTGGTCGCCACCGTCACCACCGGGCTGGCCGGCGTCGCCGTCAGCGCCAACGCCGCCGTCCCCGCCCCGGCTCCGGGCTGGAGCCTGGTCTGGGCCGACGACTTCACCGGCGCGGCCAACACCCTGCCCTCGGCGGCCAACTGGATCATCGACACCGGCACCAGCTACCCGGGCGGCCCGCCCAACTGGGGCACCGGCGAGATCCAGACGTACACGAACAGCACCGCGAACGTCAGCCACGACGGTGCCGGCAACCTGCGGATCACCCCGCTGCGGGACTCCGCCGGCCGGTGGACCTCGGCCCGGATCGAGACCGTCCGCAGCAACTTCAAGGCCCCGGCCGGTGGCGTGCTGGCCATCGAGGGGCGGCTCCAGATGCCCAACGTCACCGGGGACGCGGCGCTCGGCTACTGGCCGGCGTTCTGGTCGCTCGGCTCGCCGTACCGGGGGAACTACCACAACTGGCCGGGCATCGGCGAGTTCGACGTGATGGAGAACGTCAACGGGATCAACCAGGTGTGGGGCGTGCTGCACTGCGGGGTGGCGCCCGGCGGCCCGTGCAACGAGAACAACGGCCTCGGCAACTTCCGTACCTGCCCCGGCAGCAGTTGCCAGTCGGCCTTCCACACCTACCGCTTCGAGTGGGACGCCTCGGTCAGCCCGCAGCAACTGCGCTGGTACGTCGACGGGCAGCAGTACCACACGGTCACCCAGAACCAGATCGGTGAGCCGTACTGGAGCCAGATGACCAGCCACGCCGGGTACTTCCTGCTGCTGAACGTGGCGATGGGCGGCGGCTTCCCGAACGGCGTCGCCGGCTTCACCACCCCGACCGCCGCGACCGTCCCCGGCCGGCCGATGCTCGTCGACTACGTGGCGGTCTACCAGCGTGGCGGCGGCACCCCGCCGACCACGCCCCCGACCACCCCGCCGACCACGACCCCGCCGCCGACCGGGGTGCGGGACGCGTACTCGACCATCCAGGCCGAGTCGTTCAACGCGCAGAACGGGGTGACCGTCGAGGCCTGCTCCGAGGGCGGGCAGAACATCGCCGCCGTCGGCAACGGCAACTGGGTCCGGTTCGACAACGTCGACTTCGGCTCGACTCCGCCCCGGGACTTCGTCGCCCGGGTGGCGTCGGGCGCGGCCGGCGGGGTCAGCGGCCTGGTGGAGGTACGCCTGGACAGCCCGACCAGCCCACCGATCGGCAGCTTCGCGGTCGCCAACACCGGCGGCTGGCAGAGTTGGCGCTCGGTGCCGGGCAACGTGTCGTCGGTGACCGGCCGGCGGACTGTCTACCTCACCTTCACCAGCGGCCAGCCCGCCGACTTCGTCAACGTCAACTGGTTCCAGTTCCGCCGCTGAGCAGTAAGGCACCGAGCGGTAAGGAAGGGCCCCTTGTTAACGCTTTCGGTAGAGGAAGGGGCCCTTCCTAACCTCCGGCCGGCCGGTACACCCGGCCGGCCGGTTCGTGTGCCGGCCGACGGGGCGGCGGGGATCAGCGGGAGGTCGAGCCGGCGTGCGGGCGGGTACGGCGGCGGCGTCGGATCTTCTTCACCGCCCAGTTGGCGATCATGAGGACGATCAGGGCGACGATGGCGTAGTCGAACCAACTGCTGTACTGGTCGACCTGCTCCCAGCGGGAGCCGAGGGCGTACCCGAGCCCGACGAACAGGGCGTTCCAGATGCCGCTGCCCAGCGTGGTGAGCAGGACGAACTCCGTCAGCGGCATCCGGTTCGCCCCGGCCGGGACGGAGACCAGGCTGCGGACCACCGGGATCATCCGCCCGAAGAGCACCGCCCAGCGGTCGTACCGCTCGAACCACCGGTCGGCGCGTTCGAGGTCGTCGGTGTCGACCAGGGGGATTCGGTCGAGCCACCGTTTCAGCCGGTCCTCGCCGAGCGCCGCGCCCACCCAGTAGAGCACCAGCGCGCCGAGCAGCGACCCGGCGGTCGCCGCCAGCCCGACCACCACCACGTTGAACCGGCCCTCGCCGGCCAGGTAGCCGGCCATCGCCAGGACGATCTCGCTGGGGATCGGCGGGATGATGCTCTCCAGCGCGACGAGCAGCGCCACTCCGAGCGCGCCGGCCGACTCGATCACGCCGGCCACCCAGCCGGTCAGGCCACCGAGCTCGCTCGGCTCGACGTTCTCGGCGAGTGCCATGGGCGGGGCGTCCTTCCGCGCGGCCGGATGGTGGCGACGGCCGCACGGTGACGAAGGCGGCCGGCGATCACGCTGAAGTACCCTGCCCCCGCCCGGTCACACCCTGCCCGGCCCTCGGCGTCGAAAACCGGCCCCGGGCGTTAAGAAGGGGCCCTTCCTCTACCGAAAGGGTTAACAGGGGGCCCTTCCTTACACCTCAGTCGGTGGGGTGCAGGTCGTGGTCGGCGGGGCCCTGACGCCAGGCGGTGAAGTGGACGGTGAGCCCGTCCCGGGTCGGGGCGCAGCAGAACGGGCCGGCGAGCGCGGTCGCCTCCGGCGCCAGCGGGGCCAGCCGGACCAGGTGCCACGGCTCGCCGTCGACTCGGGCGCGGACGGTCAGCGCGTCCCCGGCCCGGCTGACCCGGACGCTGACCAGCCGCCCCGTCCACCCCGGCACCGGGGCCGTCGACCAGTCCGACATCTCCCGGGTGACCACCGCGCCGACCTGGGGCAGGCCGTCGCAGAACTCCACCCCCGTCTTGACCCAGTTCCGTTCGTCGACCCGGACCAGCACCCCGGCCTGGTCGAACTGCCCGGTGAAGTCCAACCGGAAGTCGACCTCGACGGCCTGCCCGACGGGCAGCGGGGCGAGCAGGGCCTCCCCGTTGTCGTGGACGAACCCGTAGCTGGTCTGCCGCCAGAAGTCCCCGCCCTTGCCCGGCTGCACCCGCAGTCCGCCCTCCGGGGTCGGCTCGGCGCTGACCGGCGGGTTCAGCCACACCCCCTGGGACCAGTCGACGGGGTGGGCGGCAGGTACCAGGTCCGGGCTCATGCCGCGACCGTACCGGAGCGCCCGCCCGGCCGTCCGACCCGTGTGCGCTCCATCGACCCCGATCAGCGGACGGGGTCGAGGGTTCTCGCGTTTGCCGTGGGTGGCGTCCGGAAAAGGGAAGTCCGCATGGGCGACAGGTGGTATCAGGAGGCGGTCGTCTACTGCCTCGACATCGACACGTTCGCGGACTCCGACGGCGACGGGGTGGGTGACATCCCGGGCCTCATCGGCCGCCTCGACTACCTGGCCAGGCTGGGCGTGACCTGCCTCTGGCTGCACCCGATCCACCCGTCGCCCAACCAGGACGACGGCTACGACGTCACCGACTTCTACGCCGTCGACCCGCGCTTCGGCACCCTCGGCGACTTCGCGGAACTGCTGCACGAGGCGGGCAACCGGGGCATCCGGGTGATCATCGACCTGGTCGTCAACCACACCTCCGACCAGCACCCGTGGTTCCAGTCCGCCCGTTCCTCGCCCGACTCGCCGTACCGGGACTGGTACGTCTGGGCCGACCACGAGCCGGCCGACCGGTACCAGGGCATGGTCTTCCCCGGTGAGCAGCACGAGACCTGGACCTACGACCGCACCGCCAAGGCCTGGTACTACCACCGGTTCTACAAGTACCAACCGGACCTGAACTTCCGGAACCCGGCGGTCCGCGCCGAGGTCAAGAAGATCATGTCGTTCTGGCTCCAGCTCGGGGTCGCCGGGTTCCGGATGGACGCGGTGCCGTTCATCATCGAGCTGACCGAGCCCGGCCACGCCGACGGGGCCAAGGACTTCGGGTACCTGACCGAGCTGCGCCAGCACGTGCAGTGGCGCCGGGGCGACGCCGTCCTGCTGGCCGAGGCGAACGTGGAGCCGGACGAACTGCCGCAGTTCTTCGGCGACAGTGGCGGCTCCGGCAACCGGGTGCACATGCTCTTCGACTTCATGCTCAACGGGCGGCTGATGCTGGCCCTGGCCCGCCACGACCCGGAGCCGGTGATCGAGGCGCTGCGGGACACCCCGACCCTGCCCACCGGCGGGCAGTGGGCCACCTTCCTGCGCAACCACGACGAGATCGACCTGTCCCGGCTCACCGCCGACCAGCGCGAGCAGGTGTACGAGCAGTTCGGCCCCGAGGAGGAGATGCGGATCTACGGGCGGGGCATCCGCCGCCGCTTCGCTAGCATGCTCGGCAACGACCGGCGGCGCATCGAGTTGGCGTACTCGTTGCAGTTCTCGCTGCGGGGCACCCCGGTGCTGCGCTACGGCGAGGAGATCGGCATGGGGGAGAACCTCGACCTGCCCGGCCGGGAGGCGATCCGTACCCCGATGCAGTGGTCGTACCAGCCCAACGCCGGGTTCTCCACCGCGGAGCCGGAGAAGCTGGTCCGCCCGGTGATCGACACCGGGGACTTCGGCTACCGGAAGGTCAACGTCACCGCCCAGCGCAAGGACCGGGGTTCGCTGCTCTCCTGGTTCGAGCGGATGATCCGGACCGTCCGCGAGTGCCCGGAGATCGGCTCCGGCTCCACCACCCACATCGACATCCCGATGCCGTCCGGCGTGCTGGCGCACCGTGCCGACGGGCCGACCGGGACGATGGTCTTCCTGCACAACCTCGGCACCGACGACGCCGTGGTGGACCTGGGCATGCTGGCCGCCGAGGCGGACCTGCCGATCGACGTGCTGACCGACCGGTCCTACGAGGACGTCGGCAAGCTGGACGCCCTGCGGGTGGCCGGATACGGGTACCGGTGGATCCGGCTCGGCCGGGGTTAAGCTCCTTCGACCAGTCGTGTTACCGGGAGGTAGTCATGTCGGAGGAGCCCCGCGTCGCCATCGTCACCGGAGCCGCGCGCGGCATCGGGGCGGCCACCGCCCGCCGGCTGGCCGCCGACGGCCTGACGGTCGCCGTGGTCGACATCGAGGAGTCGGCGACGAAGGAGACCGTGGCGGCGATCACCGCCGCCGGCGGCCGGGCGATCGGGGTCGGGGCGGACGTGGCCGACCGGGCGCAGGTCGAGGTGGCCGTGGACCGGGTCGCGGCCGAGCTGGGCCCACCCACGGTGCTGGTCAACAACGCCGGGGTGCTGCGGGACAACCTGCTGTTCAAGATGACCGACGCCGACTGGGACACCGTCCTGGCCGTGCACCTGCGCGGCGCGTTCCTGGTCAGCCAGGCCGCCCAGCGGCACATGGTCGAGCAGCGGTGGGGCCGGATCGTCAACCTGTCCAGCACGTCGGCGCTGGGCAACCGGGGCCAGGCGAACTACGCGGCGGCCAAGGCGGGGATGCAGGGCTTCACCAAGACCCTCGCCATCGAACTGGGGCCGTTCGGGGTTACGGTGAACGCGGTCGCGCCCGGGTTCATCGTCACCGACATGACCGCCGCCACCGCCGCCCGGATGAAGATCGACTTCGCCGACCTGCAGAAGCACGCCGAGGCGGAGATCCCGGTCCGCCGGGTCGGCCGCCCGGAGGACGTGGCGCACACCATCTCGTTCCTGGTCAGCGAGGGGGCGTCGTTCGTCTCCGGGCAGGTCGTCTACGTCGCGGGCGGCCCGAAGGACTGACCCCGCCCGCGGCGCGCCGCCGGGACCGGGCGTCAGACCGCGCGGTCCCGGGTCCGCCAGAGCCAGGCGAGGCCGAGCACCGGCAGCACCAGCGGGATGTAGCCGTAGCCGCTGCCGAACTCCGACCAGACCGTCTCGTCGGGGAAGAGCGCCGGTCGGGCCAGGCTCAGCGCGCCCACGCCCAGCACCCCGACGAGTTCCACCAGGCAGCAGACCAGCGCCGTCCGGCGTCCGCCCGTCCCGGCGCGGGCCAGCCCGACCGCGGCGACGATGTAGATCACCGCCGCCAGGCCGGAGAGCAGGTACGCCACCGGCGCCTCGGCGAGCCGCGTCGCGATCTGGAGCCCGGCCCGCGAGGTGGCCGCGATGGCGAACAGCAGGTACACCGCGATCAGCAGTCTGCCGGGGCCCCGGTTGGTGGCCGGCGCTCCCTCCGCCGTCGTGCCGCCCGGGGGCGTCGCCGCCGGACCGCCCGGGGACCGTACCGGGTCAGCCACCGGTGCCCCCGGTGCCGACGAACTCCCAGGTCTGCTGCAACCGGACCACCACCACCGGGGTGACCAGGCAGATCGCGCAGACGATCGCCGAGCCCCAGCGGGTCGGCTCCATCCGGGCCAGCACCGCCGCCAGCGGCGGCAGGCAGACCAGCGTCGCCACGTACCCGAAGAAGGCGCCCGGCTCGCCCGGTCGCTCCCCGCCGCCGAGCGCGACCAGCGCCACCACGGTCAGCGCGAGCAGCCCGACTTCGAGCACGGCCAGGCCGACGAACTGCACCCGGTCCGGCGGCCGGTGGCGCAGCGTCGCCACCAGGGCCCACCCCGCGAGGACGAGCGACAGCACGATCGTCACCGTCGCCAGGACGCCGTCCACCGGCGAGCCGGTCGCGGCTGGGCTGGTCACCGGGGAGCCCCGGTCGTTGCCTCGGTCACCGGCACAGCCTACTAAGCGTCGTAGTACTCGCCGACGGTGGCGGCGGTCGCCGGCGCGGGGGTGTCGGAAGGCACCGGCCTCCGGGAGGGCGGGGGCGCCGGCCTTCGGGGGTGCTGTGTCGGCCCGCCGCCCGCCAGCCGGGTCCGGGCACTAGCGTGGAGCGCGACCGCCGCGTCCGGTGGCGGACCACGACACCAAGGGGGTACCCGTGCTGCGGTTCGGCGTGTTCGGCACCGGCCACTGGGCGGCGAAGACGCACGCCGCCGCGCTCGACGCGCACCCCCGCGCCGAACTCGCCGGGGTCTGGGGCCGCGACCCGGCGAAGGCCGCCGCGCTCGCCGACCGGCACGGGGTACCGGCGTACACCGACGCCGACGCGCTGATCGAGGCGGTCGACGCGGTCTCGGTCGCGCTGCCGCCGGACGTCCAGGCCGACATCGCCTACCGGGCCGCCACCGCCGGCCGGCACCTGCTGCTGGACAAGCCCCTCGCGTTGACCCTGGCCGACGCCGACCGGGTGGTGGCCGCCGCCGGGCAGTCGGGGGTCGCCTCGGTGGTCTTCTTCACCGGTCGGTTCCACCCGGACGTCGCCGCCTTCCTCGCCTCGACCGCCGCCGCCGGGGGCTGGCACACCGCCCACGCGGTCCGGTACGGCTCGGTCCTGCAGCCCGGCAGCCCGTACCACAACTCGGCCTGGCGGCACCAGCACGGCGCGCTCTGGGATCTCGGCCCGCACGCCCTGTCGATCCTGCTGCCGGTGCTCGGCCGGGTGACCCGGGTGGCCGCGATGGACGGGGCGCGGGGCGTGGTGAACCTGCTGCTCACCCACGACGGGGGCGCGACCAGCACGGTGTCGCTCACCCTGGAGGCCCCGCCCGACGCGATCGGCAGGGACACCGTGTTCTACGGCGAGAACGGCGTGGAGACCGCCCCGCCGGGCGACGGCAGTTCGCTGACCGCGTTCGGGGTGGCGATCGACCAGTTGCTGGAGGAGATCGACGCGGGCACCCGCGACCACCGCTGCGACGTCCGGTTCGGCCGTGAGGTGGTCGCCGTGCTCACCGCCGCCGAGACCGCCCGCGCCACCGGCCGGACCGTCGACGCCTGACCCGGCCGGCCACCCCGTCAGGTGCGGCTGGCGAGGGCGTCGGCGAGGTCGACGGGGGAGTCGAAGCTCTCCGCCGGCAACGCCTGGAGGAGTTGCAACAGCGGGGTGCTGGCCCCGTTCTCCTGGCCCCAGCGGATCAGGTCCGCCCGGGAGACCGGGTAGTCGAGCCCGGCCAGGTACTCCTGCAACTGCGCCCCGGTGACGGTCATGGGCATCGGCTACCCGCTGCGCCGCGTCGCACACCGGTTTGTCGCCGTGGGCGCCGGGTAGCCGCGACCATGCTGGTACAGCGGCTCGGCGTGCCGAGCGACTTCGACCCGTTGCTGGCGCGGGCCCGGGACGCCCGGGTGGTCATGATCGGCGAGGCCACGCACGGCAGCCACGACTACTACCGGCTGCGGGAGCAGCTCACCCGGCGGCTGATCGCCGAGTGCGGCTTCTCCTTCGTGGCGGTGGAGGGGGACTGGCCGGACTGCGACCGGGTGCACCGCTCGGTGGTCGGCGCCGCCGGGGGCGCGGCGGACCCGCGTACCGCGTTGGAGCGGTTCGAGCGCTGGCCGACCTGGATGTGGGCGAACGCCGAGGTGGCGCGCTTCTGCCGGTGGCTGCGGGCGTGGAACCTGGAGCGACCCGAGGCGGGCCGGGTCGGCTTCCACGGGCTCGACGTGTACAGCCTCTGGGAGTCGATGCAGGCGATCTTCGACTACCTGGGCGAGGAGGACCCGGACTCGCTGGAGGCGGCCCAGGAGGCGTACCGGTGCTTCGAGCCGTACGGCAAGCGGGTCGAGGAGTACGGCATGGCCAGCCGGTTCGTCTCGGCCCGGTGCGAGGAGGAGGTGGTCCGGCTGCTCGCCCGGACCCGGGAACACGCCGCCTCGGACGGCCCGGACAGCTTCTCCGCCTGGCAGAACGCGGAGGTGGTGGCCGGCGCGGAGCGCTACTACCGGGCGATGGTCGGCGGTGGGCCGCAGTCGTGGAACGTGCGGGACGTGCACATGGCCGACACCCTGGACCGGCTGCTGGACCGGTACGGCCCGGACGCCCGGGGCGTGGTGTGGGCGCACAACACCCACGTCGGGGACGCGCGGGCCACCGACATGGCCGCCGACGGGATGGTCAACCTGGGTCAGCTCGCCCGGGAGCGGCACGGGGCCGGCGCGGTCTGCCTGGTCGGGCTGGGCGCGTACCGGGGGACGGTGGTCGCCGCGCCCCGGTGGGGGTCGGCCGCCGAGACGATGGTGGTCCCGCCGGCCCGGCCGGGCTCGGTGGAGCACCGGATGCACGAACTGCTGCCGGAGCGGGCGGTGCTGGTCTTCGGCGGCCCGGACCAGCCGGGCTGGGTGACCGACACCGTGGACCACCGGGCGATCGGGGTGGTCTACGACCCGAGCTTCGAGTCCTGGGGCAACTACGTGCCGACCCGGCTGGCGCAGCGGTACGACGGGTTCATCTGGTGCGACGAGGCCACCGCGCTGCACCCGCTGCCCGCCCTGGTCGCCCCCGGCGAGCTGGAGACCTGGCCGGCCGGGGTGTGAGGGGCAGCAGCCGCCGGGGCGGACGTGGCGCGGCCCCCGTCACCACGGGGGTGACGGGGGCCGGTCGGGCCGGTGTCGCGGTTACGCCCGGACGGGGGCCTGCTCGTCGAGCTGGGCGCGCAGCTTCTCGCCCTCGATGTCGACGTTCGGCGTGATCCGGTCCAGCCAGCGCGGCAGCCACCAGGCCTTCCTGCCGAGCAGGGACATCACCGCCGGGACGATGGTCATCCGGACCACGAAGGCGTCGATCGCCACGCCGATGGCGAGGGCGAAGCCGATCGACTTGATCACCGGGTCCTCCAGGAAGAAGACGAAGCCCCCGAAGACCGCGATCATGATCAGGGCGGCGGCGGTGACCACCCGGGCGCCGTGCCCCATGCCGTTGATGGTGGCCTGCTGGGCGGTGTCCCCGTGGACGAAGTCCTCCCGCATCCGGGAGACCAGGAAGACCTCGTAGTCCATGGCCAGGCCGAACAGGATGCCGATGAGCAGGATCGGCAGGAAGCTGATCAGCGGGCCGGGGGTGTCCAGCCCGACCAGCCCGGCCAGCGTGCCCTCCTGGAACACCGCCACCGTGATGCCGAAGGTCGCCGCCACGGTGAGCAGGAAGCCCAGCGCCGCCTTCACCGGGACCAGGATCGACCGGAACACCAGCATCAGCAGCAGGATCGACAGGCCGACCACGAGCACCAGGTAGACCGGCATGGCGTCGGCGAGCTTCTCGGAGACGTCGATGCCGACGGCGGTGACCCCGGTGAGCAGCACGTCGACCTGGTTGACGTCGGCCACCGCGGCGCGGATGTCGTGGACCAGGTCCTCGGTGGCCGGGTCGGTCGGCCCGGCCTGCGGGATGACCGCCAGCAGGGCGGTGTTCCCGCTCGGGCTGAACTGGGCCGGCGCCACGGCGATCACCCCGCCGGTGCCCTGGATCGCCTGGCTGACCTGCGGGATCGACGCCTGGACGGCCTGCGGCTGGTCACCGGTGACGACCACGGCGAGCCGGCCGGTGAAGCCCGGTCCGAAGCCCTCCCGGATCAGGTCGTTGTTCGCCCGGGCCGGCGAGTCGACCGGGGCGGTCCGGTCGTCCGGCAGGGCCAGGCGCATGTCCTGGGCCGGCAGCGCGAGCGCCCCCAGGCCGATCAGCCCGACCAGGATCACCGGGATGCGCAGCCGGGTGATCCAGTGCGCCCACCGGAAGCCGAAGGTGGTGCGGTCCTCGGCCGGGACCGCCCGCTCCGGGTCGCCGGCCTGGCCGGCGACGGCGGCCCGCTGCTTGCGGGAGAGCACCCGGTGACCGGCGAAGCCCAGCAGGGCGGGCTGGAGGGTGATCGCGACCAGCACGGCCACCGTGACGGTGCCCGCCGCGGCGAGGCCCATCGCGCTGAGGAAGGGGATCCCGACGACGGAGAGCCCGGCCAGGGCGATGACCACGGTGGCCCCGGCGAAGACCACGGCCGAGCCGGCGGTGCCGACCGCCCGGCCGACCGCCTCGTCCGGTGCCAGCCCTTCAAGGAGGTTCTGCCGGTGCCGGGAGGTGATGAACAGCGAGTAGTCGATGCCGACGGCCAGGCCCAGCATCAGCGCCAGGATCGGGGTGACGTCGGTCATCTCGAAGACGTTGCTCAGGGCGTACAGGCCGGCCATGCCGACGCCGACGCCGATCAGGGCGTTGAGCATGGTCATCCCGGCGGCGACCAGGGAACCGAAGGTGATCACCAGGACGACGGCGGCCACCAGGACGCCGAGCGCCTCGGTGGAGCCGACCTCCGGTACGGCGGCGAGCACCTCACCGCCGGGGGCGACCTCCCAGCCCTGCGCCTCGGCCGCCGCGCCGACCTTGCCGTACGCCTCGCGCTGCTCGTCGGTGATGCTGTCCGCCCGGTCGGCGAACTGCACCTGCACCAGGCCGTACCGGCCGTCGGGGGAGACGGCGCCGGCCTGCACGGGGTTCACCGCGGCGACCACCCCGGGCACCTGGGCCGCCTCGTCGACCAGGCCCTGCACCACCGCCTGCCCCTCGGGGCTGGCCAGCCCGCCCTCCGCCGGGGCCTTGACCGCGATGGTGCCGGTGGCGCCGCTGGCGGCCGGGAACTGCTCGGCCAGCAGGTCGATCGCGCGCTGCGACTCGGTGCCGGGCATCGAGAGGTTGCTCGACATGGGGCCGCGCAGCGTCGCCGCGGCGAGGCCGAGGCCGACGAGTACGACGAGCCAGACGGCGACGACGAGTCGCCGACGGCGCAACGATGCCCGGCCGAGCCGGTACAACAGGGTCGCCATGGAGATCCTTGTCCTCGGGGTTGGTGGGGTCGGTCGGTCCGGGGGCCGGTCGGGGCGGGTCCGCCGGAGGCGGTCAGTCGGGTGGTTCGACGGCCCGGCCGAGAACCGCCAGTAGGGCGGGGCGTAGTTCCTCGTCCGGCAGGTCGCCGAACTCCGGGCAGGTGTGGGCGATCCCGGCCAGCGCGACCAGCGCGGCGACCCGGGCGGTCGGCCGCGGCGAGCCGGCGAGCGCCTCGATCAGCCGGTCGGTGCCCTGGCGGACGTGGGTGAACTCGGGGTGGTGCAGCAGCTCGGGCAGGTCCCCCCGGAGCAGCGCGATCTCCCGGCGGAACCGCACCGCGAGGTCGACGAAGCCCTCGACCGCGGCCCGCTGGGCCGCGGCTCCGGTCAACCCGTCGAAGCGCGTGACCATCGCGTGGAACGCCGCGATCGCCGGTGCCATCAGCTCCCCGAGGAGCGCCTCCTTGCTGGCGAAGTGGTAGAGCACCGCCGCCTTGGAGCAGCCCACCTCGCGGGCGATGTCCTGCAACGACGTGCCCTTGTACCCGGACACGGCGAACCGCCGCGCCGCCGCGGCAAGGATCTCGTCGTGGGTCTCCGGTACCGCCCGTGCCATCCGGCCACCTCCCGGCGACCAGGATGCCTGACCGATCGGTCAGACCCTGACCGATCGGTCAGAATCGTGGCGCAGGACACACCGACTTGCCCGGATTGGTACCCGCCGAGGGGTCGGGTAGGAGGGCCGGCGAGGCTCAGGCGGCCGGGGCGGGGCGGGGGCGGACCAGGTACAGCAGAACGGCGGCGGCGACGAAGAAGACGCTCATCGAGGCCGCCATCGGCAGCAGCGAGTCGTACCCGAAGATGCCGGTCAGCGGGGTGACCAGGGCCCCGGTGAGGAAGCTCAGGCCGCCCTGGAGCGCGGCGGCGGTGCCGGCGGAGCGGCGGCCGGCCTCCTGGGCGAGCGCCGTCGTGGCCGGCATGGTGAAGCCCATCCCGCCCACGACGACGCAGAGCAGGGCCCACGGTACGGCCAGCGGCACCGTCGCCGGATCGGCCAGGGCGGCGCCCAGCAGGCCCAGCGCGGCCACGGTCGAGGCGACCACCCCGACGGTCCGCAGCCGGACCGCCCCGACCCGCAGCACCAGCAGCCGGAACAGCAGCCCGGCCCCGGCCATCGCGGCGGCGTTGGTGGCGAAGACGACGGTGTACGTCGACGGGCTGACGTCGAAGGCGGACTGGAGGACGAAGGACGAGCCGCCGATGTAGATGAAGAACCCGCCGGTGGCCAGGCAGACCAGCACCACGTGTCGCATGAACGCCCAGTCCCGGGCCAGGTCGGCCATCCGCGCGCCGGTCTGGCGCAGCCCGGCGGGCTGCCGGCGGTGCCGGGGCAGGGTCTCCCGGATGCCGAGCAGCACCGCGACGAACATCGCCACGCCGAGCCCGGCGAGGGCGGCGAAGACGGTACGCCAGGTGCCGTGGGCCAGGATCAGGCCGCCGACGGCCGGGGCGACGACCGGGCTGAGGAAGGTGATCGACGAGATCAGGCCGAAGGTGGCGGCGGCCCGGTCGCCCCGGTGCGTGTCGGTCACCGTGGCCCGGGCCAGCGCCACCCCGCCGCCCGCGACGACGCCCTGGAGCAGCCGGGCCGTCACCAGCACCGGGCCGTTCGGGGCGAGGGCGCAGACCACGGAGAGGAGGGCGAACAGGGCGCAGCCGACCAGCAGCAGCCGGCGTCGCCCCCATGCGTCGCTGAGCGGGCCGAGCAGGAGCTGTCCGGCGGCCAGCCCGACGACGAACGCGGTGAGGGTGAGCTGGGCGACGGCGGCGCTGGTGGACAGCGAGCGTTGCAGGTCCGGCAGGGCGGCGATGTAGGTGTCCGTGGCGAACGGGCCGACCCCGAGCAGGAACACCAGGGCCACCAGCGAGGGGGCCCGGACGGGCGACTGCGGGCCGGCCGGGTCGGGCCGGACGGCGGACTGCTGCGTCGTGCTCACGGGGGACCTCACACTCCGGGGCGGGCCGTGCGGGGACGGGCGGACGCCGGTGACGCGGGCGAGGGCGCGGCGGGCACCCTCGCCCGCGCCGGGACGTCCGGCGTGGTCAGTGGTGGGGGCCCGAGTACCGGGACATGTCGCCGCGCAGCACGACGGCGGGTCGGCCGTCCACCCCGACCGGTACGTCACCGGCGACGGTGACCCGTTCGCAGCGGCGGTGCGCGGTGCCGTAGTCGTAGATGGCGTAGTGCTGGGTGGCCCGGTTGTCCCAGATCGCCAGGTCACCGACGCGCCAGCGCCAGCGTACCGTGTGTTCCGGCATGGTCACGTAGTCCTGGAGGGCGCGCAGCACGTCCCGGGAGGCCTGCGGGCTGAGGCCGCTGATCCGCCGGGCGAAGCCGCCGAGGACCAGGGCGCGTTCCCCGGTCTCCGGGTGCACCCGCACCGCCGGGTGCTCGGTCTCGAAGACGGTCGAGACGTAGTCGAGCTTGCCGCGGACCACGGTGGCGTCGGTGTAGTCGGAGTCGTTGCTGTGCACCACCCGCAGCCGGTCGGCCAGCTCGCGCAGCTCGGTGGGGAGGGCGTGGTACGCGGCGACCGCGTTGGCCCACATGGTGTCCCCGCCCACCGGCGGGATGACCACGGCGTGCAGCAGGGCGAGGGCCGGCGGCCGGTCGACGAAGGTCAGGTCGGTGTGCCAGTGGTTGGCCCGGGTGCCCTGGGCCGAGTCGATCTCCCGCAGGTACGGCTTCTCCTGCGGCGGCGCGAAGATCGGGTGTCCCTTGGTCAGCTCGCCGAAGCGCTGGGCGAACTCCACCTGCCGGGCGTAGTCGAGGCGCTGGTCGCGCAGGAACACCACCTTGTGCTCCAGCAGCGCCGCCCGGATCCGGGCGATCACGTCGTCGCCGAGCGGGCCGGCGGCGTCCACCCCGGTGATCTCGGCGCCGATCGCGCCGGCCAGCCGGGTCACGCCGATCTCCGTCTGCGGCGGGGCGTACGAGTCGAGCATGTCGGTCTCCTCTCTGGGGGCGGGCGGCGGGGCCGGCCGGTCCACGCGCGTACCGGCCGGCGGACCCGCCGCTACCACGGGACGGGGCCCTGGTCGTCGAAGAAGCCGCCGGTCGGCCCGTCGGCCGGCAGGGTGGCGAGGTCGACGATGATCCGCGCGCCGTCGTGCACGCTGCGGGTGCCCCGGAACGCGTTCATGTCGGTGGCGGTGTACCCGGGCGTCGCCGAATTGATCTTCACGTGGGCGTGCTCCGGGTCGTCCCGGAACGCCCGCGCGTACTGGATGGTCAGCATGTTCAGCGCCGCCTTGGCGGCGGTGTACGCCATCCGGACGCTGGCGTCGCCGGGCAGGTCGGCGCCGTCGGCGGTGAGGGCGAGCGAGGCGGTCGTACTGGACACGTTGACGATGCGGGGGGCGGGGGAACGGGCCAGCAGGGGCAGCAGCGCCTGCGTCACGGTGACCACGCCGAAGACGTTGACCTCGAAGATCTCCCGCATGGTCGGCGCGGTGGTCGCCACGGCGGTCGCCGGGCGGAACGCCCCCGCGTTGTTGACCAGGATGTCCAGCCGGCCGAGCCCGTCGGTGAGCTGCCGGGCGACCGCGGCCACGCTCGCCGGGTCGGTGACGTCCAGCGGTACCGGCACCACGTGTGCGCCCTCGGTGGCCAGCTCGGCGGCGACCGCCGCCCCGCGCCCCGGGTCACGGCTGCCGAGCAGCACGGTCACTCCCTTGTGCGCGAGTTGGCGGGCGGTCTCCCGACCCAGCCCCCGGTTTCCGCCGGTCACCAGCGCGACCTCGCCCGATCCGGTCACCACGCCTCCCTCGCCGATCCGCCCGGTCCGTGGGACGTGCCCGATGACGCCGGGACGTCCGCTCTCTTCACCCTCGCACAGGGTTGTCTGAGTTGCCAATCGACGCGGCGATGGTTGGCAAATTTTGGCAAGAGTTGGCACACTGGGTGGGCCGCGCGCCGGGCGGGGCCCGTCCGGACGAGTCGGGCGACCGCGCCCGGCCGAGACCGTGGCCGAGCCGCCCGGACGAATCCGTGGCGGAACCCGAGCCGGAAGGCGTACCCATGACACCGCTGCACCGACCCTGTGCCCGGCCCCGTACCGACACCGCCCACCGGGAGCCCCGGTGAGCTGGCTGGTCGTCGGCGGCGCCGGGTACATCGGCTCCCACGTCGTCCGCCGGCTGCGGGCCGACGGGCGCGAGGTGGTGGTGCTCGACGACCTCTCCACCGGCGTCCGCGAGCGGCTCCCGGCCGACGTCCCGCTCGTCGTCTCCGGGCTCGACCGGGCCACCATCGCGGCGACCCTGCGCCGGTACGCCGTGACCGGCGTGGTCAACCTCGCCGCCCGCAAGTCCGCCCCCGAGTCCGTCGCCCAGCCGCTCTGGTACTACGAGCAGAACGTCGAGGGGATGCGGGCCCTGCTGGAGGCGGCGGTCGACGTCGACGTCCGACAGGTGCTGCTCTCCTCCAGCGCCGCCGTGTACGGCCGCCCGCCGGGCACCCGGGTCACCGAGGAGACCCCGACCGAGCCGATCAACCCGTACGGCGAGACGAAGCTGATGTGCGAGTGGATGCTCCGCGCGGCCGGGGTCGCGCACGGCGTCTCCTGGATCGCCCTGCGGTACTTCAACATCGTCGGCTCCACCGACCCGGTCTGCGCCGACACCAGCGGCGACAGCCTCTTCCCCCGGGTCTTCCAGCGGCTGACCACCGGCCGGCCGGCGGTGGTGACCGGCCGCCACTTCCCGACCCGGGACGGCACCGGGGTCCGGGACTACGTGCACGTCGCCGACGTCGCCGACGCGCACGCGGCGGCCATCGCCCGACTGGAGTCCGGCCGGTGCGCGGACGTCTACAACGTCGGCACCGGCAGCGGGTACTCGGTGCTGGAGGTGCTGGCGGCGGTGCGCGAGGTGACCGGCCTGCCGGTCGAGGTGGAGGTGCTCCCGCCCCGCCCCGGCGACCCGCCCGAGGTGGTCGCCGCCGTCGACAAGATCGGCCGGGAGATGTCCTGGCACGCCCGCAACGACCTGTACGACATGGTCCGCAGCACCTGGCAGGCGTGGCGGCCGATGGTCACCGCGCCGACCCGCCCGGCCCGGCGTCGGCGCAGCCCGGCCCCCGGCCGCCGCCAGCGCGTCCGCTGACCGGCCCTCCGGCCGCCGCCAGCGCGTCCGCTGACCCGCACTGCCACCCGTACCGCTGGCGGACCTGGAGCCCGCCGGCCCGACCGATCGGAGTAGTGGCCCATGTCCGAGCCCCGCGCCCGCAACTGGGGCGGCAACGTCACCTTCGCCGCGGCCCGGCTGCACCGGCCCCGGACCCTCGACGAGCTGCGCCGGATCGTCGCGGCCAGCCGACGGATCCGGGCGCTGGGCAGCGGCCACTCGTTCAGCGCCGTCGCGGACACCACCGGCGACCTGGTCCGCCTCGACCGGCTGCCGCACACGGTGGACGTCGACCCGGACAGCTCGACGGTGACCGTCGCCGCCGGGGCCACCTACGCCGAGGTCGCCACCCGGCTCCAGGCGGCCGGGTACGCCCTGGCGAACCTCGCCTCCCTGCCGCACATCTCGGTCGCCGGCTCGGTCGCCACCGGCACCCACGGCTCCGGGGAGGCCCTGCCCTGCCTGGCCGCCCAGGTCCGGGCGGTACGGCTGGTCGGCCCCGAGGGCGACCTGGTCGACCTGGACCGCGACGCCGACCCGGACACCTTCCCGGGCGCGGTGGTCGCCCTCGGCGCGCTCGGCGTGGTGACCCGGCTGACCCTCGACGTGGAGCCGACCTACCGGCTCGCCCAGCACGTCCGGGTCGGGGTACCGCTCGACGAGGTGGCCGAGCGGCTCGACGAGGTCTTCGGCGCGGCGTACAGCGTCAGCGTCTTCACCCACTGGATCGACGGGGAGGCGGTGGTCTGGCTCAAGCGGCGGACCGACCGGCCGGTGGCGGACTGGGCCGGCGGCCGGGCGGCGACCGTACCGGTGCACCCGGTGCCGGAGCTGCCGGCCGACAACTGCACCGACCAGCTCGACGTGCCGGGGCCCTGGCACGAGCGGCTGCCGCACTTCCGGCCGGACTACGTGCCCGGCTCCGGGCGGGAACTCCAGTCGGAGTACTACCTGCCCCGGCACCGGGCCACGGAGGCGATCGCTGCGCTGCGCCGGCTCGCGCCGGTGCTCGACCCGGTGCTGCAGATCTCCGAACTGCGCGCGGTACGCGGCGACGACCTGTGGCTCAGCCCCGCGTACCGGCGCGACAGCGTGACCGTCCACTTCACCTGGGCCGACGACCCGGTGGCGGTGCCGCCGGTGATCCGGGCCGTGGAGGAGCTGCTGCTGCCGCTGGGCGCCCGCCCGCACTGGGGCAAGCTCAGCGCCGCCGACCCGGCGCGGATCGCCGCCGGGTACGAGCGGGCCGAGGACTTCCGGAAGCTGGCCGCGAGCCTCGACCCGGTCGGCAGGTTCCGCAACGCCCACCTCGACGCCCTCTTCCCCGCCTGACCCCGGACCGCCCCCTGCCGCCGTCGATGAGGAGACGACCGTGACCACCACCAGAGGACTGCGCATCGCCCTGCAACTCCAGCCCCAGCACGCCGAGTACGCCCGGATCCGCGAGACCGTGGCGCGGGCCGAGGAGCTGGGCGTGGACGTGCTCTTCACCTGGGACCACTTCTTCCCGCTCGACGGCGACCCGGCCGGGCGGCACTTCGAGTGCTGGACGATGCTGGCCGCCTGGGCCGAGGCCACCTCCCGGATGGAGCTGGGCCCGCTGGTCTCCTGCACCGGCTACCGCAACCCGGACCTGCTCGCCGACATGGCCCGGACCGTCGACCACGTCAGCGGCGGCCGGGTGATCCTCGGCCTCGGCTCCGGCTGGTACGACCGGGACTTCACCGAGTACGGCTACGAGCTGACCACCCCCGCCGAACGCCTCGACGACCTGACCCGGGCGCTGCCCCGGATCGAGGCGCGGCTGGCCGCGCTGAACCCGCCACCGGTACGGCGGATGCCGGTGCTCATCGGCGGCGGCGGGGAGCGCCGGACCCTGCGGCTGGTCGCCCGGCACGCCGACATCTGGCACTCCTTCGGCGACCCGGACACCCTGCGGCAGAAGGCGGACGTGCTGCGTCGGCACTGCGCGGCGGTGGGCCGCGACCCGGCCGAGATCGAGATCTCCGGCAGCGTCGGCGGCGGCCCCTCACCGGCCGGCGAGCCCGACGACCTCGGCCCGAAACTGCGCGACCTCGGCGTCACCCTGTTCACCCTCGGCGTCGACGGCCCCGACTACGACCTCACCCTGCTGCGCCGCTGGCTCGCCTGGCGCGACGCCCAGTAGCCCCGACCGGCGACGTCCGCCGGTCGGGGCGGTGGTGGCTCTCCGACGCCTTCCCCGGCGGGTCGCGTCGGGAAACCGCCACCGCTCAGCGGTGGTGCCGGTCGGCAGGTGGTGCCGGTCAGCGGGGGGTGATGTGCAGGGGGAGGTGTTCCGGGCCGGCTACCGCGATGGAGCGGACCCGGTGCACCGGACCGGCCGGCTCGATCCGGCCGGCGGTGTCCAGCAGCTCGGTCAGCAGGATCCGGAGCTGGGTACGGGCGAGCGTGCCGCCGATGCAGACGTGCTCGCCGATGCCGAGGGCGAGGTGCCGGTTGGGGCTGCGTCCCACGTCGAACCGGTACGGGTCGGCGAAGACGCGCTCGTCCCGGTTGGCCGACGGTACCCAGAGCACCACCCGGTCCCCGGCGGCGATCCGCTGGCCGGCGACCTCGCAGTCCCGGGTGGCGGTGCGCATGCTGTGCGTGGCGCTGGACGTCCAGCGCAGGATCTCCTCGATCGCGCCGGGCAGCAGGTCCCGGTCGGTGCGCAGCCGCTCCCACTGGTCCGGGTGGGTCAGGAAGGCCGCCATCCCCCCGGCGACGGCCAGCCGCCCGTTCTCCGTGGCGCCGATGATGTTCTCGCAGTTGAGCAGGATCTCCTCCTCGGTGAGGAGGTCGTCGCCGAGGGTCCCGCCGGCCATCATGCTGACCAGGTCGTCGGTCGGCTCGGCGATCCGCCGCTCCATCAGGTCGATGAAGTACCGCATCAGCTCGTGGTGCGCGGCCAGCGAGACGCCCGCCTCGAACGCCTCGTTGGTCCAGCGGAACAGGTTCTCGTGGTCGCGTTCCGGCACCCCCATGATGGTGCCGATGACGTGCATGGAGAGCCGGCCCGCCACGTCGTGCACGAAGTCGCAGCGCCCCTGCTCGTACGCGCGGGCGAGCACGTCGCGCACGCAGGTGCGGATCGTGCCCTCCAGCGAGCGCACCGCCCGGGTGGTGAACCAGTCCGCGACCACCGCGCGCAACTGCTTGTGCCGGGGCGGGTCGGTCAGCGCGAGGG
Source organism: Micromonospora rosaria (assembly GCF_001567585.1). GTDB lineage: Bacteria > Actinomycetota > Actinomycetes > Mycobacteriales > Micromonosporaceae > Micromonospora > Micromonospora rosaria. The sequence goes on from NZ_LRQV01000009.1 coordinate 38,895, forward strand.
TCATCCCGCCGCCCGGGTCCTCGCCGAGCGCCACCGGGCGCAGCAGCACCCCGTGCCGGGAGCTGAACGTCTCCGGGTCGCGGTAGACGGCGCGGACGTCGGCGTACCGGGTGAGCGACCAGAACGCGGGCAGCTCGCCGGCCGGGTGCCGGTGCACCGGGGCGTGCCGGCGCAGCCACCGCCAGATGCCGTGCGGGTCGCCGTGCGCGTGCAGGTCCGCCTCGACGAGCAGCTCCGGACGCGGGTCCTCGGCGGGCGCGGCGGACGGCGGCGGGGCCGGCCGGTCGGGGACGGTGACGATCATCGGGAGCCTCCCGGGGAGCTGGTGTGCAGCCGTTCCTCGAACCGTTTGGCCAGCTCGCGGGCGCACGAGCCGGCGACCGCGTCGCGCCGGTACCAGACGGTCAGCCGCAACCCGCCGTCCGCCTCCGGCCACAGCTCGGTGTGCAGCTCCAGCGGCAGGTCCAGGTAGGGCTGGCGGACGAAGGTGGCCTCGGCCCCGTCGAGCGCCAGCGTGGGCGGGGCGTTGTCCTGGAGCGCGAAGAGGGTCTGGAACAGCGGCGGGCGGTGCCCGCCCGGCAGGTCGGCCATCCGTAGCAGGTCCTGCAACGGCACGTCCTGGGCGGCGAACGCGGCGCCGAACGCCTCGCCGACGGCCCGGGTGGCGGTCGGCCCGTCCCCGAGGGCCGCCCCGCGCAGCCGGACGCAGAGCATGGTGAGGTGGCAGCCGACGGCGAGTTCCGAGCCGGCGCCGTGCCGTTGGGCGACCGGCACGCCGACCGCGAGGTCCCGTTCCCCGGTGACCTCGGCCAGGGCCGCGCCGTGGTGGCGCAGCAGCACGACGAAGCGGCTCACCCCGGCGGCCCGCGCCTGCGCGTCCACCCCGGCCACCACCGCCGGGGACAGCGGCACCTCGATCAGTCCGGGCTCGCCGCCGTCGGCCGGGCCCGGGTACCCCGGCCAGCGGATCGCCGGCACCCCGGCCAACTCGGCGCGACGCCGTTCCCGGTGCGTGTCCAGCCCGCTGTCGGCGAGCCGGGCCAGGTGGTCACGGTGGGTCCGGGCCAGCGACGGCGGCGCGGGCGTGTCCGGTGCCGCACTGCCCCGCCGGGCGGCGTTGTACGCCGCCGCGAGGTCCCGCGCGAGGACCGCCTCGGACCAGCCGTCGAAGGCGATGTGGTGCACGACCACGCCGAGCACGGTCACCGGCCCGGCCGGTACGACCGCGACCCGCCACACGTCGGCCTCGCCGATCAGCAGCTCGGTGCCGAAGAGGGTGCGCAGCGCGCCGACCGCCGCCGCCACCGACGGCTGCGCGGGCAGCGCCTCCACCGGCGGCGGGGCCAGGTCGACGACCTGGGCGACCGGCCGGGGGTCGGCCAGGTACGCGGCGCGCAGCGGCTCGTGCCGGGCGTGCACCGCGCCGACCGCCGTCGCCAGCGCCGCCTGGTCCAGGTCGCCCGCCACCACCCAGGTCAGCAGGCAGTGTGAGGTGAGGTCGGTGGGGTCGAGCAGGTGCCGGGTCAGGTACACCAACTGGAGCGGGGTGAGCGGGACGAGGCCGGGGTCCGGCTCGGCCCCGGTGCGCTCCGGTGGCGGATTGTCGTCGAGCCAGCCGGCGAGGGCGGCGACGGTGGGGTGGGCGGCGAGGCGGGCCAGCGGGACGGGGCGGTCCAGCCGGGCGGCGAGCCGGGCGCAGACCCGCCCGGCGTCCAGTGAGGTGCCGCCGAGGGCGGCGAAGGGCACGTCGGCGGGGACGGTGGGCCGTCCGAGGACGGCCGCGACCACCTCGGCGACCACCGCCGCGGTACCCGTGTGCCCGCCGTCCCCGGCCCCGGTGGCGGTGCCGGCGGGCTCGGGACGGTACCCGGCCAGCAACGCCCGCTCGTCCAGCTTGCCCTGCGGGGTGACCGGGAACGCCGCGACGGTCAGCACCTCGGCGGGGACCTGGTACCCGGGCAGCGCGGCCCGGAGCACGTCACGCGCGTCGGCGAGCCGGTCGCCCGCGCGCTGCGGCACGCACCAGGCGAGCAGCTTCGGCTCGGCGTCGGCGGGGCGGTCCACCAGCACCCGGCAGGCGCGTACCGGCAGCAGGTCGAGCAGCCGCCGCTCGATCTCGGCCGGCTCGATCCGGTGCCCGCGCAGCTTCACCTGCCGGTCGGCCCGGCCCCGGAAGTGCAGCAGCCGGTCGCCGTCGCGCACGCCCAGGTCACCGGTGCGGTACGCGCGCACGAGCCGGCCGCCGAGGCGCAGCGTGACGAACTTCTCGGCGGTCAGCGCCGGGTCGCCGAGGTAGCCCAGGGCCAGCCCGTCGCCGGTCACGCAGATCTCCCCGACCTCGCCGACCGCGCACGGCCGTTCGCCGTCGAACACGTGGACCCCGGTGCCGGGCACCGGCCGCCCCAGCGGCACCCCGTCGGGGCGTTCGCAGTCGGCCGGGGTGATCGGGTGGGTGGTGGCGAAGACCGTGCTCTCCACCGGGCCGTACCCGTTGAGCAGCAGCACCTCCGGGTGCTGCCGCAGGAAGCGCGCGACGTGGTCGGGGGAGAGGCGTTCCCCGCCGATCATGAGCTGGCGCAGCCCCCGGAACGCGGCCGGGTCCTCGTCGACGACCATGTTGAACAGGCTGCTGGTCAGCCAGGCGGTGGTCACCCCGTGCCGGCTGACGACCTCCCGCAGCGCCCCCGCCGTCAGGTACGGCTCGGTCACCACGACCGAGGTGCCGCCGTGGTAGAGGGCGGCCCAGAGTTCGAGCGAGAAGGCGTCCCACGGCACCGGCGCGGCGAGCGGGACCACGGTCCGCTCGTCGAAGGTGGCGAAGGTGCCGGGAGCGAAGAGGCGGGCGGTGGCCCGGTGCGGGGTGAGCACGCCCTTGGGCCGGCCGGTGGTGCCGGAGGTGAAGAAGACGCAGGCCGGGGCGTCGCCGTCGACCTGCGCGGGCCGGAAGCCGGGCGGCGGGGTCACCGGGCCGGCCGGCGGGGTCCACACCGGCCGCCCGACCCCGGTCACCGGGGCGGGGGCGACCAGCAGCGGCGCGGCCAGGACGTCGGTGACCTCGGCCAGCCGGGCGGCCGGCCAGGCCGGGTCGAGCAGCGCGTACGCGGCGCCGGTCTTCAGCACCGCGAGCAGCGCGGTGACCAGCTCGGCGCTGCGGGGCAGCAGCACCGGCACCCGGTCGCCCGGCCCGACCCCGGCCGCGACCAGCGCGGCGGCCCAGGCGTCGGCGGTGCGGTCCAGCTCGGCGTAGCTGATCCGGCGGTCACCGGCCACCAGTGCGGTGGCCTCGGGCCGGTGGCGCGCGGTGTGGGCCACGCGCTGGTGCAGGCCCTCGTCGGCCGGCGTGGACGGTGGCCCGGCGGTCCACCTGAGGTCTGGCTGCACGTGTTCCCCTCCCGTCTCGCACGTGTCAGGCATCTCGTCCCATCGGCTCGGGCATCGACACCACGCATCAACGTTGCCAAGTGTGCCTCACACGTTGCCAGAGTTTGCCTAATGCGGCAACCTGGAGTGACCGCTGTGCCGAGCGGCGGCCGTACCCCGGACCCGCGTCGAAGGTGAGGACATGAGCCGAGACCGATCACTCGACATCGCCGTCACCGGTGTGCACGCCCGCCTGCCCGGCGTGACCGACCTCGACGACTGGTGGGCCGCCACGCTGGCCGGCCGGGTGCTCACCACCCGCCTCGACCGCGCCGACCTGCTCGCCGCCGGGGTGCCGGCGGCCCTCGTCGACGACCCGGACTACGTGCCGGCGCGGGGTCACCTCGCCGACGCCGACCGCTTCGACCACACGCTGTTGCGGGTCAGCGCCCGCGACGCCGAGCTGATGGACCCCCAGCACCGGCTGATGCTGGAGACGGCCTGGGCCGCGCTGGAGGACGCCGGCACCGCCGGCCCCGCCGCCGCCGAGCACACCACCGGCGTGTACGCCTCCGGCAGCGGCAGCGGCTACCTGCGGGCGATGCTCGCCAACGGGCCCCTGGACCCGCTCACCCTCGACCAGGCGCTGCACGGCACCGAACCGGACTTCGTCGCCAGCCTGATCTCGTACAAGCTCGGCCTGACCGGGCCGGCGCTGGGCGTGCAGACCGCCTGCTCCTCGTCGCTGGTCGGGGTGCACCTGGCGGTGCAGGCGCTGCTGGCCGGGGAGTGCGACCAGGCCGTCGTGGTCGCCGCCGGCATCGACTTCCCGCAGGCCGGGCACCTGCACGTACCCGGTGGCATCCAGTCCGTCTCCGGGAACTGCCGGCCGTTCGACGCCGCCGCCGACGGGGTGGTGGCCGGCTCCGGGGTGGTCGCCGTGGTGCTCCGCCGCCTCGCCGACGCCCTCGACGACGGCCCGGAGCCGTACGGCGTCCTGCTCGGCACGGCGGTCAACAACGACGGCGCGGCGAAGGCCGGCTACTACGCGCCCTCGGTGACCGGCCAGGAGGCGGTGATCCGGGCCGCCCTCGCCAGCGCTGACGTCGGCGGGGAGAGCATCGGCTACCTGGAGGCGCACGCCACCGGCACCCGGGTCGGCGACCCGATCGAGTGGGCCGCCGCCAGCGCCGCCCTCACCACCGCCGGAGCCCGGCCGGGCCAGGTGGCCGTCGGCGCGCTGAAGGCCGCCATCGGTCACCTCGACTCGGCGTCCGGGCTGGCCGGGCTGGTCCGCGCGCTGTGGGTGGTACGGGAGGGGGTGGTGCCCCCGGTCGCCGGCTTCACCGCGCTCAACCCGCTGCTGGAGGCCGACGGCTCCCCGCTGTACGTGCCCACCGAGGCGGCTGCCTGGTCCGGCCCGCAGCCGCGCCGCGCCGGGGTCAGCTCGTTCGGCATCGGCGGCACCAACGCGCACGTGATCGTCGAGCAGCCGCCGGCGGCGCCGGCCGTACCGCCGCGCCCCGAGCGGGAGCGCCTGGTGGTGCTCTCCGCCGCCGACGGTGCGGCGCTGACCCGTACCGCCGCGCGGCTCGCCGAGCACCTGCACCGGGCCGGACCGGACCTGGCCGACGTGGCGTACACCCTGGCCGCCGGCCGGGCGGCGCTGCCCGAGCGGCTGGCCGTCACCGGGCGGACCGCCGCCGAGGTGGCCGACCGGCTCACCGGCGACGCGGGGGCGCTGCGGGGCCGCGCGCCGGTCGACGGGCCCGCCCCGGTGGTGTACCTCCTCCCCGGGCAGGGCACCCAGCAGCCGGGCATGGCCGCGCCGCTGGCCGGGGCGCTCCCCGGCTTCGCCGACCACCTCGACGAGTGCCTCGCCGCCTTCGACGCCGAGCTGTCCGCCCGGCTGCGCCGGGCGCTCCACGACCCCGACGCCCCCGCCGACGAGCTGGCCGCCACCGCCCTCGCCCAGCCGGCGCTCTTCGCCGTCGGGTACGCCGCCGGCCGGGCGCTGACCGCGCTCGGCGTCGCCCCGGCCGCCCTGGTCGGCCACAGCCTCGGCGAACTCACCGCGGCCTGCCTGGCGGGCACCTTCGGCCTGGCCGACGCGGCCCGGTTCGTGGCCGCCCGGGGGCGGGCCATGCAGGACTGCCCACCCGGCGCCATGCTCGCCCTCGGCTGCGACCCGGACACCGCCCGCGACCTGCTCGCCGAGACCGGCGCGGAGCTGGCGGTGGCGACCGTGAACAGCGCCGACGGCTGCACCGTCGCCGGCGCCGTCGAGGAGGTACGCCGGTTCGCCGACCGGCTCGGCGACCGGGTCTTCCACCGGGTGCTGCGGACCAGCCACGCCTTCCACAGCGCCCTGGTCGAGCCGGCCCTGCCGGCCCTGGACCGCGCCCTGGACGGGGTACGGGCGCACCCGCCGGCCGTGCCGTACGCCAGCAACCTCACCGGCCGGCTGGTCCAGCCCGGGGAACCGGTCGACGCGCGGTCGTACGTGGCGCAGGCCCGCCGGCCGGTCCGGTTCGCCGACGCGCTCGCCGACACGATGGCCCGGCTGCCCGGGTGCGTGGCCGTCGAGGTGGGACCGGGGCGGGTGCTGACCGGCCTGGCCGAGGCCGCCGGGCTGCCCGCCGTGCCGCTGTGCCCGCTGCGCACCGACCGCCCCGAGGGGGAGGTGCTGGCCGCCCTGGGCACCCTCTGGACCTGGGGGCAGCCCGTCCCCGCCGGGCTGCTCGGCGGGGCCGACGGGCGGCTGGCGCACCTGCCCGGGTACGCCTTCGGTGGTCGCCGGTGGCTGGCCCCGGAGGCGACCCCGCCCGCCGCCCGCGCCCCCGCCGATCGTGCTGTCGCCGACCGCGCCGTCAGCGGGCGCGCCGACACCGATCCTGCCGTCGGTGAGCGTGCCGGGGTCGACCGGCCGCAGCGGTCCGGTGCCGGCGGGCCCGACCCGGCGGTGCTGGTGCCGAAGCTCTGGGCCGAGGTGCTCGGCCACACCGACCTGGCCGACGACTCCGACTTCTTCGCCCTCGGCGGGGACTCGCTGCTCATCACGCAGCTCGCCCGCCGCGTCCACGAGGAACTGGGCCTGCGGGTGCCGCTGCGGGAGATGCTCGCCGGCCGCACCCTGGGCCGCCAGACCGCCGTGGTGCGCGACGCGCTCCGGCGCGACCGCGCCCGGCCCGAATCCTGACCCTCGGCCCGCCCACCCGCCCGCCCGACCACGGGCCACCGGCCGCCGGACCATCCGTGACGACGTGAGGAGATGCCATGCGCTCCACCGACCAGCCGGACACCCTGCGTGCCCCGGCCCTCCCCGACCAGCCGGACACCCTGCGCGCCGCAGCCGTCCCGGAGCATCCGGGCACCGACCCGATCGTCCTCGGGCGGGGCGAGCCGCTGCCGGAGACCGGCCGGGAGCCGGTGCACGAGGCGGTCGCCCGGTTCGCCGCCGACCGGCCCGACCACCCCGCGCTCCAGACCCACACCGGCCCGGTGACCTACCGCGACCTGGACGCCTGGGCCGGGCGGATCGTCGCCGACCTCACCGCCGCCGGGGTCGGGCGCGGGGCCCGGGTGGGTGTCCTCACCGAGCCCTCCCCGGCGATGGTCGCCGCCGTCGTCGGCATCCTCCGCTGCGGGGCCGCGTACGTGCCGGTCGACGCGAGCTGGCCGGACCGGCGGATCGCCGACGTGCTGACCGACGCCCGGGTCGCCGCCGTGGTCACCGGTGACGACGGGGACGCCGCCCGGCTCGGCGCGCCCACCGTCCCCGTTGTACCCGCCGGCACCGCCCCGCCCGCCGGCACTACCCCGCCCGCCGGCCCGGCCGGGCCGGTCGCGGCCGGTGGTGTCGGCGGGCCGGTCCATGGCGACGACGCGGCGTACCTGATCTACACCTCGGGCAGCACCGGCGAGCCCAAGGGCGTCCGGGTGAACCACGCCCACCTCGCCGCCGCCACCCTGGCCCGCCGCCTGGTCTACCCCGGTGCCCCGGTCTTCCTGTTGGTCTCCCCGCTGGCCTTCGACTCCTCGGTGGCCGGGCTGTGGGGCACCCTGACCGCCGGTGGCACCCTGGTCGTCGCCGGCCGCGACGAGGTACGCGACGCGGAGCGCCTGGTCGACCTGATCCGCCGGCACGGCGTCACGCAGACGCTCTGCGTCCCGTCGCTGTACGGGGTCCTGCTCGACGCGGCCGACCGGGCCGGCGGCGACGCGCTGGCCACCCTGGAGACCGTGGTGGTGGCCGGTGAGCCGCTGCCGCAGCCCCTCGTCGACCGGCACTTCGCCCGCCCCGGGGCGGGTGCGCTGGTCAACGAGTACGGCCCGACCGAGGCCACCGTCTGGTGCACGTACCACCGGCTGACCGCCCCCGGGCCGGTGTCGATCGGGCGGCCCGTCCCGGGTACCCGGATCTATCTGCTCGACGACGACGGGCGGCCGGTGCCGATGGGTGACGAGGGGGAGATCCACGTCGGCGGGGCGGGGGTCTCCGCCGGGTACGTCGGCCGGCCGGACGCCACCGCGCGGGCCTTCCTCCCCGACCCGTTCGTGGCGGACGGTTCCGCGCTGATGTACCGCACCGGCGACCGGGCCCGCTGGAACCCCGACGGCACCCTGCACTTCGTCGGCCGCCGTGACCACCAGGTCAAGATCCGGGGCCACCGGATCGAGCTGGGCGCGGTCGAGTCGGCGCTGCGCGCCGTGCCGGGGGTACGCGACGCGGTGGTGGTGCCCGACACCGGGTACGCCACCCTCGTGGGCTTCGTCCAGGCCGACGCCGGCACCGACGCCGAGACGGTGCGGCGCGACCTGGCCGGGCGGCTGCCCGGGGCGTGGGTGCCCGGCCGGATCCGCCTGCTGGCGCACTTCCCGCTTACCTTCAGCGGCAAGGTGGACCGGGAGCAGTTGCGCGCCGCCGCCGACGAGCCGGAACCCGGACCGCGACCGGCGGCCCCGGCGGCCCCGGCGGCGACCGGCCCGACCGCCACGGCGGCCGTGGCGTCGGCCTGGGCCGAGGTCCTCAAGGTCGGTGAGATCCCGGCGGACGCGAACTTCTTCGACCTCGGCGGGCACTCGCTGGCCATGTTCCAGCTCCAGGACGCCCTGGAACGGCACACCGGGGTCCGGCCGTCCGTGGTGGCGCTCTTCCAGCACCCCACGGTGCAGGCGCAGGCCGACCTGATCGGCAGCGGTGGGAGCCGGGCCGGACGGGGCCGCCCCGACCGGTCGCAGGCGGTGGCCCGCCGGGCCCAGGCGGTCGCCCGCCGGACGCAGGCCGTCCGGGCCCGCCGCCAGGCCGCGACCCGGGAGCGTGCCTGATGACCGCCGAACGTGACCGCTGGCTGCACCGGGCCGTCGAGTGCCCGGACGCGCACCGGCGGCTGATCGCCTTCCCGCACGCGGGCGGCTCCGCCTCGTTCTACCGGGAGTGGGGCCGGCACCTGCCCGGCACCGACGTGCTCGGCGTGCGGTACCCGGGGCGGGCGGAACGGATCGACGAGCCGGCCCCGACCGACCTGGTCCGGCTGGGCGGGCAGATCGCCGCCGCGCTGGCCGGGCTGGACGACCTGCCGTTGGTCCTGTTCGGACACAGCATGGGCGCGGTGGTCGCGCTGGAGACCGCCCGTGCCCTCCAGGCGCGCGGGGTACGGCCGGCGCACCTGGTCGCCTCCGGCTCCCGCGCCGGGCCCCTGCCGCCCTCCGCGCCGGCCGACGCCGACGGCGACGGCCTCGCCCTGCGCCTGGCCGCCCTGGGCGGGACCGACCCGGAGATGCTGGCCGACCCGTTCTTCCAGGAGCTGGTCCTGCCCTACATCCGCAGCGACGGCGAGATGTTCCACGGGTACGCGCACCGCACCGAACCGGTGCTGCACTGCCCGATCACCACGATCGTCGGGGACGTCGACGGCGACGCCGACCGCCGGCCGTGGCCGGAGCTGACCGACGCGGGGTTCCGCGAGCACGTCGTCCCGGGGCACCACTTCTACCTCGTCGACCGGCCGCCGTACGGACTGTTGACCGACCTGGCGGAGGTGGGCCGATGAGCGTGCCGACCCGGCCGGCGGAACCCGTACCGGTGCCCCCGGCGACCGGGCAGGCAGCGCCCCCGCCGGTGGACCACGAGCTGGCCGGGCCGCTGGCGCGGATCCTCGCCGGGCTGCCCGGCCCCCTCGGCCCGGACCTGGTCGCCGACCGGCGGGCCAGGACGGCGGCGGGCCGCCTCACCGACGACGAGATCCGCCGCGACGGCGCGTTCGACCTGACGGAACTCACCGTGCCCGGCCCGCCGGGCGCGCCCGACATCCGGCTGCTGGTCTGCCGGCCGACCGGGGTGCCGGGGCCGTACCCGGTCATCTACAACACCCACGGCGGCGGCATGGTCGCCGGCGGCACCCGGACCGTCGAACTCGCCGACGAGCTGGACCGCGCGCAGCCGCTCGGCCTGGCCGTGGTGGCGGTGGAGTACCGGCTGGCCCCGGAGCACCCCGACCCCGCGCCGCGGGAGGACTGCTACGCCGGGCTGCTCTGGACCGCCGAACACGCGGCGGAGCTGGGGCTGGACCCGGAGCGGATCGTGGTCAGCGGGAACAGCGCGGGCGGCTGCCTGGCCGCCGGGTTGGCGCTGCTGGCCCGGGACCGGGGCGGTCCCCGCCTGCTCGGGCAGATGCTCCAGTGCCCGATGCTCGACGACCGCTGCGCCGCCCCGTCCCAGACCCAGCTCGCCCGCGCCGGGCTCTGGGACGGCACCTCCAACCGGTACGGCTGGACGGCCCTGCTCGGCGCGCGCCGGGGTACCCCCGACGTCTCGCCGTACGCCGCCCCGGCAAGGGCCGGGGACCTCGGTGGCCTGCCGCCGGCCTTCATCGACGTCGGGTCGGTGGAGGCGCTGCGGGACGAGGCGGTCGACTACGCCACCCGGATCTGGCAGGCCGGTGGCGAGGCGGAACTGCACGTCTGGTCCGGTGCCTTCCACAGCTTCGACGAGTGGGTGCCGGAGGCGGTCGTCTCCCGGACCGCCAAGCGGGCCCGGGAGGACTGGCTGCGCCGCCTGCTGGAGCGCAGCGGCCGACGGCGCTGAGCGTCGCCGTACCCCAGCGCGACGCTGTCGCGGCCGGACCGTCCCGGGCGACCGCGCGTGACGCCGCTCGACCAGGGCGACCGGCCCCGGGCAGCCCGCCCGGGGCCGGTCGTCGTGGGTGACGACCGGCCGGCGCGTGGCCGACTGCCCCGCCGTGGCCGACTGCCCCGCCGTGGGCGGGCAGGGGAGCGGGGTGGGTGGGTCAGCGGGTGCGGCCGGACCGGCCGCTGCTCCGCCGGGGCGCGGCCGGGGCGGCGGGCGGCGGGTAACCCTGGGCGAGGGTCTCCGCGAGGGTCCGCCAGATCTCGGCGGCGAGCTCGGCGTTGCGCGCGGCCTGGGCTTGCTCGGCGAGCTGCTGGAGGGTCTCGATGCCGCCGGCCCGGTCGCCGTCGATGACGTGCAGCCGGGCGCAGAGGGCCCGGAACCGGGTCCGGTCGCGGAAGGAGAGCAGTAGCTCCTGCTCCTCGATCCGGGCGCAGATCTCCCGCGCCTCGTCGAGCCGGCCGCACTCGAACGCGAGGTGCGCGCGGAGGGTCAGCAACTGCTGCTGGTGCAGCTCGGTGCCGACCAGGTCGAGGGCGGGCGCCACCTCGTCGAGGTACGCCTGGGCGCGGTCGGTCAGGGGTGGGGTGCTCTGGAGGTACAGCGAGGCGGCGGCGAGCCGCAGCCGGACCCAGAGGGTCAGGTCCTGCCGGCTGTCGAGCCCCGTCAGCGCCTGCTCCAGCACCTCCTGGGCGGTGGCGTGGTCGCCCTGTCGGATGAGGACCGTCGCCGCCGCCCAGAGCCCCTCGACCCGCAGGGTGCCGGGCGCGGTGGCGGTGAGGGCGCAGAGTTCGTCGGCGTGCGTCCGGGCGTCGGCGAGCAGGCCCAGCTCCGCCTCGGCGGAGACGAGGGCGTGCAGGACGCCGGCCCGGTCGGCCACCGACAGGTCGGCGGCGAGCGGGCGGGCCTGCTGGGCGTGCTCCCGGGCGGCGGCGTTGTCGCCGAGCACCCGGGCGCAGCGGGACAGTTGGGTGCGTGCCCGCACCCGCAGCGCCGGGGTGCCGAGCTGGTCGCTGAGCTGGGTCAGCTCGGTGAGCAGGTCGTGCTCCTCCTCGTGCCGGCCCTGCCCGTCGCGGAGCTGGGCCAGCAGCCACAACGCCTGCCAGCGCAGGGCCGCGTCCCACCGGTCGCCGGTGCGCAGGGCGGCGGCGAGGCACTCGCCCAGGTCGTCGTCGGGGGTGGCGGAGATGACGGCGGCGAGGATCTGGGCCAACGACGAGGTCTGCGCGGCGCCCGGCCCGGCCTCGGCGGGCACCTCGAACTCGGAGGTCGGCACGCCGAGACGTTCCGCCAGGTGGGCCACGACCCGGCTGGTCGGCCGGCGGGCGCCGGACTCCAGTCGGGACAGGTAGCCGGTGGACATTCCGTCGCCGGCGAGTGTGGCCTGCGACAAGCCCTGCTTCACCCGCAGCGCCCGGAGACGTTGACCGAAGGCCGGTTGTTCGAGCATGTCATCCTCTGCGAAACCAGTGGGGGCGTACCCCTCGCGACTGTGCCGTCGGCGAGGCGTCACCCTCGGTCGGCGCGCCACCGGACACGGTGTCGTCGTGACCACAGTATGACCAACCGGTACCCCTTTTGACAAATCGTGTCATGACCTCCAGGTGCGCCCGGGGTGCGCGTTCAGGGAATCGCGGGGCTTCCTCCGGGTCGGAGGCGCCGACCGTTCCTGGCAAGTCTGGTAACATCGTAGGCACATAATTGCCAAGATGCTGCCCGTCGGTGACCGCACCCGCACGCGCCTCGCACCGACGTGCCCGCAGCGCGGCGCGTCCCCGGTCACCGCCGGTGGCCGCCCCGGCACCCGTCCCGCCGCCGGCCGTCCTGGCGCATCCCGCGGCCCCGGCCGACACCCCGTGAAGGAGCAGGAGATGGGCCCCATCGACGCGGCAGTCGCCGCTGCCCGGTACGCCGACCCGGACGTGGTCCGCGAACGCGACCGGCGACACGTCTGGCACACCTGGACCCCGGTCGGCGCCGACCGGTCCGCCGCGATGTTCACCCACGCCAGCGGGTACCGGATCTGGGACATCGACGGCCGGGAGTACATCGAGGGGTCGGCGCTGAACTCGACCTGCGGGTACGCCCATCCGGAGGTGACCCGCGCGGTCGCCGAGCAGGCCGGCCGGCTGCACCACGTGGACGTCTCGTTGACCAGCCACGACCTGGCCGGCGCGCTGGCCGAGCGGATCGCCTCGTACCTGCCCGCGCCGCTGACCCGGACGCTCTTCGTCAACAGCGGGTCGGAGGGGTTCGACGCGGCCGTGCTGATGGCCGTCGGCCACGCCGCGCACCAGGGCCGGCCACGGTCGCGCATCGTCGCCTTCGCCCGGGGGTACCAGGGCGCGACGGTGCTCGCCCGGAGCCTGTCCGACCTGCCCCGGTGCCGGCACCCGATGACCGCGCCGCTGCCGGTGACCCTGGTCGACCTGCCGCTGCCGCCCCGGGACCTGCGCCGGCCGGAGGCGCTGCCGGTGCTGCTCGACGCCTTCGAGCGGGCCATCGGGGCCGATCCGGCCGATCCGCCGGCCGCCGTGGTGGTGGAGCCGTTCCTCAACGTCGGCGGCGGAGTGGTGCTGCCGCCGGGGTTCCTGGCGGGGCTGCGCGCGCTCTGCGACGCGACCGGCACCCTGCTCGTCGTCGACGAGGTCTTCACCGCGTACGGGCGGGCCGGCGCGATGTTCGCCTGCGCCCGGGACGGGGTCGTCCCCGACGTGGTGGTCTCCAGCAAGGGGCTCGCCGGCGGGTACGTGCCGATCGCCGCGGTGACCGCCGGTGAGCACGTCTACGAGGGGTTTGCCGCCGACCCGGTCATCGGCGGCCTGCGGTACGGCCACACCACCTCCGGGCACGCGGTGGCCTGCGCGGCGGCGCTCGCCACGCTCGACGTGCTGGAGAAGGAGAACCTGGTCGAGCGGGCCGAGTGGCTCGGCGGGCGGATGGCGGCCCGGGTGGCGCACCTGGCCGGCACCGGTGAGGTCGTCGACGTGCGACGGCTGGGACTGGTGGTGGTGCTGGAGATGACCACCGAGGACGCCGCGCTCGCGGTGCTGGCCCGCGCCCGCGCCCACGGGCTGCTGCTGCGCCGGCAGGGGGCGGCGGTCATGGCGGTCCCGCCGCTGGTCATCGACGACGCGGGCGCCGACGCGCTGGTGGACCGGCTGTTGGCCGCGCTGCCCGGACCGGCCTGACCGGTCACCCCAGGGCAACTTGCCAAAAGTTGGCAAGTTCGAGCGGTTCTTGTCAAGCTTGGCAATGACGTGGGCGGCCGGACCGCCGGAGACCCGCGAGGGAGGAGACCGACATGTTGTACTCGGGAGTGGCCTGGGATGCCGACGGCTACACGGTCGACGTGCTGGACGAGACCGGCCGACCCGCCCGCCCCACCGTCCGCTTCGGCCGGGGTCGGATCGACGACCTGGTCCGCCACCTCGGGGCCACCGGCGACGCCCAGGTCACGGTCGTGGACAGCACGAACGGCATCCTCGACGGCCGGCTGATGGCCGCCGGCCTCACCGTGTACCGGGCCGACCCGCCGGTGCTGCCGCCCCGGCCGGAGTTCGGCTCGGTCCCCGCGACCGAGCTGGCCCGCGCCGCGCAGCGGGACCTGGCCGCGCTGACCCGCCTCGACCCGCGCCGGGGCACCCAGACCGGGCGCGAGCACGACCTGGAGACGGGCATCGCGGCGAGCGCCGACGCGCTCGGCGCGCTCACCGTCGCCGGGCGGGTGCTCAGCCACGGTGACCGCGACCGGCCGGAGGTCGCGCTGACCTTCGACGACGGTCCGCAGCCGCCGTACACCGGCCGGGTCCTCGACGTGCTGGAACGCTACGACGTGCCGGCGACCTTCTTCTGCGTCGGGCTGCACGCCGGGGGCCACCCCGACGAGCTGGCCCGGATGCGGGAACAGGGGCACGAGCTGGGCAACCACACCTGGTCGCACCCGTTCCTGCCGGAGCTGACCCGCGCGCAGCTCGTGGCGCAGGTCGAGCGGACCGCCGAGGCCGTCGAGCGGGCCGGCGGCAGCGTACCCACGCTGTTCCGCCCGCCGTACGGGTCGCGGACCCCGCAGGTGATGCGTTGGCTGTCCGAGCTGGAGCCCCGGGTGGTGCTCTGGGACGTGGAGCCGTTCGACTGGGCGATGCCCGGCGCGGAGACCATCGCCCGGATCGTGCTCGACCGGACCCGCCCCGGCTCGGTGATCCTGCTGCACGACGGCGGCGGCGACCGGTCGCAGACCGTCGACGCGCTGCCGGCCGTCATCGAGGGCCTGCTCGGCCGGGGGTACCGCTTCGTGCCCGCCGGCCGGCTCGCCACCCCGACCCCGGCGGCGACCACGTCGGCCCGCTGACCGGTCCGGCGCCGGCTGCACCGATCCCTGACGAGCACCGGCGCGGGCCGCCCGTCCGCGCCGGTCACGACGAGAGCGGAGACACCACCATGGCCCTTCGCGCCCCGACCTCGGACGCGCCCACCCGCACCGGCCCCGCGCCGCTGTCCACCGCGCAGGTCGAGCAGTTCCACCGGGACGGGTTCCTGGTCCTGCCCGGCTTCCTCCCCGACGACCTGGTCACCCGGCTGCGGCCCGAGGTGGACCGCTGGGTGGACGAGGGCCTGCGGGCCCGCTCCATCGCCTGCGCCGTCGACCCGGCCGCCACCGGCCTGCCGCCCGTGCTGGAGCTGGAGCTGCCCGCGCACGGCGCGCTCATCGCGCACCCGCCGCTGCTGGAGCTCCTGGCCCGGCTGATGGGGCCGTCCTTCGTCTTCCACCACCTGCACAGCGACCGGCAGGAGCCGGACCGGCCGGGCAAGCCGTGGCACCACGACTACGAGCAGCACCCGCAGACCGACCGGACGTTCACCATGATCCACACCCTGCACTACCTGGACGGGCTCACCGAGGACACCGCCTCGCTGGTGGTGCTGCCCGGCTCGCACCGGGAGGTGGCCGCGAAGGACGCCCGCGCCGACCGGGGCACCGACCCGCTCCCCGGCGAGCTGGTGCTGGACCGGCTGCCCGTCGGCTCCACCGTGGTCCTGCACTCCGCGCTGTTCCACGCCCGGCGGGCGCTGCCCGGGGGGCGGGGCGCCCACCGGTACTTCCTCGACTCGTCGTACTGCCAGACGGGCCGGCGCTGGCCACCGGTGAAGCCGTACTGGCGGTACGCCCTGCGGCGGGCCCGCGAGCTGCGGCTGGACGGCGGCCGGTGGCCGGAACTCTTCGCCGAGCGGCACTTCACGGAGTACGAGCGGCCCGCCTGAGCCGGGTGTCAGGTCGTGGTGACCGGTCCGGAGCCGTGACCGGGCCGCTTCCTAATCTCTGGAACCCACCGGTCACCGCTTGTTTAGGAGTGCTCCGCCGGGGAGACAAGCATCGACGGCAGTGGTTCCGTCCGGGGGAGAGACATCAGTATGGTCACCTGGTGCGTCAGTCGGATGCTCATCCACCCCTACCTTGCCGTCACGCTCCTCGTCTCCGCCGCCTCGGCCCGGAGACGACCACGGGGCGCGATGCCGGCCACGATGGGGGTTGCGGTCGCCGCCTGCGCCAGTTCGGACATCGACTGGCCGTGACGGCCACCGGGCCAGCAACCGGCGGCCCGTCCACCGCAGCGATCGGCTGTGGCGGACGGGCCGCCTTCGGTATGCCGGGGACTCCGGGCGGTCAGGTCCCGCCCGGGGTGGTGGCCGCCCGGCGGAGCCGGACGTCGGCGGCGTGTTCCAGGACGGCGTCGGCGAGGAACTTCGCCGCCCAGTTGGGGAAGGCGAGCGGCTCGAAGCCGCCGCTGAGCGGCCAGGAGCCGGCGAGCGCGCCGACCGTCGCCGGCTCCAGCGGCTGGTGCACCTGGAGCTGCGCCAACCGGTCGAGCACCGCGCCGCTGCGCTCCCGTAGCGTCTCGTCGCCGGTGCGCCGGGCCACGTCCAGCCAGATCGTGACGAGCTGGGCGTCGCCGGTGAGGCAGGCGTAGTCGACCAGCGGGGTGAAGCCGGGGCCGATCTCGCCGGGCAGCAGCGGGTGCAGGTCGGTGCGGAGCGCGGCCAGGCGTACCGCGCAGGCCACCGCCGCGTCGGCGGCGCGCCGCGCCGGCTCGGGCAGCTCCGTCGCGACCAGGTCCGCGCAGCGGAGCAGGCCGCGCAGCGCGTACCCGATGGTGTGCGTCCAGGCGGTGTGGTCGGCGCTGAACGCCATCGCGTCGATCCAGCCGTCCGGCCGGACCTGGTCGAGCAGCCAGTCCAGCGAGCGGCGGACCCCCGCGAGGTACGCCGGCTCCCCGGTGGCCCGCCACAGCTCGGCCAGCGCCCAGGTGACCCGGGACGAGTAGGTGTTGGGGGTGTCGAAGTGGGACAGCCAGGCGCCGGTCGGCTGCTGGGCGGCGAGCAGCCAGTCCCCGGCCCCGACCGCCGTGTCGAGCAGTGGCTGCTCGCCGGTGGCCCGCCAGAGCGCCAGCAGGCCGAGCAGGATCTGACCGGTGTCGAAGACCACCGGTGGGCCGTCCACGCCCGTCCCGCCCGGGAAGCTCCCGTCCGGGCGTTGCAGGTCGAGCAGCCACTCGCCGATCTCCGCCGCCCGGTCGGCGAGTTCCGGCCGGTCCAGGGCGGCGGCCCCGCGCAACAGGGTGGGGATCAGGTAGCCGCTGGTCTCCGGGTACGTCGGTTGCCAGCCGGTGCGCAGGTCGTAGCCGGCCGAGACGCCCCGGCGGCCGGTGGCGTCGTGGGCGGCGCAGACCCAGGTCAGGGCGTCGTCGAGGACGTCGCGGTACGCCAGCGGGGCGCGTTCGTGGGACATCTGACCGGCCTCCCGACTCTCGCGTGACACAACGGGCCGGTGGGGTCCCGGCCTCCCGACCAGCCTACGGCGGCCCGCCGCCGTCAGCCACGCGGACGAGGCACAAGTATTGCCACGATGTTGTCTGATTGCGCCGAGATTTGCCAAGGGTTACCGTGGCGGGTGACGACGACGGTGAGGTGGTCATGAACGAGCTGAAGTGCAGTGTGGTCATCCCGTACCGGCAGCGGCTGCGCAACGTCGGCATCGCGCTCGCCTCGCTCGCCGAGCAGACCATGGACCGCACCGAGTTCGAGGTGGTCGTCGGCGCGCTGGAACACTGCCCCGAGTACGCGGCGGCGGCCCGCGCCCACGCCGACCGGCTGAACCTGGTCACCGTCATGCGCGACGGCGAGTGGAACCCGAGCCGCGCCCGCAACCTCGCGCTGCGCCACGCGACCGGGCGGGTCGTCGTCCTCCTCGACGCCGACATGGCCGCCCCGGCGACCTTCCTGGAGCACCTCTACCAGCGGTACTTCGCGCACGGCCAGCGGGTCTGCGTGGTCGGCCAGATGGCCGGCTACGACGAGATCATGGAGAAGGACCTGGGCGCGGTCGAGGTGCCGCCGTGGGCGCACTACCGGGACGTCCTCGCCGGGCTGGACCCCGACGGCGAGCCCCCGCTCGACCGGCGCTGGACCGGGCGGTACGCCCCGGCGACCGTCCGGTTCCCGTGGGCCTTCGCGCGGACCGCCGTGATGGCGCTGCCCCGTTCCCTGGTCACCGAGCACGGGCTCTGGTTCGACGAGGGGTTCCGGGGGTGGGGCGCCGAGGACCAGGAGTGGGCCTTCCGGATCCACCGCACCGGTACCCCGATCCTGATGAGCCGGGACGTCTTCGCGCTGCACGTGCCGCACCCGCGCGACGCCCGCGCGGAGGAGCGTTCGGCGCAGGCCAACCGGCGGTACTACATCGGCAAGTGGCCCCGGCTCGACCTGGAGATGGCCTACGCGTACGGCTGGTTCGAGACCGCCGAACGCTACGACGACCTGCGCCGGCAGGTCGCCGAGGCGGCCGGCGACGGCCGGACCCTCGGGGTGGTCCGGGGCCCCGCCGACGGCCGGACCCTGCTGGTCGTCGGGGCGGCGCTGGACGCGACCGCGCACACCCCGGTACCCGAGGTGGCCGCGCTCTTCGACCCCGGTGCCCGGCTGCGGGCGTTGCCGCTGGTCGGGGTCGGCCTGCCCGACGACGACGGCAGCGTCGACGAGTGCCGCCTCCTGCCCGCCGTGCGCCGGCTGGACCCGGTGCACCGGGAGACCATCCGACGGGAGGCGGAGCGGGTCGCGGTCGACGTCGTCGAGGTCGCCCCCGCCGTCGCCTGACCGCGACCGCCCACGACGCGGACCGGGGCGGGGGACGGTCCCGGAAGGGACCGTTCCCCGCCCCGGTCCGGTGCGGTGCCGCGTCAGCGGGCCACCGCGAAGGCGTACTCCTCGTAGAGGCGGCGCAGCGGGTTGTCCGGGAAGGCGTCGTGCCACGGCTTCGCCTCACCGATGTAGTGCACGATCCCCTCGGGCCGGGTCAGGTAGTCCATCCGGCCGTTGCCGAAGATCCCGTGCACCGAGTGCTCGATGAGCTTGTTCCACTTCTCCGGGAACGGCGTCCACCGGCCGGCGAAGACGTGGTTGAGGACGTCCTGGTCGATGTTGGGCAGGTCGCGGCCGTAGGTGCGGTGCAACTCCACCGCCCGCTCGGTGGCCCGCTCGGCCCGCCACCGGTCCATGTCGATCAGCAGCACACCGGAGTTGAAGTGCCCCGGCGGCAGCGCGCCGGTCTGGTGCTGCTGGGCCCGCCCGCCGGAGAAGGTGAGCGAGCGCGCCGGGCCCACCTCGTTCAGCCCGGCGCCGACCGCGTTGCCCTTCAGGTCCTCGGCCAGCAGCTCGGTCAGGTCGTCCAGGACCAGGGTGTCGGCGTCGAGGTAGACGACCCGGGGGATGCCCGCCGGGATCACCGTGCCGATGTGCAGCCGGCCCAGGGCCGCGTCGGTCCACCACTTGCGGCGCACCTCCATCACCAGCGGGTCGGCCACGGTGTGCAGTTCGACCTCGCCCTCGGCGGCCAGCCCGTCGGTGACCAGCTTCCGGCCGTCGTCGGTCAGCCCCGAGTCGATGACGTGGAAGACCAGGCGGGTGCCGTCGTCGCGCAGGTTCCGGCGTACGGAGTGGCCGGTGACCACGGCGGGACGGGCGTACCGCTCGTCGACCGCGAAGACCACGTGGACGTCCTGTCGGCGCATGAGTCGCTCCTGTCGTTCGGGCGCAGGCCGCACCGGGCCGCCCGTGGTGGGGGCGCGGGCGTGGCCTGCGCGACGGTGGGCTCAGGGGTGCTGCTGGTGGTCGGCGACGATCTCGTCGAGCCGACGCCGGGCGGCGACGCCCCGGACCGGGTCGGTCAGCTCCTCGGGGCCGGGCAGGATGCCGGTCAGCCCCCAGGCGCGCCCCCGGGCCCAGGTCGCGTCGTCGACCCCGAGCGCGGCCCGGAACACCTGCCGGCTCGGCGCGTCGAAGAAGGTCCAGGCGGCGATCAGGTCACAGGCCGGGTCGCCGACCGCGACCGTGCCGAAGTCGATGACCGCGCCGAGCCGGCCGTCGCGCATCAGCATGTTCGCCGGGTCGGGGTCGCCGTGGATCCAGACCGGCGGGCCGGGCCAGGCGGGGGCGGCGACCGCCGTCTCGTACACCTCGGTCAACGCGGCGGTGTCGACCAGGCCGGACAGGGCCGCGATCCGCTCCCGGACCCGGGACTCCACCACCGGCGAGTCCCGCCGGTCGGCCAGCGGGACGCCCCGGAACCCGTTGCTGGCCTCCGGTGGCGGGCCTCCGGTGGCGGGCACGGACTGCAAGGCGGTCAGGAACCCGGCCAGCTCGACCGCCGTGCGGTGCGGGTCGGCGATCCGGTCGAGGTCGGCGTCCTCGCCCTCCAGCCAGCGGTAGACCGACCAGGGGAACGGGTACCCCTCGCCGGGCCCGCCCCGGGCGACCGGTGCCGGGATCGGCAGCGGCAGGTGCGGCGCGAGGTACGGCAGCCACCGCTGCTCCCGCTCCACCTGCCCCACCCAGCGGGGCAGTCGGGGCAACCGGACCGAGAGCGTGTCGCCCAGCCGGTAGGTGGCGTTGTCCACCCCGGACTTCGCGACCGGCTCGACGGGCAGGTCCGCCCAGTGCGGGAACTGGGTGGCGACCAGCCGGCGGACGAGCGGGGCGTCGACGGGCACCTCGCCCGGACGCAGCGCGGGAGTGGACACGCGGCGGACCTCCTCACGGTCGGGTACCGGTCGGGTGGGCCGGGACGGCGTCGACGGCCCGACCGGCATCGTCGCCTCACCCTCGACGGTAGGAGGGCATCCGGGCGCTGTCAAAAGGAGAGGCAACATTCGTGCCTATTGCTGACCAATTCAGGCAACGGGTTTGAGCAGGTGAAACGCCCGTCGTGGCAGCTCCCGGTGGGTCGGTGGAGTCGGCCGCTGGGGCAACGGATCAGGAGGGCGGGATACGCGTTGCCCGGCGCTCGGCGGTTTGGTCTACTGAGGGGACCGGCCATCGTCGATATCCGCACGGCCTGTACCAGCAGTTGCCCGGCCTGACCCGGGGACGACACGCGGGTCGCCTCCGACGGCCTCTACGCGGAGCTGTGCCGGCTCCAGGCCGCAGCGTACTCCTGACCGGCCACCGGATCTCCTATTGTCAGACGTTGCCAACATCGGCAACATGGGGTGGCGGGGGCGAGGAGGCCCGCCGGTGGCGCCGGCCGCCCCGACCCGGGCCGGGCCGCCGTGACGCGGCGGACCGGCACCGGGCCGCAGCCGGGACGACCCGGGCCGCGGCCCGCGACACCGGAAAGGACAGCAGATGCTCTACTCGGGAATCTCCTGGGACAAGGCCGGCTTCGAGGTCGAGGTGGTCGACGCGGCCGGCGCGACGGTGCGCCCGGCGACCCGGTTCCCCGCCCGCCGGGCCGGCGAGATCGCCGCCCACCTGCGCGGCTTCGGCCAGCCGGTGGCGACCGTCGTCGACAGCACCAACGGGTTGCTCGACGGGGGGCTGACCGCCGCCGGGATCGAGGTGTACCGGGCCGATCCGCCGGTGCTGCCCGCCCGGCCCCCGTTCGGCTCGGTGCCCGCCGGTGAGCTGGCCCGTGCCGCCCACCGCGACCTCACCCGGCTGACCAGGCTGGACCTCGCCGACGGGACGCTGGGCGGGCGCGGCGACGACCTCAACGCCGGGGCTGCGGCGAGCGCCGACACGGTGGCCACGTTGACCGCCGCCGGTCGTTGCCTGACCCACGGTCCCCGGGACCGCCCGGACGTCGCGCTCACCTTCGACGACGGCCCGCTGCCGCCGTACACCGGGCAGGTCCTCGACATCCTGGACCGGTACGGCGTGCGGGCGACCTTCTTCTGCGTCGGGCTGCTCGCCGACGCGTACCCGGAGATCGTGGCCGAGATCCGGCGACGCGGGCACCACCTGGGCAACCACACCTGGTCGCACCCGTTCCTGCCGGAGCTGAGCCGGGCGGAGGTCGTCGAGCAGGTGGAACGTACCGGCGAGGCGCTCGCCGCGGCCACCGGCGAGCCGCCGCCGACGCTGTTCCGCCCGCCGTACGGCGGACGCTCGCCGCAGGTGCTGACCGGCCTCGCCGAGCTGGGCCTGACCACCGTGCTCTGGGACGCCCTCGGCTGGGACTGGGCCCTGCCGGGCCAGGAGCACATCGCCCGTTCGGTGCTGGACGGGACGGGACCGGGCGGGGTGATCCTGCTGCACGACGGCGGCGGTGACCGCCGGCAGACCGTGGCGGCCCTGCCGGCCGTCCTGGAGGGGCTGCTCGCCCGGGACCTGCGCTTCGTCACCGTCGACGAGATGCTGGCCACCACATTCCCCCGGGAGGCACGATGACGGGAACCCCGAGCCGACGACCGCTGTGCAGCGTCGTCGTCCCCACCTACGACCGGATGGCGTTGCTGCGCCGCACCCTGGAGTCGCTGACCCGACAGGACCTCGGCGTCGACGCCTTCGAGGTGCTGGTGGTCGACGACGGCTCGACCGACGACACCCCGGCCGTGGCCCGGGAGTACGCCGACCGGCTGCGGCTGCGCTACTTCCAGCGGCCGGACGAGGGGTTCCGGGTCGCGGCGGCGCGCAACGTGGGCATCACCCACGCCACCGGCGACGTCTGCGTCTTCGTCGACTCCGGGGTGCTGCTGCACTCCGGGGCGCTGCGGGCGCACCTGGCGTGCCACGCCGGAGCGACCCCGACCGCCGTCGTCGGGTACGTGTACTGCTTCAACCACAACAACGAGGACGCCGCGCAGATGCTGGCCGCCCTCGACTTCGACCAGCCGGACGCGACCATCGCCCGGCTGATCCGGGAGGGGCGGTGGCTCGACGCCCGGGAGAGCTTCTACGACCAGTACACCGAGGCGATCCACGAGCTGCCCGCGCCGTGGCTGGTCTACTGGACCTGCAACACCTCCGCGCGCACGGAGCAGCTCCGCCGGGTCGGCGGCTTCGACGAGGCGTTCCGCAGCTGGGGCGGGGAGGACATCGAGCTGGCGTACCGGCTGCACCTGGACGGGGCGCACTTCGTGGTAAGCCGGGACGCCGCCGCCATCCACTACCCGCACGAGAAGGGCCACGCGGAGAACAAGAAGTCCGGGGTCCGCAACTACCAGTACATCGCCCGGCGGTACGACACCCCGATCAGCCGGCTGCTGGAGCCGGACCCGCCGCTGGACTTCTACGGGCTGAACGCGCTGATCCGGGAGCGTGGCCTGCCCGACTGCGCGGAGGTGCTGCGGGAGCGCCCCCTGCCGGAGTGGCTCGGCTTCCTGCGTGACCGCCCGGCCGCCGCGCACCGCCCGGTCCTGACCGACCACCCGTGACGAGCCTGGGAGGACAGGTGTCCCTCTTCGACGACCCGGCCCACTTCGGCCGGGTGTGGGCCGACGACTACGACCGCGCGACGACGCTGGACCCGACGCCGGCCGTGGACTTCCTCGCCGGGTTGGCCGACGGCGGACGCGCCCTGGAGCTGGCGATCGGCACCGGCCGGGTGGGGGTGCCGCTGGCCGCCCGGGGCGTACCCGTGGAGGGCGTCGAGGCCAGCGAGGCGATGGTGGCGCGGATGCGCGAGAAACCGGGCGGCGACACCATCCCGGTGACCGTCGGCGACATGGCCGACGTCCCGGTCGACGGCCCGTACGCGCTGGTCTACCTGGTCTTCAACACGCTGTTCAACCTGCCCAGCGCGCGGCGGCAGGTGGAGTTGTTCCGCAACGTCGCCCGGGTGCTCGCCCCGGGCGGGTCCTTCGTGGTCGAGGCGTACGTGCCCGACCCGACGCACGTCGCCGACGGGCAGCGGGTCGAGGCGCTGGAGGTGACCGAGGACTCGGCGACGATCGAGGTGTACTCGTTCGACCGGGCCGCGCAGCGGTTCTTCAGCCAGAAGATCACCTTCGACCGGTCCGGGGTGCGGCTGCGCCCGCACTCCGAGCGGTACTGCTGGCCGAGCGAGCTGGACCTGATGGCGGAGCTGGCCGGGCTGCGCCTCGCCGACCGGTACGCCGACTGGGACCGGCGGCCGTTCGGCTCGGCCAGTCGCGGGCACGTCTCGGTGTACCGGCGGGACTGACCGGTTGCGGGAACACCGTGAGGGCCCGTGGTCGCGGTGACCACGGGCCCTCGCCGTGCCGTCCGGCGGCGGGGCATCCCTCCGGCGGGGTGGGCCTCCGGCGGGGTGGGCCGGCTGCCGTCGCACCCCGCCGGTGGGACCGCCGTCAGATCCGGCGCAGCCCGGTGACCAGGGTCAGCGCCAGCAGGGCGAGCATCCCGGCCAGGGTCAGGGTGAGCCCGACCCCGCTGGCCGACCAGCCGACCAGCACCGGGCCGAGCAGCATGCCGCTGTAGGTGAGGGTGTTCACCTTGGCCAGCGCCGCCGCCGCGTTGACGTCGCCGGACTCGGCGCCGCTGTGCCCGACCGCGCTGAAGATCAGCGGTACCAGCACGGACATCCCGACGCCCAGCACGGCGAAGCCGGCGACGGCGACCGCCGGGAGCGGGCTGAGCACCACGATCGCCAGCCCGGCGACCGCGATCGCCCCGGCCCACCGGACCAGTCGGCTGGCGCCGATCCGCTGCTGGATCCGGTCGCCGACCAGCCGCCCGCCGGCCTGGAAGACGCTGAAGGCGAGGTACCCGAGGGAGGCGGTGGCCAGCGAGGCGCCCAGCTCGTCGTGGAGGAAGATCCCGCCCCAGTTGCCGACCGCCCCCTCGGCCACCAGGACCACGGTGCCGGTGACGCCGAGCAGCACGATCCGGGGCGTCCACCCCTCGTGCCAGCGGATCTTCGGCTGCGCCGCGGTGGCGTACCCCTGGGCGCGGTCGGCGGCGGCCGGGAGCAGGAACCGGCCGGCGACCAGGCCGAGCACCACGAGCGCGCCGCAGAGGAGCAGGAAGTGCCGGGCGGGGGAGAGGTCGGCCTTGACGGCCAGCCCGCCCAGGGCCGCCCCGATCATCGCGCCGATGCTCCAGGCGGCGTGGCAACTGTTCATGACCGGCCGGCGCAGGGCGCGTTCCACGGTGACCGCGTGCGCGTTCATCGACACGTCGATCAGGCCGTCGACGATCCCGAAGGCGAGCAGGGCCAGCGCGAACTGCCAGCGGGTCTCGGCGAAGCCGATGGCGGCCAGCGAGAGTGGCAGGCCCAGCATGGTGACCCGGATGATCGGGGCGCTGCCGAAGCGGGCGACCAGGTTCCCGGTCGCCTGCATGGCGACCAGTCCGGTGACGACCGGCAGGACGAAGAACAGTCCCAGCTCGCCGTCCGTGAAGCCGTATTTGATTTTGAGGGACGGTACCCGGACGAAGTAGCTGCTGAGCACCAGGCCGGTGATCAGGAACGCGGCTGCCGCCGCCCAGCGCGCCCACCGGGCGGGGGCCACCGGCCCCGGCCCGGTGGGCGGCGTCGTGACCTCGCTGCTCACCATCAGTTGGCGTGTCCTTCCTGTCCGTGGTCTCCGCGGCCGTCTGTGCCCGGCGGGCGCGCGGATCATGCGCGCCGACCGCCGTCGACGGCGGTGGGCGTCGGGTCACCGCCGGTCGTCGTCGGCGGCGGCCACCACCTTGCGGGCGGCCCGCTCCGCCTCCCGGCGGATCGCCTCCCGGTAGGGCGGGCTCAGCCGGCCGACCGGCGGCAGCAGCCGACACTCCTCGACGCTGTCGTCGGGGTACGGCAGGCCGAAACCGGCCAGCGGGTACGTCTGCACCGGACGGTGGGCGTCGAAGAGAGCGGCGACCTCCGGCTCGGGCGCCCCGGTGGCGGTGTCGACGGTCGCGCCGACCACCAGGATGTCCCGCCCGTCGGCGGTGCCCCGGCAGGTGGCGAGCGAACGGCCGGGACCGGCCGCCCCGGCCAGTTCCCGCTCCACCTCGGGATAGCGGCGGTCGGCCTCCAGCCAGCCGAAGGCGAGCGCCAGTTCCAGGTCCAGCCGGGGCCACTTGGCCAGGTAGTACCGGTTGTTCGCCCAGGCGGTTGCCCCGTTGGCCGCCACGTCCCGGGGGTGTGGCAGGTGCACCGCGAAGAACCGGGGCGCCTGCACGATCGGGGTGCCGGTCCGGGAGACCCGGAACGCCCACTCCTGGTCCTCCGGCCCCCAGCCCCGGAAGCCCTCGTCGAGCAGCAGGTCGTGCCGGCGGACCACGGACAGCGGCAGGGCCACCAGCCCGGTGCCGACGAACGCCCACGGGAACCGGGCGACCGCCGGGGCGTACTCCGGGGTCCAGCGGACGTCGCCGTGCACCTGCCCGGAGGACTCCATCGCGGCCATCGAGTCGCGGTACCGGTCCCAGGAGAGCACCTCGGCGTCGGCGACGTCGCTCTCCACCACGTCGTGGTAGCCGATCGCCTGCCCGGTCACGCAGATGTTCTGCCCGTGCGCGAAGTACCGGTCGTAGAGGTCGCGCAGCCCGTTGGCGGGCAGCGCCATGTCGGCGTCGAGCAGCAGCAGCACCTGGCCCGAGGCGTGCCGGATGGCCAGGTTGCGGGCCCGGCTGACGTTCCACTCCTCGGCGGTGAGCACGCTGACGACGGCGAGCCGGTCGCTGAACTCCCGGCACAGCGTCACGTACTCCGGGGAGTACTCCATCGCGCCGACGACCACCTCGAACTCCTCGCGGCCGAGGGTCTGCTCGGCGAGCGAGGCGAAGACCACCCGGAGCGTGGCCAGGCGCTGTTTGTGCGGGATCACGATGCTGAACTTCAGGCCGGACTGCGCCGGGTCGGACGGCTGGTCGAGGTGCTCCATGTCTGCTCCTTGCGACGCGCGGAGGGCCGAGGGCCGAGGGCCGAGGGCACCGGCCGTCCCGCCGTGCGCGGGACGCGCCGGACGTCATTCATATTGCCAATAGCTTGACACGATTTTGGCAACACTGGCAATGTGGAGGGCGTCCCGCCGGTCCGCCGCCTTCCACCGGCCGCGCCTCGTTGACCGCCGGGCCGGCAGCGGTCAGGGTGGGTGGATGACCGGCGCCGACGAGACCCGGGACGGGGTACCGCTGACCAACCTGGACCAGCCGCTGTTCGACGGCGCCGACGCCACCAAACGGGACCTGGTCGACTACCTCGACGCCGTCCGGGACCGGATCCTGCCGCACCTGCGCGGCCGGCCGCTGTCGGTGGTCCGGGTCCGCCCCGGCCAGCCGCCCTTCATGCAGAAGAACCTGCCGAGGTACACCCCGGACTGGGTACGCCGTACCCCGGTGTGGGCCGAGGCGTCGCGCCGGGAGATCTCGTACGCGCTCTGCGACGACCGCCGTACCCTGCTCTGGTTCGCCAACCAGCGGGCGGTGGAGTACCACCCCACCCTGACCACCGTCGACGACCCGTACCGCCCCACCCACCTGGTGCTCGACCTCGACCCGCCGGAGGGGGACTCCTTCCCGGCGGCGGTCGCCGCCGCCGACCTGGTCCGCCGGGCGCTGGCCGACACCGGCCTGACCGGCGCGGTCAAGACCAGCGGGGCCAAGGGCCTGCACGTCGTCGTACCGGTCGAGGCGGGCGTCGACCCGGCGGACACGGCCGCCGCCACCCGGGCGCTGGCCGCCCGCGCCGCGCGCCTGGACCCCGCCCTCGCCACCACGGCCTTCATCCGCGAGGACCGGGGCGGGCGGGTCTTCGTGGATTCCACCCGGGCCGGTGGGGCGACCGTGGTCGCCGCGTACAGCCCCCGGCTGCGGCCGGGCGTGCCGGTGTCGTTCCCGGTCGCCTGGGCCGACCTGACCGCCGTCGCCCCGGCCGACTTCACCATCCGTACCGTCCCGGCGCTGCTCGGGGCCGCCGATGCGTGGGCCGCCGCGCTGCCCGCGCCGCAGCGGCTCCCCGCCGACCTGGTCGCCGAGGGGCACACCATCCCGGTGGCCCGGGTCCAGGCCATGCACGAGGGCCGCCGCCGGGCTCGCGCGAAGCGCGCCGCCGCCGGGCCGGACGCCACCTGACCGACGGTGGCCCGCCGCCCGGCGGATGTCGGCGGTGTCGGAAATCCGCCATTGACGGGTACCGTTCGTCCCGGTCCGCCGGCGACGGTTTCGGCGAACCGCCTCCCGTCCCGGAGTGGACGGGCGCGGCGCGGTCCCGGTGGGGCGGCACCGTCGACGCCGACTCCCGTACCGACGGCGGGCTTTTCCCGGTGCGGTCGGCGCAGTTCAGATCGGTTTTCCGGGCACACTCCGAGCGCCCACCGTCGATGCGTCGGACGTATTCCGGTCCATCCTCGACACCACCCGGCGCGGTGCCGGTCCGGTGCACCGCCGGGACGACCAGGAGCGTCCTGACCGGCTGGTCCCCGCGTCGGGCGGCCGGTCGTCGGGCGACCCGCCGGCCCGGCGGAATCCGATCCGGGGCGGGGCTACCGGGGGTGCGCTACAGTTCGGTCCCGTCCCGAAACCTCGTGATCCGTGCCATCGGCGAAACCGACCGTGCCATCGGCGAGAAAGACCGTGCCATCGGTAAGGAAGACCGTGGCGTCGCTGCTGTGAAGGGGCTTGTCGCGTGACCGACATCGTGGCTGTGCACGGCATCTTCATGAACCGCCGGTCCCGGCAGCAGATGCAGGACGACTGGCGGTCGGCGATCGTGCGCGGCCTGCAGAACGTCCGCGCCGGGCGGGCGGACGAGGTCGAGGTGGAGTGCGCGTACTACGGCCATCTCTACAACGACGGGAAGGCCGGGCTCGACGCCGCGTACCGGCCCGCCGACCTCGACACCACGCTGGAGCGGGAACTGTTCCTGGCCATCGCGGACGCCACGGCCATCGCGGACGCCACGGCCGACGAGGAGGCCGAGCGCCCCGAGCCCGCCGCGCCGACCAAGCTCTGGGCGCCGGAGCGGGTCCAGGGGGCGGTCCGGCGGATCGAGCGCCACGGCATCTTCGACGGGGCGTCCGGCGTCGTCATCCGCCTGGTCAAGCAGGTCGGCCGGTACCTCGGCGACGCGGACTTCCGGGAGCGGGTGCTGGCGGAGCTGACCGAGGCGATGCGGGCCAAGCCCCGGGTACTGGTGGCCCACTCGCTGGGCTCGGTCGTCGCGTACGACTGGCTGTGCCGGCAGTCGACGCCGACGGTGCCGACCCTGGTCACCATCGGCTCGCCGCTCGGCTTCCGGGGCATCCGCAAGGCGCTGCACCCCGACCTCGGGGCCACCCTGCCGCCCTGGCCCGGCGTGCAGACCTGGGTGAACGTGGCGGCCCGGGAGGACGCGGTGGCGACGGTGAAGACGCTGGACGGTCTCTTCGTCGGGCCGATCACCGACCGGCTGGCCAGCAACTCGCGGCGGACCGCGCACAGCGCCACGGTCTACCTCCAGAACGTGCACACCTCCACCGCGATGAAGACGGCGTTACGCGAACGGGGGTGATCCGGTGCCGCGCGGCTACTTCGCCATCTCGGCGGTGTCGACGTACTCCGCCGACGGCCCCTTCCGCAACGGGGAGTTCGCCGACCTCGACCACGTACCCGGCGAGGCCCGGACGATGCGGACGACGCTGGCCGGGCTCGGCCTCGTCGAACTCTTTCGCGAGGAAACCGACCTCACCCACCGGGACCTCGCCGACCGGCTCACGCTGTGGGCGCAGGAGCACGACCCCGAGGCCGAGGGGCAGGAGCCGGCGACCCTCGTCCTGTACTGCACCGGCCACGGTGGACCGTTCCCGGGGATCGGCTGGCGGCTGGTCCCGGCCGAGCCGAACCGGGAACGGCCCCGGAACTGGATCGAACCGATCGACCTGCTGACGCCGGTGCTCGCCGCCGGCACGAACGTCGCGCAGGTGGTGCTCGTCCTCGACGCGTGTTTCGCCGGTGACGGCGCGCGGGAGGCCCTGGCCGAGTCGTTCGACATGTCGCTGGAGACCGGGGCGACGACGGGGGTGTGGGTGCTGGCCTCGGCGCGCCGGACGGACGAGGCCGCCCAGTTGGCCTTCGCCACCGCGTTCACCGCGGCGCTGCACGCTGCGGCCAGGGCGAACCCGCGCGACGAGTACCTCGACCCGAGCACCACCACCGACGCGGCGGCGAAGCTGATGCGCGGCCCCCAGCCCGAGCAGGTCCCCTGGGTCGCGGCCGGGTACCAGGCCGGTGGCTGCCGGGCGTTGCCGAACCCCCGGTACATGCCGGCCACGGTGCCGGACTGGATCGAGCGCCGGTGGAGCGCCCCGGCTCGGGGCGTCACCGGCCCGGACGAGGGCGGCTGGTACTTCACCGGTCGGGACGCCGTCCTCCGACGGCTGGTGCGCCACCTGACCGGGGGGCCGGCGGACCCGCCGGTGCTGCTGCTGACCGGCGCGCGCGGCACCGGCCGGACGGCCGTGCTGGCGCGGCTGCTGACCACCGCGACGCAGGAGTTGCGCGACGCGATGCCGGTCGTCGCCCGCCAGGGGTACCTGCCGGAGACCGACCTCGCCGTCGTCGGGTTCGACGTCGCGGGGCTGACCGTCGCGCAGGCCGCCACCGAGCTGGCCCGCCGGCTCGACCTGCCCGCCGGCACCGCGACGGAGCTGGTCGGGCGGGTCGCCGCCCTCGGCCACCGGCCGGCGGTGCTGGTCGACAACCTGGACCGGGCGGCGGACCCGGCCGCCCTGACCGGTCAGCTGCTGCTGCCCCTGGCCGGGACCGGGACCGTCCGGCTGGTCGTCGTCCCCGACGCCGACCCGGCGGCGTTCGAGGGCGTCGAGCGGGTGGCGGTCGCCGCCGACGACGAGGCGTCCGTGGTGGCGCGGTACGTCCTGCTGCGCCTGGAGTACGGGCTGACCGCCGCCGGTGCCACCGCCCGCCGGGAGGTGACCCGGGTGGCGACCGAGCTGGCGGACACCTGCCTGGGTAGCTTCTCCGCCGCCGCGACGGCGGTCGACACCCTGCTCCGGGAGGTCCGCCGGGCCGGCCGGCCGCTCCGGGCGGCACACGAGGCGGCGGACCTCGCCGCCAACCGGGTACTGGAGGCGTCGTGCCGGTCGGCGATGACCCCGGTGGCCGCCGGTGCCGCCGGCCGGCACGCCGACCACCTCGTGGAGTGCCTCGCGGCGGCCTGCGCGTACTCGGTCGAGGGCTGGCTGCCCGAGTCGATCTGGGCCGGCGTCGCCCGCCGGGCGTCCGGGACGCCCTGCTCCGGGGAGGAGGTGGGTGACCTCGCCACCCGCGCCTCGGCCTTTCTCGCGCAGCGGCGCGGCGACCAGGGCGAGCGCGCCTGGCGACCCCGCTTCGCGGCCCGTGCCGTGGACCTCTCCGCGACCGGTGACCGTTTCGTCCGGGACCTGGTCGACGCGGCCCGGGACCGGTACGGGGCGGGGTGGGACGGGGTGCACCCCGGCCTGGCGGCGATCCTGCTCGGCGCGGCGGCGCAGGCGCACGGCCGCTACGCCGACCTGCTCGACGACGCGAACCTGCTGCTGGCCGCGCCGCCCGCCGAGGTCACCCGGAGCCTGCGCGCCGTGCGTGGCCGACCCGACGGGCAACGACGCGTCGCCACCTGGGCGGGCGTACCGGTCCGGGCCGACCGGCCGGACCGGGCGTTCCTGCTGGGGTTGCTGGCCCGGCGGTACGGCCTGGACCGGCTGGCCGCCACGGCCGGGGCGGCGGGCGGGCCCGGCACCCCGCAGTGCCGCTGGGCGGTCCGGGTGGCGGCGGCCGGCCACCGCGCGCCGGTGACCCGGATGGCGCTCGCCGGCCCGGCCGGGGCGTACCTCGTCACCGCGCACGACGACGGGACGGTGGCCTGGTGGGACGGCACCAGCGGGGCACCGGTGCCGCAGTGGCCGCCGGTGGCCGGGGACGGCGCCCCGGTGACCGGCGTCTCCGCCGCGCTGACCGTGGCCGGCCTGGTCACCGTCGCGGTCCGGGCCGACCGGGACGTGCGCTGCTGGGGGCCGGCGGCCCACGAGCCCCCACGGACCCTCGGCCCGGCGACCGTCGCGGTGACGCACCCGAGCGGCCTGGTCGCGTGCGTGGACGGCCAGGCCGTGCGGGTCGTCGACGTGGTCGCCGGGTCGGCCGTGCGGCACTGCGCGCTGCCCGCCGAGATCGTCGCGGCGGACCTCGCCGGGGTCGCCGAGGAACCGGTGCTGTGGCTGGTGGACATCGGTGGTCGCAGCTGGCGCTGGAACCTCTCGGCGGCCGGCGGCCGGCAGCCCTCCCCGGTCGGCCCGGGGAGCGCCCCGCTGCTGCTGGCCGCCGCCCGTGACGGGGGCGCCTGCGTGGTCGTCGGCACCGACGGCGGACTGAACCTGCCGGCGGGCGGCCGGACGGTGCCCCGGCGGCAGCGGACCGGGGCCGTCCGCTGCGTCGCGGTGGACGAGCGGTGGGTGGTGGTCGGCGGCGGGTCCGACGCCCGGTCCGGCTGGATCGAGCTGCACGACGCGACGCGGCCGGGGCCGGGCGACCGCTGGCCGCTGGACGCCGCCCCGGTCGGCAGCGGACTGGCCGGCGGCACCCTGGTGGTCGCGACGCCGGACGGGCTGGCGGCCGTCGCGCTGACCACCGCCAACGAGGCGGACGGCGACCCGACCGGGGAGGTGGACCCGACCTGATGGACCCTCGGACGAACCCGGAGCAGGACCGCGACCTGGCCCTCGCGTACCTGCTGTTGTTGCAGGCCACGGCCACCGGGGAGGAACCGCCGACCGGGCCGCTGCGCGAGCAGGTACGGCTGCTGCGCGACGAGGACCTGGGCCGGATCGGCGCGGCGCTGCGGGGCCGCCGAACGGGCATCCCCGGCCGGCTGGTCGCCGACGGGACCTCGGGACTGTCGGCGGTGCTGAACGCGGCGACCACCCCCGCCACCTCCACCGTCCCCGACGAATCCGCCGACCCCGAAGTCCCCACCGACCCCGACGAATCCGCCGGCCCGGACGGCTCGGCGGGCCCCGACGGCGGCGCGGGCGGTGCGGCGGCGACCGAGGTGGCGGGCCTCCTCGGCGAGGAGACGGTGCTCGACCTGCTCGCGTTCGGCGACGACCTGCGACCGGTCGGCCGGGGTACCCCGGAGCGGCCCGGACACCCGACCCTGCCGCTGGTGACGGCGGACGGTGACGTCGTGGCCGGCACGCTCTGGCCGGGCGACGCGCCCGCCGCCGCGCACCCGATGTTCCGGCCGGCCGCCGAGCTGGCCCCGGACCCGGCCCCGGTGCGGGCGGCGGTGCGTCGGGCGCTGGCCGAGTTCGAGTCGCTGGCGGCCGAGGAGATCGACGGCACGCTCGACGGCGGCTTCCTGTGGCCGGCCGGACCGGCCGCGCCGCAACGGCTCGGGTTGCTGGCGGCCCTGCGGGCGCTGGGTCGGGTCGCCGGGCTGGCCGGGCCCGCCGCGAACCTGGTGGCCGTGGGGGAGTGCGACGCCGACGGCGTCTTCCGCCCGCTGGCCGACGCGGAGATCACGGCCTGCGTCGGGGCCCTGGCCCACCTGGAGTACGACCTGCTCGTCCCGACCGGGCAGGGCTGGCTGCTGACCCGGGCCGACGGCACCTCGTCGACCGCCCCGGAGCACGACTGCGACCTGGCCGGCGCGGCACTGCTGGTGTGGGGCGGCGCGTGGACGGCCTGGCAGCGCGGACAGCACAGGGCTGAGCTGCTGCGGCTGGGCTGGGTGCCGGTGGACTGGACGCAGGCCCCGACGAACCTGCTCGTCCCCGAGACGGACGTCGCCCAGGTCAATTCGCTGTACCGGATGTTCCACCAGGGCCGGAACCGGGTCGCGGTGCTCGGTGGCACCCGGGGCAGCGGCAAGAGCGTCATCGTCCGCCGCCTGGCGGCCAAGCTCGCCGCCCAGCGTCGTCCCCCGCTGGTCCGGGTCGTCGCCAGCACCACCCACGAGCTGCCGAACCGGCAACTGGCCGTGCGGGTCGGCCGGCACGCGCTCGGCATGGACGAGGCGGCACCGGACCAGCGCCGCCTGCTCGTCCTCGAAGAGCTGTACCCGGTCGGCGACGGCAACGTCGACGAACTCCTGTCCCACCTCGCGCGGAACCTGAGCACGTCCGTGCTGGCCGTCCTCCAGTACGACGTCAACTCCGTCGAGGAGTGGCAGACCAACTCGGTCAACGTGGTCACCGCCGTGGTCGGTCCGCAGGCGCTACGGGAGTTCGTGGTGTGGCTCTCCGAGCGGCACCCGGACCTGCTGGACCGGGAACGGGGCCTGGCGGAACTGGACCGGCCCCGGCCACCCCGGGACCTGCGCCGGCTGCTCCGGGCCATGCTCAGGAGCGGCGACCCGGAGACCGGGGCGGCGCAGACCGAGCCGGAGACCGGCGACGCCCCGCTGGTCGCCCGCCTCCGGGCGCTGGACGAGGCGGAGCGCCGGGCGGTCGCGGTGACGGCGGCCTGGAGCCTGGCGCGGTGGGGCGTCGCCGAGACGTCGATCGCCGGTCTCGACCCGGACACCCGGGCCGCCTTCGGGATCGAGACCGACTTCACCGGCCGCCGGTTCCGGATACCCGGCCCCGAGGACTGCCGGGCGCTGCTGAAGGGGTACCGCGAGCTCCAGCCGGTGGACGGGGAGCCGGCGCGCGGGACCCGTCGGCGGTCCCTCGGCGCGCGGGACGCGCTGATGGTCGAGCTGATGCAGCCCGACCTGGCCGAGCTGATGCGGGACGGCTCCGGCGAGGTGGTCACCTGCCTGCGCGGCGTGCGGCTGTACCGCAGCCCGCTCTGCGCCGAACTGGTCGACCACACCTGGCGGGACGGTTCGTTGCCGCAGTGGATCGAGCAGGTGCACTCGGCGCGGCTGGCCGAGCTGCTGACCTCGCTGCACGTCGGGCTCGGCGACCAGGTCGTCCGGCGGGTGGTGGCGCGGCTGACGGAGCGGCTGCCGCAGCGTACCGAGCGGTTCGTGATCGGCGAACTGCTCGTCGTGCTGCGGTGCCTGCGGTCGTACCTGTCCGAGATCAGGCCGCAGTGGTCGGCGATCAGCGGCTGGATCCACGACCAGGTCGCCGACGCGCTGAGCGCCGGCTCCGGCACCCCGGACGAGCGGTTCCAGTTGCTGCGCCGGGCCGAGTCCTTCCACGATCCCGAGCTGCGGCGGCTCGTGGTCGAGCGGGTGGTGGAGGTGCTGCCGGGCGTCCAGCCGTCCCGCGCCGACGACTACTACCTGATCCGGCGGGTGCGCAGTCTCCAGGCACGGGCCGAGCGGACGCTGCGGTGGGACCAGTTGACCTTCCCCGTCGAGCAGGAGCCGGCGGTCCAGGCGGTGCTCGACGCGGAGCCACCGAACGACGTCGGGTTCCCGGTCGTGCTCGGCTGGCTCATCCTGCGCCGGTACCTGCGCCGCGACGACTGGGACCTGCTGCTCGAGACGTACGAGAACCGGTTCACCACCGCGTTGCGGCACACCACGATCGCCGACTTCACCCGCGCCGTGGACGAGCTGCGGGCCTTCGGCCCGCTCTACGCCGTCGAACTGTTCAAGCGGGTGTCCAGGCAGGACGCCCGGCGTCGGACGGAGCAGCGGTACCCGTTCCTCGACGGGGTCCGCACGATGCTCCGGGACGCCTCGCCGATGGAGGCGGCGGACCTCGTCCGCAGCGTCAGCGCGGTGTACCTGCGGGCCGCGCATTCGCTGCTCTACTCGAGCCTGCGGTCCGAGACGCCGGACAGTGAGCTGGCCGACCTGCTCGCGCGGCGGGTGATGGAGCTGGCCGACGCCAAGGGCGCCGGGATGCTGCTCTCCGCGGCGCACGCGGTGGACGACATCTACATGGTGCACTCGCACGGGTTCGCGCGACTGTTCGGGGAGCAGCTCGGCGAGGAGAACGCCCTGCGGCTGCTCATCAGGGACCCCCGGCCCTCCGTCAAGTACTACCTGCTCAAAGGCCTGTGGGAAGCGCAGGTGCCGTTCCGCCGGTCGCTGCTCGACGCGGTGCTGGACGCCGTCGCGGAGGCCATCTCCGGCGGTCACAAGCCCTGGGGCCCCCGGCTCGCCCTCCAGGTCGGCGCCGACCCGGAGATCGGGCCGGACTTCCTCGTCCGGCTGCGGGCCCGGATCCCGGTGCGGACCGTGCTCGACGGGATGGGGCCCTTCGCGTCCCCGGAGGCGCAGGCGGAGTTCCACCGGCTCGGCCGGGCCCTGTACCCGGCCGCCGCGGCGCAGTACGGCCGTGAGTTCACCATGAGCGCCTTCCTCCGCCCGATCGCGGCGGCCCCGTTGCTGGCCGCCGCCGAGTGTTGCCGCGAGGTGGCCCGGACCCTCGCCGACGCCGACCAGCACCAGGGCGGCCGGGACCTGGTCGCCGCCGCCGACCGCTCCATGGGGGAGCGCCACGCGTGGGTGAGCCGGCTGGCCCGCACCGGCAACGGCGAGCAGTTGACCCAGGCGCTGAGCATCCTGCGCGACATCGACCCGGCGCGGGTGCGGTCGATGGTGGGCGCGCTGGCGGACCGGGTCGTGCGCCGCGACGACGACGAGGAGGAGAGCCTGCTGGTCGACAAGACCCGGCGGGCGATGTTCGACTCGCCCACCGCCGGCGCCGGCCTGCTCAGCGCCCTCGAACGGGTCGAGGACGGCCTCGGCCGCGACCTGTACGAGCACCTCCGGGAGGACGAGGTGCTGCGTCGGGTCTTCCTCTCCGACCTGCAGGCCCTCCAGGCGCCGGCCGTGCAGTACGCGGCGGCCCGCCACCTCGCCGCGATCGGCGTCGTCGCCACCCACCCGGACGCCTCCTGGACGTCCACGGTCTTCGACGTCCGGCTGCAACTCGTCCGCATCACCGGCAGCCCGGCGGCGCTGCGGGACATCCTGCGGACGCTGGTGATCTGGAACACGAGCTGGGCCGACCGGGCGGTGCGGGAGATCGACCGGGGGCGGTTGTCGACCCGGGTGCGGGCGGGGCTCACCCGCGACCTCGGTCCCGCCGTCGAACTGGCCGGGACGCTGCACGACCTCGGCGACCAGGCCGGCTGTGCCGCCCTGGTGGAGGCGCTCGGCGGGTTCGAGCCCGCCCACGTGGTCCGGCACGTGGGCCTGCGCCGGGCGTGTGTCCTGCTGGAACTGGTGCTGGACCACGCGCCCCGGCACGCCGACGACCTGGCGGCGGCGATCAATACGGCCGTGGACGACCACCTGGGCAGCTCCGTGGTCCTGGACGAACGGACCCAGTGGACGGAGATCGGGCACGTCTGCCACGTCCTGCGTCTGGCCGGCTTCGCGGTGACGGCCCGGGCGGCGCCACCGGTCGCGCCAAACCTGGCCCATGCCGCCTCGGTCGTCTGGGGGTTGCACCACCTGCCGCACAGTGACTGGCGGCGGCGTCCGCTGGCGGCGGCGACCGAGCGGTTCCTCGCGGCTCCGCAGGGCGGGGGCAGCTCGCTGTTCGAGACCCTCGCCGTCGCGTCGGTGCTGGGGCGCACCGAGGAGGTCGCGGCCACGATCGGTACGGCCACCACGGGCGTGGTCGACCGGCTCTCCTTCCGCCGGCTCCGGGTGCTGCACGAGATCGCGGAGCAGGACCCGGCCCTGGCGGTGGTGCTGGCCGGCTGGGCGGAGGGCGTCGACCGGCGGCTCGCCGACCCGCTGGCCCGGGCCGACTGGGACGCCCAGCGACTCGCCCACGCCCGGTCCCGCCTGACCGGCGCGGTCCGCCGACTGCGGTCACGCTGAGGCGGCGGGACGTCGGCCCGGCCTGACGTCGGGTGCCGGTCCCGACCGGCGACCGCCGGGCATGACCAGGGCGACGACGCCGGCCGCCAGGACGAGGACCGCCACAGCGGTCAGCAGGGCGGCGTCGAAACCCGCGACGGTGGCGTCGGCCTCGGTGGTCCGGTCGGGTGCCGCCCGCAGCGCCGCCGCAGCGGCGGTGGCGGCCACGGTGTTGAGCAGCGCGGTGCCGATCGAGCCGCCGAGTTGGGTCACCGCGTTGACGGCGGCCGACGCCGCGCCGGTGTCCCCACCGCCGACACCGCTGGTCGCGGCGGCGACCGCCGGGGTGATCGCGCAGCCGAGACCCAGACCGATCAGGATCTCCGCCGGCAGCATCCGGGTGAGGTAGAGCCCCGGCGTGCCGGGCGTGAGGCCGACCAGCAGCACCATCCCGGCGGCCATCACGACGAGGGCGGGGACGACCAGGGCGCGCGTCGTCAGTCGCGCCGCGAGCAGACCGGCGATCAGCGTCGATCCGACCGCGATCGCCAGGGCGAGGGGCAGGAACGCCAGCCCGGCGCGGACCGGTGAGTAACCGAGGAGCTGCTGGAACCAGTACGTGAGCACCAGGAAGAACCCGAAGAGCGCGACCTGCGGCAGCCCGATCGCGAGCAACGCGCCGCCCCGGACCCGGTCCAGCAGCACGGTGAGCGGCAGCAGGGGCTGCGCGACCGTCCGTTGCCCGACGGCGAACAGCACCAGCATCAGCGCGCCGACCGCCAGCGGGGTGAGCACGAGTGCGTCGACCCAACCCCGGTTCGGGACCTCGGTGAGGGCGAAGACCAGAGCGGTCATGCCGGCCGCGCTGGTGGCGGCGCCCGCGAGATCGAGCCGTACCCGGCGGCCGGAATGTGCCGGGATCACGGTGGCGGCCCCGATCAGCGTGATGGCCGCGATCGGGATGTTGACCAGAAGGCACCAGCGCCAGTCGAGGTACTGGGTCAGCGCCCCACCGAGGAGCAGGCCGAGCACCGCCCCCGCCCCGGTGAGCGCGCCGTAGATGCCGAACGCGATGCCCCGCTGCCGGGGCTCGGTGAACGCCGCCGAGATGATCGCCAGGGCAGCCGGTGCCAGCAGGGCGGCGCACCCGCCCTGGGCGGCCCGACCGGCGAACAGCAGCCCCGGGGTGGGGGCCAGCCCGGCGAGCGCGCTGGCCAGCGCGAATCCGACCAGCCCGGCCACGAAGGCCCGGCGCGCCCCGACCGTGTCGGCGATGCGTCCGCCGAGCAGCAGCAACCCGCCGAACGCCAACGCGTAGGCGGTGACCACCGCGCTTCGGGAGGCGTCGGCCAAGCCCAGGTCCCGCTGGACCGAGGGCAGGGCGATGGTCACGACGGTGGCATCCAGCACCACCATCAACTGCGCCGATCCCGCTGTCGCCAGGACCCACCAGTGCCGAGCGGAGGTAGCCACGCAACGCTCCTGAACATTGAGAAGGTAACTTACCAACGTTAAGTTGCGTGAACAATGTACTGGAGTGGCGCGAAGAAGCGCGATGCGATTTCGGCGGAGTCGGCAGGGCGGCGGCTCGTGACGGCCCGGCGGGGGTCGGCTCAGCGGGACGGTCCGCGCCGACATGCGAAAACGCCCCGGCGCGAGCGCCGGGGCGACATTCTATGAATCTGCGATGTGCCCCCGGCAGGATTCGAACCTGCGCCCCCGCCTCCGGAGGGCGGTGCTCTATCCCCTGAGCTACGGGGGCTCAGCGACGGGAGAAGACTAGCAAACCGCCCCCCGGATCGCCGAATCGGTATCCCGTGATCGACGTGTGTCGTCCGTGCCCGGCCACCCACCAGGGCGGACGGCCCCGGCTGGCGGGGGCGGCCCGCTCCGGCGGGGCCGGTCCCGGCCGGGCCTCGCCGCCGGATCAGTGCCCTCAGGCGGCCAGGGCCCGCCCGCAACTGGGCAGCGGGTGCAGCGCGATCCGCCGGGGCAGCCGGCGGGGCCACTCGTTGCGCGGCCAGGAGCCGTCGACGATCAGGTGCACCGGGTGCTCCTCGGCGCCGCTGAGCCGCAGCACGAAGTCGCGGGGGAGCGGCGGGTCGACCGACGGGGTCGTGATCATGAACCGGACCCGGCCCCGCGACGACACGGCGGAGAGGACGTCGGCCGCCGGCATGGTGCCGCGCAGGCGTACCCGGCCGATCCAGTAGACCTCGGCCAGGTGGTCCTGGGCGGCCCGGGTGATCGACGGGTACTCGAGGCGTACCCAGCGCTCGACCGCGCCGACGCAGAGCCCGCAGGCCCGTTCCCGGGGCTCGCGCGGCCCCAGCCCCCAGGCGCGCAGGTACGCCCCGACCGTGCCGTGGTCCAGCGGGAGGTCGAACCGCCGCTGGACGAGCGTGGCGAGGCTCTGCCGCGTCCACAGCTCCTCGTCCAGCCCGAAGTCGTCGGGGTGGACACCCCGCAGCATGTCGATCAGTTCGAGTTCCTGGTCGCGGCTGAGCGTGCCCGGTTCGCCCTGCCGATGTCCGCGACGGACGGCTGCCACCGTCCCGTCACCGCCGATGGTGTGCCGCCGGCACCAACTGGTCACCGACCGGCGCGCGTCTCTGAGTGCAACCCCCACGTCCTGCGCAACGAGCCCGAATCACTCCTGGTCACGATATGTAGGTAGAAAAACCCCCAACAGCCGCAATCCCCCGAAAGCACCAAAACCGTCAAATCCCCCCATGCTCTCACCTGCCTACCGGCGCTTGATCACCGAGGGTGCTACGGAGAGGGAGGGGACGGGCAAAGGTAAAGGGTGGTGGCGACCCGGGTGGGTCACCACCACCCTTGTCCGGGCGGCTGCGGGGAGGGCTCAGGGGCGCAGGCGGTCCAGGGCGTTGCGCAGGTTGACCAGATCGCTCTGCTGGGTGTTCTTCATGGTCTGGGCGGTCCGGACCACGTCCGGCTCGTCGCTGTTGCCGAGCACCCCGTCGATCATGTGGATGCCGCCCGTGTGGTGCGTGATCATCAGCTCCAGGAAGAGCACGTCCAGCTCGCGACCCTGCGCAGCCTCCAGGCGGGCCATCTCCTCGGGGGTGGCCATGCCGGGCATCAGCCCGTTCTTGACCATCTCCTGCCCGCCCGCCATCCAGGCCATCCGGGGCTGCGAACCCGACGGGTCCAGCCCCCAGGAGCGCAGCCAGGTCTGCATCGCGCCCATCTCACCCTGCTGGGCGAGGGCGATGTCGACGCCGATCTGGCGTACCTCCGGGTCGCTGCCCCGCTGGTAGGCGGCCAGCCCCATCTGCACGGCCTGGGCGTGGTGGGTGGTCATGTCCCGGGCGAACCCGGCCTCCACCGACGCGTCACCCGGACGGGTCAGGGTGGGCGTGAACAGCCCGCCGACGTACCCGAGAACAAGCCCGACCACGACGGCGGCGGCCAGCGCCACCGTGCCGAAGCGGCGGGCGCTCGCCCGGCCGCCCTCGCTCGGGGCCGGGGCCGGTGCGTCGGCGCGGTCGGCCATCGTGGGTGCGGTCATCGGTTCGTCTCCCTGGTCAGCCCTGGGTCTGCGGCATCTGGGCGCCGTCGCGCGGGGCGTTGCCGGTGGCGGTGATGCCACCCGAGCAGAGCGCGTTCGGGCCCTCGATCGAGGCGTTCACCCGCAGCGTCTTGATGAAGTCGTCGATCCGGCTGTCGTCGGCGTTGTCGACCTTGAGCTGGTACCCCCAGGTCTGCAGCGAGATCGGCCGGTCCTGCCCCTGGAACGGGCTGAGGAAGGTCTTCTCGTTGCCGCGCACCCGCTCGGCGAGCTTCTCCACCTGGTCGGCCGGCAGGTCCGGACGGTAGGTGACCCAGACCGCGCCGTGCTCCAGGCTGTGCACCGCGTGCTCGCTGGCGATCGGGGCGTCGTAGACGTCGCCCATGCAGTTCTGCCAGGAGCTGTTGTGCGGGCCGGCGACCGGTGGGGCCTGCGCGTACTGGACGGGGCCCTCCTGGTGGTTGGCGCCCTTGACCAGCTCGGGGTCCGTCTTGCGGAAGTTGACGATGCCCTCGATGGCCTCGGCGCGCTCCTCCCAGGGCTTCGAGCCCTGGAACGAGGCCCAGGCGCCGTAGCCGATGATCGAGACGGCCAGGACGCCGACCGCGACGAAGAGGGCGATCGGGCCCCAGGCGCGGCCCTGGCTGACCTTGACCGGGGTGATCGGCTTGCGGCCCTTGCCGCCGCCGCCCGGTCGGGCGCCCGACTTGCCTGCTCCCGGCTTGGTCGCGCCGGACTTGCCCCCGGCCTTGCCGCTGGCAGTGGGCTTGCCGCCGGCGGCGGGCCGGTCGGCCGCCGGCTTCTTGCCGGTGCTGACCACGGACGGACGGCTCTGGTTGCCGCCCGGGGTGCTGATGCTCATCGTGCCTCGTCAGGTCGGTCGGTCAAGGGGGGCCGGCGGGCCGGTTCCCCGCTCCGGGTCGCCGCCGCGGGGACCGAGTCTACCCCCGATAACATGGTTCGGTGACTCCCGCAGAACTAGCCGAGGCCGTACTCTCCGCTGCCCACGCCGTATTCGACGCGCGGGGCCTGGACCGCTCCGCCCTGCCGGAGCGGACCGCGGTCGAGCGACCCCGCAACCCCGAGCACGGTGACTACGCCTCGACCCTGGCCCTCCAGCTCAGCAAGCGGGTGGGGGTCCCGCCCCGGGAGTTGGCCGCCGACCTGTCCGAGCAGCTCGGCCGGACACCCGGGATCAAGTCGGTGGAGATCGCCGGTCCGGGCTTCCTGAACATCCGCCTGGACGCCGCCGCCGCCGGCCTGCTCGCCCGGTCGATCGTCGAGGCCGGCCCGGCGTACGGGGGCGGCACCGCCCTGGCCGGACAGAAGATCAACCTGGAGTTCGTCTCGGCCAACCCGACCGGCCCGGTGCACATCGGCGGGGTCCGGTGGGCGGCCGTCGGTGACGCGCTGAGCCGGCTGCTGCGGGCCAGCGGCGCCGAGGTCGGCACCGAGTACTACTTCAACGACGCCGGCTCCCAGATCGACCGGTTCGCCCGGTCCCTGCTCGCCGCCGCCAAGGGCGAGCCGGCCCCGGAGGACGGGTACGGCGGGGCGTACATCGCCGAGATCGCCGAGCAGGTCCGGGCCAAGCGCCCCGAGGTGGCGACGCTGCCCGACGAGGCCGCCCAGGAGGTGTTCCGGGTCGAGGGCGTCGCGTTGATGTTCGACGAGATCAAGTCCTCGCTGCGCGGGTTCGGGGTGGACTTCGACACCTACTTCAACGAGAAGGACCTGCACGACCGGGGTGAGCTGGAGCACGCCCTGACCCGGCTGCGGGAGCAGGGGCACGTCGACGAGCGCGACGGGGCGGTCTGGCTGCGCACCACCGACTTCGGCGACGACAAGGACCGGGTGCTGCGCAAGTCCAACGGCGAGTGGACGTACTTCGCCGCCGACTGCGCGTACTACCTCGACAAGCGGGAGCGCGGCTTCGACCGGGCGGTGTACATGCTCGGCGCCGACCACCACGGCTACGTCGGCCGGATGAAGGCGATGGCCGCCTGCTTCGGCGACGACCCGCAGGTCCACCTGGAGATCCTCATCGGCCAGCTGGTCAGCCTGGTCCGCGACGGGGCGCCGGTGCGGATGAGCAAGCGGGCCGGCACCGTGGTCACCCTGGAGGACCTGGTCGACGCGATCGGGGTGGACGCCGCCCGGTACGCGCTGGCCCGCTACTCCAGCGACTCCCCGATCGACATCGACGTGGAGCTGTGGACCCGGGCCAGCCGGGACAACCCGGTCTACTACGTGCAGTACGTGGCGGCCCGGACCGCCAGCGTCGGCCGCAACGCCGCCGAGGTGGGGCTGACCCGGGGCGACGCCGAGGCGTTCCGCCCCGAGCTGCTCGCCCACGAGAAGGAGAACGAGCTGCTCAAGGCGCTCGCCGAGTTCCCCGCCACGGTGGCCGCCGCCGCCGAGCTGCGCGAGCCGCACCGGGTGGCCCGGTACCTGGAGGAGCTCTCCGGGGCGTACCACCGGTTCTACGACAACTGCCGGATCCTGCCGCGCGGCGACGAGGAGGTCACCGACCTGCACCGGGCCCGGCTCTGGCTCAACGACGCCACCCGTACGGTGATCGCCAACGGGCTGCACCTGCTCGGCGTCTCCGCTCCGGAACGGATGTGAGCACCACCATGGGAGGACAGGGCTGATGCGGGCACACGAGGCCGGGGCGCTGCACGGCGACCTCGGCAGCCGGGGGCCGGCCTGGTTGCGTACCCCGGTCGACGTCAACGCCCTGGTGCCGCAACTGTGGCCGCGCAACGTGGCGCGGGCCGCCGACGGCGCGCTCGCCGTCGCGGGCCTCGGCGTCCGGGAGATCGCGGCCGAGTTCGGCACCCCGGTGTACGTGCTGGACGAGGACGACCTGCGGTCCCGGTGCCGGGAGTTCCGGGCCGCCTTCCCGACCGAGGACGTCTACTACGCGGGCAAGGCGTTCCTCTGCCGCGCGGTGGTCCGGATGATCGCCGAGGAGGGCATGTTCCTGGACGTCTGCACCGGGGGTGAGCTGGCCACCGCGCTGTCGGCCGGGATGCCCCCGGAGCGGATCGGGTTCCACGGCAACAACAAGTCCGTGACCGAGCTGACCCGGGCCCTGGACGCCGGGGTGGGCCGGATCATCGTCGACTCGTTCACCGAGATCGAGCGGCTCACCGCGCTGGCCCGGGAGCGGGGGGTGCGCCCGGCCGTGCTGATCCGGGTCACCGTCGGCGTCGAGGCGCACACCCACGAGTTCATCGCC
Source organism: Micromonospora rosaria (assembly GCF_001567585.1). Taxonomy (GTDB): domain Bacteria; phylum Actinomycetota; class Actinomycetes; order Mycobacteriales; family Micromonosporaceae; genus Micromonospora; species Micromonospora rosaria. The sequence continues at coordinate 83,092 of NZ_LRQV01000009.1, forward strand.
ACCGCCCACGAGGACCAGAAGTTCGGCTTCTCGCTGGCCGGCGGGGCGGCGATCGCGGCGGCGCTGCGGATCATCGACGAGGGCGTGCTGGAGCTGCGCGGGCTGCACTCGCACATCGGCTCGCAGATCTTCGACACCAGCGGGTTCGAGGTCTCCGCCCGGCGGGTGCTCGCCCTGCAGGCGCAGATCCGCGACGCGCGCGGGGTGGAGCTGCCCGAGCTGGACCTCGGCGGCGGGTTCGGCATCGCGTACACCACCCAGGACGACCCGTCCGCCCCGGCGGACCTGGCGAAGCGGCTGCGCAAGATCGTCGACGCCGAGTGCGCGGCGGAGAAGCTCGCCGTACCGCACCTGTCGATCGAGCCCGGCCGGGCCATCGTCGGCCCCGCCGTCTTCACCCTCTACGAGGTGGGCACGGTGAAGTCCGTGCTGCTGGGCACCGACGGGGACGGCACCGACGCGCGCCGCGCGTACGTCAGCGTGGACGGCGGGATGAGCGACAACATCCGGACCGCCCTGTACGACGCCTCGTACTCGGCGACGGTGGCCTCCCGGGAGTCGACCGCCCGGCCGATCCTCGCCCGCGTGGTGGGAAAGCATTGTGAATCCGGGGACATCGTGGTGAAGGATGAATTCCTGCCCGCCGACGTGCAGCCCGGAGATCTTGTTGCCGTGCCCGGCACCGGTGCCTACTGCCGGAGCATGGCCAGCAACTACAACCACGTTCCCCGGCCCCCGGTGGTCGCGGTCCGTGAAGGCCGGGCCCGCCTCATCGTCCGGCGGGAGACCGAAGAAGACCTGCTGGCATTGGATGTTGGATGACGTCACCTGTGCGCCTGGCCCTGCTCGGCTGCGGCACCGTCGGCAGCGAGGTGGTCCGCCTGCTGCACGAGCAGTCGGCCGATCTCGCCGCCCGGATCGGCGCCCCCCTGGAGATCGCCGGCATCGCCGTGCGCCGGCACGGCCGGGACCGTGGTGACCTGCCGGTCGACCCGGCGCTGTTCACCACCGACCCGCTCGCCCTGATCAAGTCCGACGACGTGGACGTCGTGGTCGAGATGGTCGGCGGCATCGAGCCGGCCCGGACCTGGCTGGTGGAGGCGCTGCGGGCCGGCAAGAGCGTGGTGACCGCGAACAAGGCCCTGCTGGCCGAGGACGGCGGCGCGCTGCACGACGCGGCGGCCGAGGGCGGGGCCGACCTGTACTACGAGGCGTCGGTGGCGGGGGCGATCCCGCTGCTGCGCCCGCTGCGCGAGTCGCTGCACGGGGACCGGATCAACCGGGTCACCGGCATCGTCAACGGCACCACCAACTTCATTCTCTCCGCGATGGACGCCAGCGGCGCCGGCTTCGCCGAGGCCCTGGAGGAGGCGACCGAGCTGGGGTACGCCGAGGCCGACCCGACCGCCGACGTGGAGGGCTTCGACGCGGCGGCGAAGGCGGCGATCCTGGCCTCGCTGGCCTTCCACACCCGGGTCGGCGCGGCCGACGTGTACCGGGAGGGGATCACCGAGGTCACCGCCGCCGACATGGCCAGCGCCAAGGCGATGGGGTGCACCATCAAGCTGCTCTGCATCGCCGCCCGGGGCGCCGACCCGCAGGGCCGGGAGACGGTCAGCGTCCGGGTGCACCCGGCGATGATCCCGCTCAGCCACCCGCTGGCCAGCGTCGGTGACGCCTTCAACGCGGTCTTCGTGGAGGCCGAGGCGGCCGGGCAGCTCATGTTCTACGGCCGGGGCGCCGGTGGGGCGCCGACCGCCAGCGCGGTCCTCGGCGACGTGGTGGCGGTGGCCCGCAACCGGCTCGCCGGGGCGCGGGCGGCCAGCGAGTCCGCGTACGCCGACCTGTCGGTGCGGCCGATGGGGGAGGCGCTCACCCGGTACCACATCAGCCTCGACGTGGCCGACCGGCCGGGCGTGCTCGCCTCGGTGGCCGGGGTGTTCGCCCGGCACGACGTGTCGATCGCCACCGTCCGGCAGGGCTCGGCGGAGGCCGGCAGCGGCCGGGGCGAGGACGCCGACCTGGTCATCGTGACCCACGTCGCGCCGGACGCGGCGCTGGCCGCCACGGTCCGGGAGCTGCGTGGCCTGGACACCGTACGCTCCGTGACCAGCGTCCTGCGGGTCGAGGGCGGGGTGTGAGCGGACCCGGCACTGGCCGGGTACGGTCCCGTCGGGCGGGTGTCCCGCCAGATGGGTAACGGTGGGTGTGCCGCCGGTCGGTCCGGCCGGCTGGTTCACCCTGGAGACGTCCCCCGGTCAGCGGGGTGGTAGAGGCGAGGAGAGCGACATGTGGCGGGGTCTGATCGAGGCTTACCGGGACCGGCTGCCGGTCACCGACGCCACGCCCGTCGTCACCCTGCACGAGGGGAACACCCCGCTGCTGCCGGCGCCGGTCCTCTCCGCCCGGCTCGGCTGCGACGTGTACCTCAAGGTCGAGGGGGCGAACCCGACCGGGTCGTTCAAGGACCGGGGGATGACCCTGGCGGTCTCCAAGGCGGTCGGCGCCGGGGACAAGGCGATCATCTGCGCCTCGACCGGTAACACCAGCGCCTCCGCCGCCGCGTACGCGGCCCGCGCCGGGATCACCTGCGCGGTGCTGGTGCCGCAGGGCAAGATCGCGCTGGGCAAGCTGGCCCAGGCGCTCGTGCACGGGGCGAAGCTGCTCCAGGTCAACGGCAACTTCGACGACTGCCTGGCGTTGGCCGGCAAGCTCGCCCAGGACTACCCGGTGGCCCTGGTCAACTCGGTCAACATCGACCGGCTGCAGGGCCAGAAGACCGCCGCCTTCGAGATCGTCGAGGCGCTCGGCGACGCCCCCGACATCCACTGCCTGCCGGTCGGCAACGCCGGCAACATCTCCGCGTACTGGATGGGCTACTCGGAGGACCTGCGCGACGGCAACGCCACCCGCGCCCCGAAGATGTACGGCTTCCAGGCCTCCGGCGCCGCCCCGATCGTGACCGGGCAGGTGGTGACCGAGCCGTCCACGATCGCCACCGCGATCCGGATCGGCAACCCGGCGAGCTGGACCCGGGCCGTCGACGCCCGGGACGCCTCCGGCGGGCTGATCGCCGCGGTCACCGACCGGGAGATCCTCACCGCGTACCGGCTGCTCGCCCGGGAGGTCGGCGTCTTCGTCGAGCTGGGCAGCGCGGCGAGCGTGGCCGGCCTGCTGCAGCAGGCGGCGGCCGGCCTGGTGCCGGCCGGCTCGACGGTGGTCTGCACGGTCACCGGCCACGGCCTGAAGGACCCGGAGTGGGCCATCACCACCGCCCCGGCCCCGATCACCATCGCCAACGACCCGCTGGCCGCCGCCCGCTCCCTGGATCTCGCCTGACCCTCTGATCCCCAGCGGACCGGGCGGGGGAGCGGCGTGGCCGGCAGTCGCCGCGATCGTGCACTTTCGGCCCCGGGTGTGGCGGCTTTGCCCCCTTATGTCGGGGCGGTGAATGCACGATCGTGGGGCGGTGGGGGCGCGATGGCCTTGGTCAGGGTGCGGGTGACCAGGGTGAGCACCTCGTGTCGGGAGATGTCGTGCTCGGCCAGGTAGCTCCACCCGCCGTAGAGCTGCGACCAGAGGGTGCTCTGCAACCAGTCGGCGGGTAGCGCCGGGTCGATGGTGCCGTCCGCGTGGCCGCGCGCCACCATCGCGACGAAGTCGTCGTCGCAGCCCTCCTCGGACCAGTACGGGTCGGTGATCAGTTGCGGCTCGGCGAAGAGCAGTGAGAGCAGCCCGCCGAGGTCGAAGTACTCGGTGCAGAGCCGGTGGAACGCGGCGGCACCCGTGCCCTCGTCCAGCCGGGCGCGTTCGTCGGCCCGGCGCAGCCGGGCCGCACCCTCGGCGGAGACGGCCGCCAGCAGGTCGGACCGTTCGGGGAAGTACCGGTGCAGGGTGGTCCGGCCGACCTGCGCCGCAGTGGCGATCTCGCCGAGGGAGGCGGCGGCGTTCTGGCCGAGCACCTCGATGGCGGCGTCGAGGATCGCCTGCCGGGTGCGGGTCCGGCTCCCACTCTCCGGTGAACTGACCATGGCGACAGGTTAGCAACGCCCCTTTCTGGAATATCGGTTGCCCGTAATGGAACGTACGTGTTCCACTCCCGGGGTGACTGCCTCCGCCTCGCGACGACACCTGCTGTTCGCCCTGCTCCGCCCGCACTGGCCCGCCATGCTGCTCGGCCTGCTGCTGGGTCTGGTCGCCAACGCGGCCGGGCTGGCCACCCCGCTGGTGACCAAGTGGGTGCTCGACACCCTCGGCGCCGGGGAGCCGTTGACCCGTCCGATCCTCGTCCTGCTGGCCCTGGTCGTCGTCGGGGCCGGCATCGGCCTGTGGCAGTGGATCCTGATGGGCACCGTGGCCGAGCGGGTGGTGTACGAGGCCCGGGTGTCGATCATCCGGCGGTACTTCGCCGCCCGCATCGACCAGCTCACCCGGCGACCGGGCGGTGAGCTGGTCACCCGGGCCACCTCCGACCCGGCCCTGTTGCACGAGGCGTCCGGCAGCGTCGTCGGCCTGATCAACGGCGCGGTGGCCCTGGTCGGGACGCTGGCCCTGATGGGCGTGCTCGACGTGGTGCTGCTGGGCGCGACGCTGGTCGCGGTGGTCCTGGTGGCCGTGCTGATGGGGCTGATCATGCCCGCCATCGGGCGGGCCCAGGAGGCGGCGCAGGAGTCCGTGGGCCGGCTCGGCGGCACCCTGGAGGGCGCGCTGCGCGCCATCCGCACCGTCAAGGCCAGCCGGGCCGAGCCCCGTCAGACCGAGTTGATCACCGGGTACGCCCGGGACACCGCCCGGCACAGCGTCCGGGCCGCCCGGCGGTCCGCCGTGGTCTGGACGATCTCCTGGACCGGCATCCAGGTGGCCGTCATCGTCATCCTCGGCTTCGGGGCGGCGCGGGCCGAGCGTGGGCTGATCGAGGTCTCGACCCTGATCGCCTTCCTGCTGTACGCCTTCCAGCTCATGGGCCCGATCGGCGAGCTCACCCAGAACCTGACCGCGATGCAGGCCGGGATCGCGGCGGCGAGCCGGATCCGGGAGATCGAGGCGATCGAGGTCGAGCCGGCCGGCGCGCCGGGCACCCGACCGGTCCCCGACGTCGCGCCGACGCCTCGCCGGGGCGACCCGGTGCTCGTGTTCCGGGGGGTCACCGCGCGGTACGGGCCGGACGGCGACCCCGCGGTCAGCGACATCGACCTGCGGATCCCCCGCACCGGCCACACCGCCCTGGTAGGCCCCTCCGGTGCCGGCAAGACCACCCTCTTCTCGCTGCTGCTGCGGTTCCTCGAACCGGTCGACGGCGTCCTGCTGCTCGACGGCCGGCCGTACCCCGACCTCAGCCCGGCCGAGGTCCGGGGCCGGCTGGCCTACGTGGAGCAGGACGCCCCGGTGGTGCCCGGGACGATCGGGGACAACCTCCGGTTCACCCATCCGGACGCCACCGACGAGGAACTGTGGGAGGCGCTGCGGACGGTGCACCTGGCCGACCGGGTCGCGTCGTTCGACCTGGGCCTGGACACCCCGCTCACCGCGACGTCGGTCTCCGGCGGGGAGCGGCAGCGCATCGCGCTCGCCCGCGCCGTCCTGCGTACCCCGGACGTGCTGTTGCTCGACGAGGCGACCGCGCAGGTCGACGGCCTCACCGAGGCGGCCGTCACGCGCTGCGTGCGGGACCGGGCGGCGGTGGGCGCCGTGGTGACCATCGCGCACCGGCTCTCCACCGTGCTCGACGCCGACCAGATCGTGGTGATGGAGCGCGGCCGGATCCGGGCCGTGGGCAGCCACCGCGACCTGCTCCGCGAGGACGCGCTCTACCGGGACCTGGTGGCCGCGCTGCGGATCACCCCCGAAGCGGTGGCGGACGCCGCCGTCCACTGAGCGCCCCGCAGCCCGTCGTGGTCGCGGGGTCGGGCAGACTGCTCCTGCCGAACATCCTTCTTCCAGGAGTGAGCCACGCCGATGTCGCTGCTCGCCAGATTCAGCCTCGCCAACCGAGGGCTGGTCGCCCTCATCGCGGTGGTGACCACGCTCTTCGGGGCGCTCGCCGTGCCGTCGCTGAAGCAGCAACTTCTGCCGTCGCTGGAGTTCCCGGCCGCGTTCATCGTGGCCGGGTACCCCGGCGCCGCGCCCGAGATCGTGGAATCCCAGGTCACCGAGCCGATCGAGAACAGCCTCCAGGGGATCGAGGGGCTGGAGGAGGTCACCTCGACCTCCCGCGAGGGCTTCGCCACCGTCCAGGTGCAGTACGCGTTCGGTACCGACCTGGACGACGTGGTCAACAAGATGCAGACCGCGTTGAGCCGGATCGACTCGCAGCTTCCGGAGAACGTGGACCCGCAGGTCATCGCCGGGAGCACCGACGACCTGCCGGCCGTGGTGATCGCCGCGACCACCGGCGGCGACGAGCGGGCCCTCGCCGCCCGGCTCCGCGACACGGTCGTGCCGGAGTTGGAGGCGATCGACGGGGTCCGGTCGGTGGACGTCACCGGGGACCGCGACGACGTCGTGGTGATCACCCCGGATCCGGCCAAGCTCGCCAAGGCCAAGCTCGCCCCGACCGCGATCGGCACGGCGTTGAAGAACAACGGGGTGGCGGTGCCGGCGGGTGCGGTCACCGACGGGACCAGGGCGCTGACCGTGCAGGTCGGCACCCCGATCGCCAGCCTGGAGGACCTGCGCGGGATCGCGCTCGTCTCGACCCAGCCGAAGACCGCGCCGGTGAAGCTCGGCGACGTCGCCTCGGTCGAGCAGCAGCTCGCCCCGCCCACCGCCTTCACCCGGACCAACGGCCAGGACAGCCTCGGCCTCGCCATCACCGCCGCGCCGGACGGCAACGCCGTCGAGATCTCGCACGAGATCCGGGACCGGCTCGCCGAGCTGGAGACCGCTGCCGGAGCCGACCTGACGGTGGTCTTCGACCAGGCGCCGTTCGTGGAGAAGTCGATCGAGACGCTGAGCACGGAGGGTCTGCTCGGGCTGGTGATGGCGGTCATCGTCATCCTGGTCTTCCTGCTGTCGGTGCGCTCCACCGTGGTCACCGCCGTCTCCATCCCGCTCTCCGTGCTGGTGGCGCTGCTGGCCCTGTGGATCGGGGACTACTCGCTGAACCTGCTCACCCTGGGCGCGCTGACCATCGCGGTGGGCCGGGTGGTGGACGACTCGATCGTGGTGCTGGAGAACATCAAACGCCACCTGGAGTACGGCGAGCCGAAGCGGGAGGCGATCCTCACCGGGGTCCGCGAGGTGGCCGGCGCCGTGACCGCCTCCACGCTGACCACGGTGGCGGTCTTCGCCCCGATCGCGTTGGTCGGCGGCTTCGTCGGGCAGCTCTTCGCGCCCTTCGCGATCACCGTCACGGTGGCGTTGCTGGCCTCGCTGCTGGTCTCCCTGACCGTGATCCCGGTGCTGGCGTACTGGTTCCTGAAGCCGCCGGCCACCTCCGACGCCGAGGTACGCCGGGCCGCCGAGGAGAAGGAGCTGCGCAACCCGTTGCAGCGGGGGTACCTGCCGGTCATCGACTTCGCCACCCGTACCCGGAAGACCCGGTGGATCACCCTGGTGGCCGGTGTGGTCGTGCTCTCCGGCACGCTCCTGCTCGCCCAGCGGCTGGAGACCAACTTCCTGGACGACTCCGGCCAGGACACCCTGAACATCACCCAGAAGCTGCCGGCGGGTACCGGCCTGGCCGGCACCGACCAGGCCGCCCGCCAGGTCGAGGCGGTGCTGGCCCGCACCGACGGGGTGGAGAGCTACCAGGTCACGGCGGGCGGCGGCGACAACCCGTTCGCCGGGGGTGGTGGCAACGCGACCGCCTCCTTCTCGCTGGCGCTGGACGGCGAGACCGACGCCGCGCAGATGCGGGAGATCCTGCGCAAGGAGTTCGACGGCCTCGGCCCCGCCGCCGGGGAGATCACCTTCGGTGGCGGGCAGGGCGGCGCCGCCGCCAACGAGATCCGGGTGATCGTCCAGGCGTCGGACCCCGACACGCTGGCGCGGGCGGCCGAGGAGGCCCGCCAGGTGATGGCCGGTACGCCCGACGTCGCCGACGTGTCCAGCAGCCTGGCGGAGCGGGTGCCCCGGGTGGAGGTCGTGGTCGACCGGATCGCGGCGGCCCGTGCCGGGCTCACCGAGGCGGCGGTCGGTCAACTGGTGGCGCAGATCTACCGGGGCACCCCGTTGGGGCAGGTGTCGGTCGACGGCGGGCAGCGTCCCGTGGTGCTCGCCACCGGGGCCACCCCGCCGACCACCGTCGACGAGTTGCGCGAGCTGCGGGTCGGGCCGGTCACCCTGGACGACATCGCCGACATCACCCAGTCGGAGGGGCCGCAGCAGATCACCCGGATCGACGGGGAACGCAGCGTCGCGGTGACCGGCACGGCGACCGGCTCGAACCTCGGCGCGACCAGTCAGGAGCTGCGGGAGCGGCTGGACGGGCTGGACGTGCCCGGGGCGACCTTCGCCCTGGGCGGGGTCAGCGCCGACCAGGAGGAGGCCTTCGCGGACCTGGGGCTGGCGGTGCTGGCCGCGATCGCGATCGTCTTCCTGATCATGGTGGCGACGTTCCGGAGCCTGGTCCAGGCGCTGATCCTGCTGGTCTCCGTGCCGTTCGCGGCGACCGGGGCGATCGGCCTGCTGCTGGCGACCGGCACCCCGATGGGCGTACCGGCGCTGATCGGTGTGCTGATGCTCGTCGGCATCGTGGTGACCAACGCGATCGTCCTGCTGGACCTGGTCAACCAGTACCGCGAGCAGGGCATGGGGGTCCGGGAGGCGGTGGTCGAGGGCGGCCGGCGCCGGCTGCGCCCGATCCTGATGACCGCGGTCGCCACGATCTTCGCGCTGCTGCCGATGGCGTTCGGGCTCACCGGCGAGGGGGGCTTCATCTCGCAGCCGTTGGCCATCGTGGTGATCGGCGGCCTGCTCAGCTCGACGCTGCTGACCCTGGTCCTGGTGCCGACGCTGTACGCGATGGCGGAGCACACCAAGGAGTCGTTCCGGACCCGCCGGGCGCGGCGACGCGGTGCGGCTGCGGCCGGTGCGGCCCGGGACGGTGCGGCACCGGCCGGGACCGGCCCGGAGCCGGCTGCGGGCTCGGCGACGGAGCGGCCGGCCGGTGAGCGTCCGGCCGGTGCGCCGGAGGCGACCGCGCCGGCCCGGGTGGGGACGCCGGCCCCGACGGGCACCGACGGCGGAGGCGCCGAGCCGGCGGCCCGGCCGGCCCCCTCCGGGGCGCTGATCGACGGTACCGACCAGTTCGAGGTGCTCCGGCTGCCGAAGAGCCGGCAGTCGCCGTTGCCGCCGACCGAGTAGCACCTCGTGCAGTAGCCCCGGCGGGTGCCCCCGTCGGCCCGGACGCCCCGGTGGGAGCACCCCGCCGGGGCGTCCGCCGTCCGGCCGGTGTCACTCCGCCATCCAGCGGGTACGCTGAGTAGTTAATCGATTGCCGAGAGTTCTGCCCGGTCAGGGAGCCCAGATGGAGCGGGAGCGGGCCGTGTCGGGCGGTACGGGCCGGTGGAGCCGGCGTACCGTCCTTCGGCAGGCTGCGCTGCTCGCCGGGGGCGCCACCCTCGCCACCAGCGCCACCCAGGGCCGGTCCCTGCTGCGCCGGGGCGAGCCGCTGCCGGACGGTCCGGTCAGCGCCACCTCGGGCAACCTGCGCCAGGAGGTCGGCCGGGGAGTGCTCTCGATCACCTGGGCGGGCGGCCGGAGCGGCAACCGGGTGGCGCTGACCTTCGACGACGGCCCCCGCCCACAGTGGACCCCGATGGTGCTGGACACCCTCGACCGGTACGCCGTCCCGGCCACCTTCTTCCTGGTCGGTGAGCGGGCCCGGCGGCACGCCGACCTGGTCCGGGGCCGGTTGGGCCGGCACGAGGTGGGCAACCACAGCTGGGCCCACCAGGACCTGGCCCGCCTCGACGCCCCGGCGGTGCACGAGGATCTGTGCCGCGCCCACGAGGCGGTGGCCGAGGCCGCCGGCGTCCCGCCCCGGCTGTTCCGGCCGCCGTACGGCCACCTCGGCGGGGCGGTGCTGCACGCGGCCGTCCGGCTCGACTACCGGCTGGTGCTCTGGTCGTTGCAGATGGTCGAGCGGGAGTACCCCGACGACCCGGTCGGGCACGCCCGCCGGATCGTCGCCGACGTCCGGCCCGGCACCATCCTGCTCGCCCACGACGTCGGTACGCGGCGACGCCGGGTGGCGCTGGACGGACTGCCGCTGCTGATAACCGGGCTGCGGGACCGGGGGTACGAATTCGTCACGGTGTCGCAGATGCTGCAGAACGACGGCCCGGCGGTGACAGCCGGGTAGGGTCGGGCCACGTGGCTTCAACCCTTGCGGTTCTCACCCGGAACCGGAGCTTCCGTAATCTCTTCCTCGCCGAACTGGTGGTCTTCGGCGCCGACTGGTTCGTCATGGTGCCCCTGCTGGTGCTGCTGCCCGCGTTGACCGGCAGCGGGGTGTGGGGCGCGCTGGTACTGGCCGTGGACACCGGTGTCGTGGCGTTGCTGCTGCCGTACACCGGGACCATCGCCGACCGGTTCGACCGCCGCACCATCATGATGGCGGCGAACGGGGCCGCCCTGCTCGGCGCGCTGCTGCTGCTCGGGGTCCGCGACGCCGGGACGGCCTGGTTGGCCCTGGTCGGCATCGGCGTGATCGGGGTGGCGAAGGCCTTCTACCTGCCCGCCGCCCAGGCGGCCCTGCCCAACGTGCTGGAGCCGGCGGAACTCGCCGCCGGCAACGCGGTCGCCGGGTCCGCCTGGGGCACGATGACCGTGGTCGGCGCGTCGCTGGGCGGGGTGCTCAGCGCGGCGGCCGGCCCGTACGTCTGCTTCTGGGTGGCCGTGGCGGCGCTGGCGCTGGCGGCCGGGGTGACCGCGACCATCCGCCGGCCGCTCCAGGCCGGGACGGCGGGCGCCGGGGAACGGCAACGCACCTGGGCGGCGATCCGCGAGGCGCTGGTCTACATCGGACACCGGCCCCGGGTGCTGGCGTTGGTCACGGTGAAGTCCGCGGTGGGCCTCGGCAACGGCGTGCTCACCGTCTTCCCGCTGCTGGCCGGGGTGTACGGGGTCGGCGCGATGGGCGCCGGGCTGCTCTTCGCCGTCCGGGGCGCGGGCGCGCTGGTGGGGCCGATCCTGATGCGCCGGCTGCTGACCCGGCGGGCCTGGCTGCTCACCGGCCTGGCCCTGTCCATGTCGCTGTACGGGCTGTCCTATCTGGGTGCCTCGGTCGTCGACTGGTTCCCGCTGGTGCTGGTGCTGGTCTTCCTGGCCCACTTCGCCGGTGGCAGCAACTGGGTGATGTCCAACTACGCCCTCCAGGGCGAGGTGCCGGACCGTTTGCGGGGGCGGGTCTTCGCCACCGACATGATGCTCGCCACGGTGGCCATCTCGGTGAGCCAACTCGTCGTCGCCGCCGTGGTGGACCTGGTGGACGAGCGGGTGGTGCTGGCGGGGTGCGGCCTGGTCACCCTGGTCTACGCGATCGGCTGGCGGATCGCCACCCGGGGGTTGTCCCTCACCGAGCCGGCCGCGCCGGCGGACCCGGTGCCGAGCACCCGGTAGGCGGCCCCGGTCCGGGCCGACGGGCCCGGGCCGGTGGCGTTACAGCGGGCCGACGGGTCCCGGGCCGGTGGGCCGGGCGGCGGCCGGTGGGCGGTCGGCGCGTCCCAGCCGGCGGGTGGCCCGTGGCGACGTCGGCGCGGAGCCCTAGCATGAGCCCGTGCCGACGACATTCGAAACCGGTCCGGTCCGGGTCCGGGTACCCGCCACCAGCGCCAACCTGGGGCCGGGATTCGACGCGCTGGGGCTCGCCCTCGGGCTCCACGACGACGTCTCCGCCGAGGTGACGACCGGGGACGTGCGGGTGACGGTGACCGGCCAGGGCGCCGGTGAGCTGCCCGCCGACGACCGGCACCTGGTGGTCCGGGCCATGCGGGCCACGTTCGAGGTGCTCGGCGGGCAGCCGCCGGGGCTGTCGGTGGAATGCGTCAACCGGATCCCGCAGGCCCGGGGGCTGGGCTCCTCCTCGGCGGCGATCGTCGCCGGGGTGCAGCTCGCGCGGGCCCTGGTGGTCGACGGGACGCGGCGGATGGACGACGCGGCGGCGCTGCGGCTGGCCGCCGAGATCGAGGGCCATCCGGACAACGTCGCGCCGTGCCTGCTCGGCGGGTTCACCGTGGCGTGGACCGAGGAGTCCGGCGCCCGCGCGGTCTGTCTGCCGGTCGCCGAGGGCGTCCGACCGACGGTCTTCGTGCCCGTGGAGCGGGGGCTGACCGCCGAGGCGCGGGCGGCGCTGCCGGGCACCGTGCCGCACGCCGACGCCGCGCTGACCGCCGGCCGGGCCGCCCTGCTGGTGCACGCGCTGACCAGCGAGCCGGCCCTGCTGCTCCCGGCGACCGTCGACCGGCTGCACCAGCACTACCGCGCGGCCGGGATGCCCGGGACGTACGCCCTGGTCACCGCCTTGCGTGCGGCGGGAGTGCCGGCTGTGGTCAGTGGGGCGGGGCCGACCGTGCTGGCCTTCACCGAGCCGCCCGAGGGCTTCGAGCCGGGAATGGATTGCCAGATCTGGCGGTTGCCGATAGACGTCAGCGGTGCGCTGGTCAGCCGGGGTAGACTAGGACACGCCGAGCGGGACCCTGTTGCCGCAGGTCGGAAGAGTTGATTACGCTCTAGGCCTAGCACAGCCGCGAAGCATGCGATCTCCTGCGGGTCGGCGCACCCCCGAAGCTGTCGGCGGTCAGCCCGTCACCCCTGCCAAAGGCCCACGCCGCACCGCAGTTTCCACAGGTCGCCGCAGGTGGCGGCACCTGCCCACCGAGGTTGGTGGGTCGGGAGACCGTCCGCTGCTGTGTCACAGACTCCCGCGACGCGTCACGCGAGGCGGGTGCACCGAGGCCGCCCGGCCACCTGGTTCGACTCCGGGCAGTCCGGCCTATCGAGGGAAGGAATCCATTGAGCGACACCACCGACGTGACGTCGGATGTTTCCAACGTCGCTGGCGATGCCACCGCCGCCGCCCCCACCCGGCGGCGGCGTAGCGGTACCGGTCTGTCCGCGATGCTGCTGCCGGAGCTGCAGAGCCTGGCCGCGTCGCTCGGCATCTCCGGCACGGCTCGCATGCGCAAGGGCGAGCTGATCAGCGCGATCACCGAGCGGCAGGGTGG
>NZ_LRQV01000010.1 GCF_001567585.1 Micromonospora rosaria
CGCCCGTCGGCGACCCCGCCCCCGGGGTTGTCGACCCCTCGGGGTCGCCGACCCCGGTCGACCCGACGAACCCGACCGTTCCGACCCCGGTCACCCCGGCCCCGATCGACCCGACCAGTCCGGCCCCGGTCAATCCGACCCCGGTGAACCCGTCCCCCACCAGTCCGGCCCCGGTGAACCCGGCCCCGATCGACCCCACCGGTCCGGCCCCGGTCGTCCCGGTGAACCCGGCTCCGGTCGTCCCGGTGAACCCGGCCCCGGTGGGAGACCCGCAGCAGACCGAGGGCTCGTCGCCCGTCCCGGCCCCCGTGACCAGCGACAACCGGCCGCTCCAGCACGTCCCGACGCCGACGCCGACGCCGGCTCCGATCACCGGAGACGACGGCACGGTGGCGCGGCCCAACCCGCACCCCGGCACCGTGAGCCCGGCACCGCAGGCTCCCCCGACGCAGGACCCCACGGCCCCGCCGGTGGCCCCGGCCGCACCGGTACCGACGCCGGTCACCGGTCCGCAGGGATCGCCGCCGACCGGCCCGACCGCACCGCCGGACGGGCAGCAGCCGGGCACCACGCCAGCCGGCTCCGCGCCACCAGCCACCACGCCCGGTACCGGGCCGACCGACATCGGCCCGGCGGACGCCGTCACCGCCCCACCCGCCACGGTGCCCGGGGCCCTGGCCCCGGTTCCGGGTGCCACCCCGCCCGCGACCACCGGGACGACCGGAGGCACGACCCCGCAACCGGCCGCACCGGCCGACCGGCCGGTCGTACCGGGCCCGACGGTCGGAAGCGTCCCAAGCACGCACACGCCCGCGCCCCCGGCGTCCGGGCCCACGCCGACCCGTGACACCCCCAGGGGCCCCTCCACCACCGGACGACCTGCACCCACGAGGCCGGGCCCGACGGACGCTCCGCCGCCCAGGCCGGTCACCACCGTCACGGATTCCCCGGTCACGGATTCCACCCGCGACAACACCGACGACGAGAGCCCGGAGGTCCGCGACCAGACCACGGCCACGGACGCGCCACCGGAGCGGACAACCGACCCGACGGCAGACCCGACCGGCCGGCCACCGGATCCGAGCAGCCCCGTGGCGGTGGCGACGCCCGACCCGACCGACCGGCGGGCGGTACCACCGCCGGGTGAGCGGAACGGTCCTCGTCCGTCGCGGTTCTCCCCTGCGGTGTCGCCCTCCGGTCGGGCCCGGTCGCTGCGGACCGTGCCGCCTGCGGTGGTGGTGAAGTCGACCGCCGAGACGCCGTGCGTGGGTGACCCGATCGACGTGACGACCGGCCGGATGATCTACACCGAGACCGATGCGGCCCTGCCCGGCCTGTCCCTGTCCCGCACCCACCGCTCGGACTACCGCTGGGGCCGGTCCTTCGGCCCGAGCTGGGCGTCGACGCTGGACCAGTGCGTGGTCGCCGACGACCGGCACGCCTGGTTCCTGGACGCCGACGGGTCGATCCTCACCTACCCGCTGCCCGCCGAGGGCGAGGAGGCGCTGCCACTGCTCGGCCGTCCCGTTCCGCTGCGCCGGCTGGTCGGCGGTGGCTGGTCGCTCGCACGGCCCGACGCCCTGCTGCTGTTCACTCCGGCCGGTGACGACGGGGCGGCGCTGCTCTCCGACGTCGCGACGGCCGGTGTGCGGTGGCACGTCGTCCGGGACGACGCCGGCACTCCGGTACGGCTCAGCTCGTCGGCCGGGGACCGGGTGGAGCTGCGTACCGGGGACGGCCTGGTGAGCGGCGCGCTCTTCGTACCCGCCGACGGGGCCGAGGACGCGGTCGAGCTGCCGGCCTTCGGGTACGACGACCGACGCCGCCTGGTCGAGGTACGGAACTCGTCCGGTGACCCGGTACGGCTCGACTACGACACCGACGGCCGGATCGTGCGGTGGGAGGACCGCAACGGCGAGTGGTACACGTACACCTACGACGAGGCCGGCCGCTGCGTCGGCACCGACGGCAGGGGCGGCTACCTGCGCTACCGGTTCGCGTACGCGGACGGCCTGACGGTCGTCACCGACTCGCTCGGCGGGGTGCGCAGGTTCGAGCTCAACGACCGCCTCCAGGTGGTGGCGGAGACCGACGCCCTCGGAGCCACCACCCGCCACGAGTGGGACGACACGTACCGGTTGCTGTCGCGGACCGACCCGCTGGGCCGCACCACGCGGTACGAGTACGGCGCCGACCGACGGCCGACCGTGATCGTCCGGCCGGACGGCAGCCGCTCCACCACCACCTACGACGGGTTGGGCCGGGCCACCTCGTGGACGGACTTCGACGGCTCGACGGTCAGCCGGGAGTTCGACACCGACGGCCGGGTGCTGGCCGAGATCAACGCCAGCGGCGAGGTCGTGCGCTTCGACCGGCCCGTCGGCGACAGCGCGGCGACGGCCGTCCAGGTCGGTTCGGCGGTGGTCGTCCGGGACGCGGCGCGGCAGGTCATCTCGACGACCACCGGCAACGGCGACACCCACTACGGGTACGACGCCCTCGGCCGGGTGGTCGTCATCGAGAACGAGAACGGCAGTACGGAGATCGGCTGGACGCCGGAGGGCGACGTGGCGTCGCGCGTCGGCCCGGACGGCTCCCGACAGCTTTGGCACTACGACGGCGAGGGGAACCTGGTGGAGAGCATCGACGCAGCAGGTCGTGCGGTGCGGTTCGAGTACGGCCCGTTCGACCTGCCGATTGCGCGGGTCGACGAGGCGGGCAACCGGACGGAGTACACGTACGACACCGAACTACGGCTGACCGCGGTCACGAACCCGGCCGGGCAGGTCTGGCGGTACGCCTACGACGCGGCCGGCCGGTTGGTCGAGGAGACCGACTTCGACGGCCGCACCCAGCGGTACGCGCGGGACGCCGCCGGGCAGTTGGTGGCGCACACCGATCCGACCGGCGAGACCACGCACTACGGCTACGACCTGCTGGGGCGGGTGACCGAGCGGCGGGTCGGCGACGCCGTGACCCGGCTGGAGTACGACGCGCAGGGCCGGATCACCGCGGTGACCAGCCCCGACGCCGTGGTCCGGTTCGAGCGCGACGAGCAGGGCCGGGTGGTCGCCGAGACGATCAACGACCGGACCGTCCGCACCTCGTACCACCCGGGACTGGGCACGGTGCAGGCGCGCACGACGCCGTCGGGCCGGTCGAGCCGGTGGTCCTACGACGCCGACGGCCGGCCGGAGAGCCTGCGCACCGGCGGTCACCTGGTGCGCTTCGAGCACGACGACCTCGGGCGGGAGATCAGCCGGACCGTCGACGACGCGGTGGCGCTGCGTCAGACCTTCGACGCCGCCGGGCGGCTGGCCGTCCAGCACATCGCCGGCATCACCGAGCGTGACTTCCGCTACGACGCCGCCGACCGGGTGACCGCGATCGTCGAGACCCTCGACGGCGAGCGGACCTTCGCCGCCGACGAGGCGGGCCGGATCCGCACCGTGGTCGCCGACGGCTCCGAGCGCGAGCGGTACGACTACGACGCGGCCGGCAACCTGACCGGCACCGGCGGGGGCCGGTGGGAGTTCGACGGCACCATGCTGGTGCGGTCCGACGACGCCACGTTCGAGTACGACGGGAAGGGCCGGCTGGCCGCCCGGGTCGACGCGGCCGGCACGTGGCGCTTCGGCTGGGACGCCGAGGACCGGATCGTGCAGGTGGTGACGCCGGGCGGGGACCGCTGGCGGTACCGCTACGACGGCTTCGGTCGCCGGATCGCCAAGCAGCGCCTCGCCGCCGACGACAGCGTGGTCGAGGAGGTACGGTTCGCCTGGTCCGGCGACCTGCTGGTGGAGCAGAGCCACCGGGACGCGACCGGCGGCACCGCCACCACCCACTGGGAGTACCGGCCGGGCGGCTCGGCTCCGGTGACCCAGACCGACGGCGACGAGTTGCGGACCGTCGTCACCGACCTGATCGGCACGCCGACCCACCTGGTGACGGCGAACGGTGAGCTGCACTGGTGGTCGCGCAGCGACCTGTGGGGCCGTGGCCACGGTCCGGCCGCCACCCCGCTGCGCTTCCCCGGGCAGTACTTCGACGGTGAGACCGGCCTGCACTACAACCGGTTCCGGTTCTACGATCCCGGCACGGCACGCTACCTGAGCCCGGACCCGCTCGGCCTGACCGGTGGACCGAACCCCACCGCGTACGTCGCGGACCCGCTGACCCTCGCGGACCCGCTCGGTCTGGCGAGCTGCAAGGTGGCCCAACCGGCGCTGAACCCGCTCGGCGACGGCGGTCCGGTGGGCACCGTCACCGCCGACGGTGAGCCGAGCCAGCTCCCGCCCCAGGCGACCGCGCCGCCGCCGGAGGCGCTGTACGGCACGCCACCGCTGATGCAGGTGGTCACCACCGACCCCGACGGCAACCAGATCGTCCGGTACCAGCCGCGTCCCGCCCCGATGCCGGCCACGGCCACCACGACCGACGGCACGGTGCGGCACGCCGACACCTGGTACGCCGAGAGCGGGTCGACGCCGAACCTGTCGCCGGACGCCACCGTGGACAGTGTCCGGGACGGGTTGCAGTCGCTGCCCGAGCCGGGTCCCCAGCCGGACCGCGACGGCAACCGTGACCCGTCCCCGACCACGCGGCGGCGGGGCCGCGTCCTCAGCCAGCCGACCGTGACGCAGTTCGGACCGATCCGACCGGTGTTCACCCCGGGCGGTCTGCGCATGCTGCACGAGACCGACACCACCCACCAGGCCCACGCCGACTCCCTCCCGGTCGGGCCCGACTACAAGCTCGCGGTGGAGGGCGTCGACGGCGAGATCGTCGCCGGTGGGCACGCCTACGACCCCGACGTCGTCGGCGGTCTGATCGAGAACGACCCCGGCTGGAACAACCGGCCCATCACGGTCGTCGCCTGCGACGCGGGCCCGCTGTTCGCCGTCGACCTGGCGAAGCGGCTGCCGAACGTCCCGGTCACCGCGGCCCAGACGACCGTGTTCACCACGGGCCGGGGCCACGCCTTCTCCGACGACGTCTGGGTCACCTACACCGCCGACTCCGACGGCCGGGTCAGCGAGGTGGTCCACGACCAGACCCACATGCCGGGCGGCCCGGTGCCCTCCGCCGCCGACATCGCCACCGCCGAGACCCACTGGCGGCTCGCCACCGAGACGGAGATCGCCGTCCAGATCGCCGGGCAGAACGGCATCAACATCGATCTGGGGCAGCCGCTCGCCCGCGCGCCCGGCCTGGTCTTCAAGGTCGACAGTCAGCAACGCACCATCGGCAACCGCACCGGCATGGTCATGATCATCGAGGTGGTCTCGGGGCCGAGCAGGGTGGAGGACTGGGAGGACGCGGCGGACCCCGACGATGTCCGCGAGGCGCGGGACATCGCGTTGAACGCCATCCTCTCCGTTCCGGCCGGGCGGGCCTTCACGCTCCGGACCGTGCTCGGCCGGGTGCCGGGAATCCAGTTCCGCTCTCCGGGCGGCCTGTCGACGGGCGACAACGTCGCGGTCCAGGGTGGCCAGTTCGCCGCTCCGTACACCCAGTGGACCGTGGGCATGCACAACCACTCGTTGCCCGCCTTCCTCGGGTACGCCGCCGCGAACTACTCCCCCGCCGGGAACCAGACCCCGCGGCGACTCACCGAGAGCGCCCTCGCACTCGGGCGGGAGGTGGCAGCCGACTTCCGCCAGTACACCCGCGGGCGGGCGCTGCCCTGGCACCAGAGTCGCCTGAACGGGTACGTCGCCATCTCCTTCCCGGTCGTCGCGGCGCAGCTCGTGGCTGCCGTCGAGGCGATGAACAACCGCGTCCGGATGCTGAACAAGCACTTCGTCCTCCTGGCGCCGCGCAAGGAGATCAGGGACATGCGTGCGGCCCTGCCGAAGGACGTCCGGAACTACCTGCGCGACCGTGCCGACCACGTCAAGGAGCTCATGCACGATCGTCTCAGCAGCTTCGACCCGGGCCAGCGGCACGCCCAGGGGGCAGGTCTGATCGATTTCGAGACGGACACCGCCGACTACTACTCCGACGAGGACATCAAGAACGGGGCGGACAACATCGTCTACGGGTCCCGCTACCCGGACGGCAGCTCCGTACCCTTCTTCAGCCTTGAGCAGGAGCTCGGCATCAACCCCACCACCGACAACGTCGACCCGCCGGGCATGGTGGGCGGGGAGTTCCGCTACCTCGTCACCATGAACGCGAACCTCAGCGGCATCGACCGCCAGTCCGACGACCTCGCCGCCATGGTGCGGCGTAACGCCACGCCGCCGCCGCTCACCTCGAACCAGGCGCACCAGATCCTCGGCGCGGTCCGCGAGGAGACCAACCGCGTCAAGGGCGACCTCGACACCATCGAGGAGAGCCTCCGACGGGACCGGTCACCGCACCGGGTGCGATCGGCCCTGACGGACCTGCTGACGCGGGCGCGAAAGGCTGCCGCCAGCGCCAAGACGAACGAGTCCTACGCGCACGAGGTCCGGGAAGCCGCCCAGGCCACCTTCCCCCACGACGATCCCGCCCGGCGCAACGCCCGGAGGTACCACCACAGCGCGCAGGAGCAGAACGAGCGGGCGGAGCGGCTCGTCAGCCGCATCCAGGGCCACCTCGCCGACATGCCAGACCCGACGAGCAGTCGGCCCCCCCGTGACGACGACGACAGCGGTGGCGGGTACCGCCGCCCGACCGGCATCCAGATGCCCACCTACGGGCCGGTGTCGTACAACACCTATCCCACCGCTCCCCCGCCTCCCCCGGCCCCCTACGGCGGCAACTACGCGCCGTACGGCGGTTTCGCCCCGTACGGCGGCGGCCCGTACACCTACCTGGCCCTCGTCGACAGCACCGCGACGGACCCGAACCAGCCCACACCCCGGGTGCTCGACCCCGGCCTCGGCGTCGACGGGCGGCAGCGCATCCTCGACGACCTCACCATGCTGGCGACCGAGCGCTCCGCCGCCGTCCGCGACTTCCTCGGCCGGCACGAGTCCCACCCCGACCACGCCACCGCCGCCGCCGTCTGGGACAGCTTCGTCTCGGCTGTCGACTACACCGACCAGGCCGGGGTGCAACCGGTCGTCAACCTCTACGAGCAGGCCCACGGGCTGCTCGCCGGCCTCGACTCGACCAGTCCCCTGCCGTCGGTCGAGACCACCCTGGACGACGCGGACTTCCTGCCGCGACGGCAGCCGGGTACGCCGTCGACCACCGACGACCCCGCCGCCGTCCCGAACGACCTGCTGCGCACCGTGCCGCTCACGGACGGCTCGGACCTCCAGGTGCTCGCGGCGAACGTGCACAGCACCACCCCGAACACCGCCACGGACCTGGCGGACTTCGGCAACCGCAACCTCGGCTGGGTCAGCCGGATCGGCGCCGGTGGGCCCGGTCGGACCAGCATCGAGTCCGCCGTGATCATCGACGAGTACCAGCGGTCCGGGCGGGTCCTCGACACGCCGCCGACGACCGTGCCGGCAACCCTCGACGAGGTGCGCAGGTCGTACCCGGGAGCCACCGTCACGGACGTCGGCTCCGTGCAGGGCCTGATGGACGCGCTCGGCGCGACGCCGAAGGGGACCAGGAGCCAGGGTGTCGTCGCCTTCCGGCCCGGCCCGGTGGGCACCCCCACCCACGTGGTCAACGTGACCCGGTACCCGTCCGGCCCGGTGGTCTTCATCGACGGACAGGTCGGCGGTCTCGGCACCGTGCCGGCGGTCGGCCCGGAGGGGTCGGTCGTCCTGTTCGACACGACGAACCTCGCCGAGATCACGGACCTCGCCGACACCAGCACGGAGACGGCGCTGGCGCCCTTCACGGACGTGCCGCCGGCCATGGTGGCCAAGACCACCGTGCAGACGCCGACCGCCGGTGACCCCATCGACGTGACCACCGGCCGGATGATCCTGACCGAGACCGACGCCGTGCTGCCGGGCCTGACCCTGGAGCGCACGCACCGCTCCGACTACCGGTGGGGCCGGTCCTTCGGCCGGTCCTGGGCCTCGACCCTCGACCAGCGGGTCGTCGTCGACGGCGAGCAGGTGCGCTACCTGGCCACGGACGGTTCCATGCTCACCTATCCGCTGCCCGCCGAGGGCGGGGAGGCGCTGCCCGAGGTCGGCCGGGCCCTGCCGCTGCGCCGGCTGGTGGGCGGGGGCTGGCTGCTGACCGATCCGGCGTCGGGACGCGTCCTGATCTTCGCCGCCGGGAAGGGCAGGGAGTCGCTGCTCACCGACGTCATCGAGGGTGATCTCCGCTGGTCGGTCGAGCGGGACGACGCGGGTACCCCGACCGAGCTGCGCTCCACGGCCGGCGCCCGGATCGGCCTCAGCTCCTCCGGCGGCCTGCTGACGGTGCTCTGGCTGCCGAACCGGTCCGGCACCATGCAGGCCGCGTACCGGTTCGGCTACGACCGGGAGCACAACCTGGTCGACGTGGTCAACAGCTCCGGCGAGGCCACCCGCTTCGGGTACGCCGACGGGCGGATCGTGCGGTGGGACGACCGCAACGGCGAGTGGTACACCTACACGTACGACGAGGCGGGCCGCTGCGTCGGCACCGACGGCAAGGGCGGCCACCTGCGGTACGGGTTCGCGTACGCCGACGGGCTGACCACGGTCACCGACTCGCTCGGCGCGGTGCGGCGGTACGAGCTGAACGACCGCTTCCAGGTCGTCGCGGAGACCGATCCGCTCGGTGCGACGACCCGCAGCGAGTGGGACGGCGCGAACCGGCTGCGGTCGCGGACCGACCCGCTCGGCCGCACGACGACCTACGACTACGACGAGGACGGGCGGCCGACCACGGTCACCCGGGCGGACGGCAGCCAGTCCACCATCGCCTACGACGACCTCGGCCGGGCCATGTCGTGGACGGACTTCGACGGCAGCACCCGCCAGCGGGCCTTCGACACCGACGGCCGGGTGCTCGCCGAGACCGACGCCGACGGCGAGGTGGTGCGCTTCGACCGGGCGGTCGAGAACGGGCCGGGCACGCTCACCCAGGCCGGTCCGACGGCCATCGTCCGGGACGCCACGCGGCTGGTCACCTCGCTGACGCAGGGGGGCCGGCAGACCCGGTACGAGTACGACAACCTCGGCCGCATCGCCCTCGTCGAGGACGACCACGGCGTCACCGAGATCGGCTGGACGGTCGAGGGCGAGCTGGCCTGGCGGGAGAACCCGGACGGCAGCGTCGAGGAGTTCGGCTACGACGGCGAGGGCAACCTCGTCGAGTCCGTCGACGCCGACGGCCGCCGCACCCGGTTCGAGTACGGCGCGTTCGACCTGGTGACGGCCCGGATCGACGACGACGGCAACCGGACGGAGTACACGTACGACACCGAGCTGCGGCTGACCACCATCACCGACCCGCAGGGCCGGACGTGGCGGTACACGTACGACCCGAACGGCCGGGTGATCGAGGAGACCGACTTCGACGGCCGCACCCAGCGGTACGGGTACGACGCCGCGGGGCAGCTCGTCGAGCACACCGACGCCGCCGGTGAGGTCACCCACCTCAGCTACGACGTGCTCGGCCGGATGGTGGAGCGCCGCACGGGCAAGGCCGTGACGCGGTGGACGTACGACGCAGCCGGCCGCGTCGTCGCCGCCGACGACGCCGACTCGACGATCCAGCTGGAGCGTGACGCGGCCGGTCGGGTGGTCAGCGAGACGGTGAACGGGCACACCGTCGCCGTCTCGTACAGCGAGCAGTTCGGGGTGGTGACCGCGCGAACCCGTCCCTCCGGCGCGGTGACCCAGTGGTCGTACGACGAGTCCGGTCGGCCGACGGTCCTGGTGGCCGGCGGGCGGCAGCTCTCCTTCGCCTACGACGGCGGCCGGGAGGTCAGCCGGAGCTGGGACGCGGGACCGACGATCACGCCGCCCACCGCCCCCGCCCCGACGCCCGGCGAGCCATCGGGCGAGGTCACGTACACGCTTGACGACCTGGGCCGGCCGGTCATTCGCTCGGGCCCGACCGGTGACTGGCACTTCACCTGGGACCACCGCAACCGGCTGGCCACGGTCACCACGCCCGAGAACGACCGGTGGCACTACCGGTACGACGCGTTCGACCGGCGGATCGTCAAGCAGCGCCAGGGCGCCAAGGGCGCGGTGCTGGCGGAGACGCGGTTCGTCTGGTCCGGTGACCTGCTGGTCGAGCAGCACCACCGCGACGGCGACGGCCCGCTCACCACGACGGCGTGGGAGTACCACCCGACCGTGGCGCACCCGGTCGTCCAGGTGCAGGACGGCACGGTACGGGCGGTGGTGACCGACGGTGCCGGTACCCCGACGGGGCTCGTCGGCCCCGACAGCCGTCGGCCGGTCGACCCGGACGGCACCCCGCTGCGGCTCGGCGGCCGGTACCTGGACGCCGAGACCGGGTTGCAGTACGACGGCTCCCGCTACTACGACCCGGCGGCGGCCCGCTTCCTGCCGCAGCCCCGGACGGCCCCGGCCCCGGTAGCCGTCAGTTGATCCCGGTGCCCGCCCCGGTCACCACCGTGACCGGGGCGGGCACCCCACCCGAGGACCACGAGAAAGGACCGAGCTATGAACGCCGACAGGGCACTCGTCCGGGCGACCGCGGCGCTCCGGCGGCTCGAACAGAGCGGGTCGGGTGAGCCGCTGGCGCTGGTGCCGGACGCTGCCACCGAGCGTGGGTGGTGCTGGCTCTTCCCCTTCAACACCGTGCGCGCGATCGAGACCGGCGACATCATGGACAGCCTCGCCACCGGTCCGCTGGTGGTGCCGAAGGACGGCGCGGAGCCGTGGGTCGCGCCGTCGAGCGGGCCGGTCGAGCGCTGGCTCAACGAGTACGCCATGGAGAAGGACCTGCCCCTGGTGTTCGAGCCGGCGACGCCGGACCCGTTCGCCCCGGCCCCGTGAGCACCGTCGTGCCGGTCGCGGCGTACCGCGAACCGGAGCCCTTGTCTGCCTGACCCCGGGGGCGGGGTACGGCGTGCGGTCCCGGCGGTGCGGTCGGGACCGCACGCCGGGGGTGGGCGGTCAGTCCGTGAGGAAGGCGGTCAGGGCCGCGAGGTACTCCTCCGGGGCGGTCTCGTGCACCAGATGACCGGCCTCGATCGTGGTCAGCCGGGCGTCGGGAAGACGTCGCGCGAGTTCGGTGACGTGCTCGTGGGCGACCGGGCTCGCCGCCCCACCCGCGATGAGCAGCGTGGGCGCGGTGACCCGCGCGACGGTGTCGGCCCAGCCGGGATCCGGGTCGTCGATCTCGGGCCGGACCTGCTCCACCACCCGCCAGTCAAAGGGCAGGGGCCCGGCGGGGCGGGCGGGTAGCCCCGGTGCTCGCGGGTGCGGGAATCCGATGTCCTCGAGCACGAGCCGGCGGACCCGTCCGGGCCGGGCGGCGGCCACCGCACAGGCCACCAGACCGCCGAGGGAGTGACCCACCAGGTCCACCGCGCCGGTGTCCAGCCGCTCCAGGATGCCGATGACGTCGTCGGCGAACAGCCCGACGCGGTACCTGCCCGGCCAGGCGCTGGCACCGTGGCCCCGCAGGTCGACGGCGTACACCGGACGCTCGGCCGCCAGTGCGGCGGCGATCACGTCCCAGTCCTGTGCGGTCTTCCCGGTGCCGGGCAGCAACACCGTCGGTGTCCTCCCCCGGGCGCGGGCGGGCCACACCCGCAGTGCGAAGTGCAGGTCCCCGACCGCGACGTCCATCGACTCCGGCATGCCCCCCAGTCTCGCCGGCCGCCGGCGGCGTACCCACGGCATTCGGCCGTGGGCAGACACCGCGCCGTGCCCGGCGGTACCGGCCGGTGGCGGCAGGCCGGGCCGGCGCGGCCCTGCCGGTGGTGTCGGGCCAGGTCAGCGGGGGTGCCGGGCCAGGTCGGCGCGCTGTCGGAGTCGGTGTTGGCAGGTGCTGACAATGTCGGCGCACGGCGCTGCGGGCGTGTCGGCCCCGCCGCGCTCTACCGTGCCGGCAGGCCCCGCTGCGCCGCCACCACCTGCCCGTCGCCGTCGGCACCGCCACCGCCGTCGCGCACCCTCGTTCACCTTCGGGAGGTACCGCCATGACCAGAGCCGACCACCCCGACCGTGACTCCGGTCGCCCCGGACCGGCCCGGCCGGACTCGGTCCTGCCGGAGTTGCGGGAGATGTGGTGGGAGACCGGGGTGCGGGCGCGGGCCCAGGCCGGCCTGTTCGCGGTCTTCTCCGAGCTGCCCCGGCTGGTCCGGAGCGCCCTCGCCGTCAGTTGGCGCGCCGACCGGCTCCGGACGTCGATCGTGGCGGCGACGACGGTGGGCGCCGGGGTGCTGTCGGCGTTCGGGCTGATCGCCACCCAGCGGGTGCTGGTGGAACTGTTCGCCGGCGGGCCGACCGCCGACAAGGTCGTCGCCGCGCTGCCCGCCCTGGCCGCGCTCGCGGCGGTGACCGCGCTGCGCGCCGGCATGGCCGCCGCGACGGGGTACGCGCAGAACGGCCTCGCCCCCAAGGTCGACCGGGAGGTGGAGCGGGGGCTGTTCGAGGTGACCACGGCGGTCCGGTTGGAGGCGTTCGACGCCGACGCGTTCGCCGACGACATGGAACGGGCCTCCCGGGGCGCCGACTCCACCACCGACCTGGTGCAGTCGTCGATGAACCTGCTCGCCGGCGTCACCGGGGTCCTCGCCGTCACCGTCGCCGTCGCGGTGATCCATCCCCTGCTGCTGCTCGCCCTGCTCGTCGCGACCGTGCCGAACGGGTGGGCGGCGCTGCGGGCCGGGCACCTGCGCTACCAGACCTACGCCGCGGGATCGGTACGGCGTCGGCGGCTGTGGCTGCTGCACCGGCTGATGGCCGAGCGGGACTCCGCCCCGGAGCTGCGCTCCTACGGTCTCCGGGGCTTCCTGCTCGACCAGTACGACCGGGTGATGGGGGTCGAGACCGGCATCCAGCTCGCGTTGGCCCGGCGGGTCACCACGACCACCACCGTCGGCGCGATGATCGGCGGGATCGCCACCGCCGCGGTCTACGTGCTGCTCGGACTCCTGCTCGTCGACGGGCAGATCCCGCTCGCCGCCGCCGCGACCTGCGTCATCGCCGTCCAGGCCGCGCAACGCAACCTGGCCGTGGTCACCTTCCAGATCGACCGCGTCTACACCGAGGGCCAGCACTTCCGCGACTACACCGCGTTCATGACCCGTGCCGCCGAGTACCTGCCGCCCGCCGCCACCCCGGACCCGCACACACCGCCGGGCGAACGGCTGCGCGAGGTGGCCATCGAGGCGGTCAGTCTGCGCTACCCCGACCGGGACGGCGCCGCCGTCGACCAGGTCACCCTGACCATCGAGGCGGGACAGACCGTGGCGTTCGTCGGCGAGAACGGCTCCGGCAAGTCCACCCTCGCCACCATGATCGCCACCCTGCGCACCCCCACCGGGGGCGGCATCCGCTACAACGGGCGGCCCGTGACCGACTGGGACGGCGACGCCCTGCGCGCCCGGATCGCGGTCGTCACGCAGGAGTACCACAAGTGGCCGTTCACCGCCGCCACGAACATCGCCATCGGCGACGTCCCGACCGCCGCCGAGCAGGACCGCATCGAAGCCGCCGCCGCCCGCGCCGTCGCCCACGACATGATCACCGAGCTACCCCACGGGTACGAGACCCTGCTCGACCGCACCTTCGCCGGTGGCCAGGACCTCTCCGGTGGTCAGTGGCAACGCATCACCGCCGCCCGCGGTTTCCTGCGCGACGCCGACGTGCTCATCATGGACGAACCGTCCTCCGCCCTCGACCCCCGGGCCGAGGACGCCCTCTTCCAGGCCATCCGCGACCGGCAGCGCCACGCCATCACCATCCTCATCACCCACCGGCTCGCCAACGTCCGCCACGCCGACCGCATCTACGTCCTGCACCAGGGTCGCCTCGTGGAAGCCGGCACCCACGACGAGCTGGTCGCCACCGGCGGCCGGTACGCCGAACTCTTCGCCCTCCAGGCCGCCGGCTACGACGTCGGGCCGGCCACGTCCACCGCACCGCCACCGCGCCAGCCCGCGTCCGCCTGACCGCAGGTGCCGTGGGTGTCGCGGCGGTGGGTGGTGGGTCAGGGCAGGATCTCGACGTACCCGTCGGTGCCGTGCAGGCGGATCCGCTGCCCGGTCCGGATCAGCCGGGTGGCCTGCGCCACGCCCACCACGGCCGGCAGGCCGTACTCCCGGGCGATCACCGCGCCGTGGGTCATCAGGCCCCCCACCTCCGTCACCAGCCCGGCGACGGCGACGAAGAGGGGCGTCCAACTGGGGTCGGTGTAGGCGGTGACCAGGATGTCGCCCGGTTCGAGGTCGGCCTGCGCCAGGTCCAGGACGACCCGGGCCCGGCCCTCGACGGTGCCGGCGGAGACCGCCAGGCCGACCAGGGCACCGGCCGGCACGTCGTCGCGGCGGTAGGACCCGTTGACGGCCTCACCGTCGGAGGTGAGCACCCGGGGCGGCGTGAGCGCCTGGTACGACCGGAACTCGTCCCTGCGCCGGTCGATGAGCCGGTCGTCCACCCGGTGCGTGCGCGCCACCTCGTGGAACTCCTCGACGGTGAGGAAGAAGACGTCCTCCCGCTCCCGGAGCACCCCGCTGCGCACCAGCCGCTCGGCCTCCGCCAGCAGCGCCTGCTTGTAGACGAGGTAGCGGCTGACGATGCCGTACTTCGGGTACTCCCGGTACCCGACGAAGGTCCGGACCCGGTCGATCATCCGGGCGGTCTCCTGGGCCTTCTGCTCGCCGTCGGGCAGGGCCCGCAGGCGGGCGAGCACCTCCTGCGCCTTCTTCTCCGCCGCGTGCCGGCCCTGCTCGAAGCGGCGAGCGGCGGCACCCGGCGGGAAGTTCCGGACGTTGTCGAGGATCGCGGGTACGAGCGTGCTGGGGCGCTCGCTCCACCGGGGCCGGGTGATTTCGATCTCGCCGACACAGCGCATGCCGTACCGGTCGAGGTAGGCCCCGATGGCGACGCGCGCCTCGGCTCCGCCCGGAATGTGGGGCAGTCCGTCCAGGAAGGTCTCGTCCTCGACCTTCTGCAGGAACGCCACCACCTCCGGATACGGGCGGATCACGTCGGCGACGTCGAGGAGCGCCAACCCCATCTCCGAGGTGACGTTGCCCGGGGCGGAGAGGGTGAGGGTGTCGGCCGCGTTCCTCTCGCCGAGCCACTCCCACAGGTTGTCGTTGAGCCACCAGGTGGCCTCCATCCCCGCCATGATCGCCTGCATGCTGAGCGGGTCGGCGAGGGCCCGTCGGTGTTCCTCGAACGCCTCCAGCAGGAAGTCGAACAGCGCCGGTCCGTGTTTGGTCCGGATCGCGCGCCGCAGGGCGGCGACGGAGGCCTCGGTACGCCTGATCAGCTCGGTGACGATGCCCGGGTCGGCCTCGATCGGCGCGGGCGGGCCGCCGGGCGCGCCACCGCCCGGCCCGCCGGGCGCGCCACCGGGCGGGCCGCCGGCCCCCTCGTGCGGGGTCGACGGGACGACGTCGCCCCGGTCGAGGATGGTCTCCAGGGCGTCCCTGGTCAGCGGATCGGACCTGCCCATCAGTTCCAGGAGGGCGGCACGGCTCGCCGGCGAGGCCAGGCGCGGGGTGACGTCCACGAAGAGCCGCCCGCCGGCCTCGTGCATCGGTGCCAGGGCCGTCAGCCGCCACACCGAGAGCCCCAGGGGCTTCATGGGGTCGGTCATCATCTGCTGGTGGCCGACGGAGACGTAGACGTGGTCGTCCTGATCATCGACCGCCGGCACGGGGAAGAGGGTCGTGATCGGCCGGCTCTGGACGATCTGGAAGTCGTCGTCGACCAGGCACCATTCGATGTCCTGGGGTGAACCGACGTGGGCCTCGATCCGCCGGCCGAGCTGCGCGAGCCGTACGACCTGCGGGTCCGTCAGGGCCGGCTGCCGCTGTCGCGCCGGCTCGATCACCTGTTCCCGGGTACCGCCGGTCGGCAGGGCGGTGACGGCCCGCTGCTTGGTGGCGATCGTCCTGGTGACGATCTCGCCGTCGCGCACCGTGAACACGTCCGGGTTCACCAGGCCGGCGACCAGGGCCTCGCCGAGGCCGAAGCTGGCGTCCACGGTGGCGACCCTGCGGTTGCCCGTGACCGGGTCGGCCGTGAAGAGGATGCCGGCCGCCGCCGGGAAGACCATCCGCTGGACGACCACGGCCATCTGGACCGACCGGTGGTCGATGCCGTGGCGCTGGCGGTAGGTCACCGCCCGCTCGGTGAACAGCGACGCCCAGCACCGGCTGAGGTGCGCGAGGAGCGCCGCCGGGCCCACGACGTTCAGGTAGCTGTCCTGCTGGCCCGCGAAGGAGGCCGTCGGCGAGTCCTCCGCCGTCGCGCTGGAGCGGACCGCGTAGGCGGCCCCCTCGCCGAGCTGCGCGTGTGCGCGGGTGACCGCCGCCGCGATCTCGTCGGGGATGGCGACCCCTTCTATGGTCCGGCGGATGTCCGCGCTGAGTGTGCGGACCGCCTCCCGGTCGTCCGGGCCCAGACGCGAGAGCTGGTCGAGCTGGTCGTCGAGCGACGGCGCGTCCGCCATGATCCGCCGGTAGGCGTCGGTCGTCACGCAGAAGCCGGCCGGCACGCGGATGCCGTCGATCCGCGACAGCACGCCCAGGCCCGCCCCCTTGCCGCCGACGACCGCGACCTGCGTCCCGTCGGCCTCGGCCAGATCCACGACGTACGGAACTGTCATCGCGACACCGCCACGTTCCCTTGTCCCGTATTGGCCGGTCGAATTGTCGACGTCCTGAGCGCTGTCGCGCCTCGTGTCGAACACGTCCTCATTGCTGGTCGCCTTTCCCCCGATGATTCGGCCGGTGCCTCCGACCATTCGTCGGCGGACGATTCTGCGGTACGACCCGGGCCTTGCCGCAAGCCCCCGGGTGCGCTATACATTAAGAGTGGCAAGGAGTTCGTCTCCTTGCCTTTCTTTTTGCCCGCCCCGTTTCGGCCCTCCCCGCTCCGGCTTGACCCTCACGTCGCGTGAGGCTGGAGGGTGGGTGCATGAACGACCACTACGACGCGTTCGAGATGAGTCCCGTGCCCGCGCCCGGCCCCGACGCGGTCGCCCCGGAGCCGTTCCGGGGCATCTACGGCATGCCCGCCTTCGTGACGATCCCCACCGGCGACCTGGCGACGTCGGTGGACTTCTGGACCCGGGGGCTCGGGTTCTTCGAGTTGTTCGGCATCCCCGGCACGCTCGTGCACCTGCGCCGGTGGGCGTTCCAGGACGTGCTCCTCGTCTCGGCGGCGACCGGTGCGGAGCAGCCGCCGGCGATGAGCGTCAGCTTCGCGTGCGTGCTCAGCCAGGTCGACCCGCTTGTCGAGGCCTGTCGTGCGGTACGCCCGGACTCGGTCGACGGCCCCCGGGACACGCCCTGGAACACCCGCGACGTGGAGGTGATCACCCCCGAGAAGGCACGGATCGTTTTCACCGCGGCGAAGCCCTTCGACCCGGCCAGCCAGGAGGCGCGGAACCTCGCGGCCATCGGGATCACCCCACCGGCCGCCGGGCGCGACGACAATGAGGGGCATGCCTGATGCCGCCGACGCCGACGGCCTGACCGTCGGTCAGGTCTCGACGCATCTGAGCGTGACGGTCCGCGCGCTGCACCACTGGGACGAGATCGGTCTGGCGCGACCGTCGCTGCGCACGACCGCCGGGTACCGGCTCTACACGGCTGCGGACCTGGAACGTCTGCACCGCATCGTCGTCTACCGGGAACTCGGTCTGGGCCTGGACAGGATTCGGGCCGTCCTGGACGATCCGGCCGCGGACGTGCCCGGCGCGCTGCGGGCGCAGCGGGCCCAGGTCGCCGAACGGATCGACCGCCTCCGGCAGCTCAGCGCCGGGCTGGACCGGATGATCGACGCCCACGAGCGCGGCCTGCTGCTAACCGTCGAGCAGCAGGCCGCGATCTTCGGCCCGGGGTGGAACCCGGACTGGCCCGCCCAGGCCCGCCAGCGCTACGGCGACACGGCACAGTGGTCGCAGTACGCCGAACGCTCCGCCACCCGTGGCCCACAGGAGTGGCAGGCCATCTCGGACGCCGTCGCCAGCCTCGACCGCGCCCTCGCCGACGCGATGGACGCCGGCGTCGCACCGGGCAGCCCGGAGGCGAACCACCTCGTCGAGCGGCACCGCGACGTCTTCGCCTCGTCGTACTTCCCGCTCAGCAGGCAGATGCAGGTCTGCCTCGGCCGCAGGTACGAGGCCGACCCGGCCTTCGCCGCCCACTACGACGGCATCCGCCCCGGCCTCGCCCGCTGGCTCCGTCGCGTCATCGACGCCAGCGCCCGCGCCCACGGCATCGACCCGGACACCGCAACCTGGGCGTAGCGCGCGGGTCCGCACCCGTACCCGGCGGTTTCAGGTGGCAGCGGCGAGGATGATCGCGCCGAGCGAGCTTTCGGCCGAGGTGAGAGTCGTCTGAGCCTCGACGGTGAACCCGCCGTCGCGCAGCCAGGTCGCCACCTGGGCGGGCTGACGACGGTGGACGTGGACGTGCATCGGGTGGCCGCCATAGCCCTGCGTCTTGAGTCGTGACTCGTTGCCGACGTGGAAGCCGAGCAGCAACGGCCCACCGGGACGCAGCACCCGCCGGAAGTGCGCCAGGACCGCGCCGACCCGGTGGTCGGGGACGTGGATCAGCGAGTACCAGGCGACCAGACCGGTGACCGAGGCGTCCGCCAGATCGAGGTCGGTCATGCAGCCCACCTCGAACCGCAGACCCGGATGATCGCGCCGCGCGACCTCGATCATCCGGGGTGACAGGTCGATGCCGAAGGCGTCGATGCCGAGGTCGTGGAGGTGGGCGGTGATGCGCCCGGCCCCACAGCCCACGTCCGCGACCGGCCCACCACCGGCGGCGTGCACGATGTCGGCGAAGAGTGCGAGCGCCGCTCGTTCGTGGGGCGTTGTGGCCAGGAGGTCGCGCACCAGGTCCGCATAGCTGGCGGCGACCGTGTCGTAGGAGGCGCGGGTCTGCGCCAACCAGGCTTCACAGGTCATGTCGGCAAGCTAGTGCCTCTGCCGCCTGCCGATGGTCCTCTTCTGTTTTGCCTCGATCGCGTTGAAAGCCCTGGTCAGCAGGGAAATCTGAGCCTTCCAACCACCCGAACACAGGGATGGACTTCGATATCTACGGCGAGTAGCGTGACGGGCACCCTTGGTGTGGAGGTGGCCGATGCCAGCCTCATGGCACACCACAGCCGGATGCGGAGGTCGCACATGCAGGACGAACAGAACCGGCGTCGGTCGATGAGCCGCCGGGACGTGATGCGGGGCGCGGCCGTGCTCGGCGGTGCCGCCGCGACGGTCGGGTTGGTCGCACCGGGCAGTGCGACGGCGGCTCCCGACCCCGCACCGGCGAAGCCGGCACCGGCTGTCCTGGCCGGGCTCGACGACTGGCTGGGCT
The DNA here is from genome assembly GCF_001567585.1 of Micromonospora rosaria. Lineage (GTDB taxonomy): Bacteria > Actinomycetota > Actinomycetes > Mycobacteriales > Micromonosporaceae > Micromonospora > Micromonospora rosaria. Next base: position 19,388 of record NZ_LRQV01000010.1, read on the forward strand.
CCCTGGTGCAGGTGGCGGGCGTGGCGGCGAACATCCTGCCGATGCTCCTGCTGGCGAAGCAGGGGCAGGCGACCGGCCCGTACCAGGTCGGTGGCGTGCAGTTCCAGATGCTGGACATCGGAGGCGGACCGGACCTCTACGCGCACAACGTCTCCGGCGACGACGTGGGACTCTGCTACACGTTGACCCAGTCGCTGCCGGCGTCGAACACCAGCGTGTACCAGCAGCTGGGGAAGAACGGCCTGTACAAGTGCCAGGCCGACCTCCAGGCCTTCACCAACGGCGAGCTCTTCATGGCCCCCAGCCCGACCTTCACCACGTCGGACGGGGTGCCGACCCGCACGCTGAGTTTCGCGGTGCGCGCCCTGGCCATCGGCGCCCTGGTGCAGGTGGTCGGCGGCGTGAAGCTCTCGGTCACCAAGGACCCCGCGACCGGGTCGTTCACCGCGGAGATCACGGCCACCGGCACCCCGAAGATACTGCGGGCCCAGATCGAGGCGACCTGCCCGGACGGCAGCGTGGTCCGCGCGCAGTGGGACTCCTCCACATCGCCGAACCGGCTGAACGACCAGACCGTCAAGCTTCCGCTCCCGGTGGGGGTGAACCTCGACCCGGTGGTGCAACTGCTCGAGCTCTACGTGGACCTCGACGCGGCCGGCCTGGACGAGGTCACCGCCGACCGCCGCAGTCGGGTGATCTACCTCTGATCCGCCCGTCGCCCGGCGGAGGGCGGAACCACCGCCGGGCGACGGACCGCAGCCAAAACGGGGTCACCGGCGCTGGCAGCCGGTGACCCCGTCGGTCCTCTGCCACCACTCCGACGAGACCGAGGCGCGGCGGCACCCGGCGCACCCGAACGACACCCGACTTCCGTCTGTACCGGTCAAGGAATCCCTCTTGACCGGTACAGACGGCCGGGTTACTGTATCGGTACAGAAAGAAGCGCCGAGGACGTCAGGAGATGATCGTCATGGAAATGCCCGCCGCCTTCACCACCGCCATCAACGACGTCAACTACGAGTTCAACAGCGCCCGCCCCAACGCCCCGGTGGTCCCGCACGTGGAGAAGCCGCAGCGCACCCGGGCCGTCCGCGAGGCGCTCGCCCGCGGCCTCTCCCGCGCGGCCGACGCGGTCCGGCCGACCCGGCCCGCCGTTTGATAGGCTGCGACCAGCAACAATGATCGATCGATAGCCGCCGCAGTCCGGCCCGGCCCGGCAATCCCATCCGGCCCAGGCTGCACCCGTACACGAAAAGACCATTCCGCCGTCGGCGACGTTTCCTGGTCGTCGGCGGCGGACGCAGATCCAGCGACCGGTGGTGACGTGGCGCCACGAGTGACCCTGCAGACGATCGCCGATCGTGTCGGCGTGAGTCGGATGACCGTGTCGAACGCGTTCTCCAAGCCGGATCAACTCTCCGCGGCGCTCCGCGAGCGGATTCTCGCCGCCGCCCAGGAAGTCGGCTACGTCGGTCCCGATCCCGCCGCCCGGGCCCTGGCCAAGGGCACCACCGGTGCCGTCGGGATCGTGCTGACCTCCTCGCTCCGCTTCGCCTTCACCGACCTGGTCGCCACCAGCTTCCTCGGCGCGATCGCCGAGGAACTCGGCCCGACCGGGCTGGCGCTCACCCTGTTGACCTCGTCCGACGACGGCGCGGTCATCCCCGCGCGGGACGTCGCGATCGACGGCGCGCTGGTCTACTCCTGCGACCCGACGTCGACCGCCGTGCAGTACCTTTCCCGCCGCAGGTTGCCCCTGGTCTACATCGACCAGGACCCGGTGGAGGGCATCCCGGCGGTCAACGTGGACGACCGGTCCGGCGCGCGGGCCGCCGCCCAGCACCTCATCGACCTCGGGCACCGCCGGGTCGGGCTGCTGCTGTCCGGGCTGCACGGCACCCACGGCCTGGTCACGCCGGAGGAGCTCACGGTCGACGGGCACGCCTCGAAGCAGCGACTGCTCGGGTGGCGCGACGCGCTCGACGCGGCCGGCATCACCCCGCTGATGGCCCGTCAGGGCGGCGCCAACCTGGAGCAGGCGAAGGCCGGGGCCCGGCTGCTGCTGGACCGGCCCGACCGGCCCACCGCGCTCCTCTGCTTCTCCGACGCGGTCGCCCACGGTGTCCTGCAAGCCGCCGAGGATCTCGGCATCCGCGTCCCCGACGAGTTGTCGGTGGTCGGCTTCGACGACAACCCGCTGGCCGCGCAGCTCCGCCCCGCACTGACCACCGTCCGGCAGGACGTCCAGGCCAAGGGCCGGGTGGCGGCGGCGGCCCTTGCCCGGGCGATCGGGGACACCCGCGGCGACCGGCCGGTCACCGCGGACCACGTGCTGCTCCCCGCCGAGTTGGTCGTCCGGGACAGCACCGCCGCACCCCCGCCGGACTGACCAGGACGGGACCAGGCGGAGGACGACATCGTTGGTCGTCCGGAACGGCACCGCTCCCCGACCTGACCGGGACGCGACGGTGCGGGGGACGACGGTTCGTCCCCCGCAGCATCGTCCGACCAGGCTCAGGCCGACAGGGCCGGGGCCCGGGCCGGCTCGGCGACCGGGCGTCGGGCGACCCGCTGGGCGGCCGGCACCGGACTGGTCCGCCGGACCCAGAGCGGCCCGGCCAGGAGCAGCAGCAGGCCGGTCAGCGGGAACAGCGCCGCGATCACCTGTTCCCAGCCGGCCAGGGCCATCGGGGCCGGCGGTGACTCCTCGATGCCCAGCAGCGAGAAGACCCGCACCGAGAAGACCGTCACCAGCGCCGCCGTCGCCACGGCCAGACCGACGGAACGGGTCCGGTACGCCCGCACGGCCAGCCAGACCAGCAGGGGGATCACGTACACCCAGTGGTGTTCCCAGCTCACCGGCGAGACCAGCAGGCCGGTGACGGCGGCGGCCGAGAAGCCGAGGAAGTCCGAGCCGTGCCGGTGCACGTACCAGGCCACCGCGAGGCCGAACACCGCCAGCCCCGCCAGGACCACCAGCCACCAGGACGCGAACTGGGTGCTGTTGACCGCCCGGGACAGCGCTCCGGCGACCGACTGGTTCGGGGTGTCCCAGACCCCACCGGCCCGGGACGAGTGCAGCACGAGGCCACCCCAGTACCGGGCCGCGTCCGCCGGCAGCAGCACGAAGCCGGCGAGCACCGTACCGAGGAAGGCCGCGAGCGCGGTGCCGGCGGCCCGCCACTGCCGGGTCACCACCAGGTAGCCGATGAAAATCAGCGGGGTGACCTTGAGGCCGGCGGCGATGCCGATGCCCACCCCGCGCCACCGGCCTGCGTACCCCCGGAAGTCGAGCAGGACCAGTAGCAGCAGGAACATGTTGATCTGACCGGCGATGAGCTGGATCCGGACCGGGAGCAGCCAGGTGGCCGCCAGCAGCACGACCAGGGTCAGCGCGGCCCGGGTGCGCGGGGTGCGGACCCCGGCGACACCGAGCGCGAGCCAGGCGACCGCGCCCAGGGCGATCAGCGACGCGGTGTTCCACACCAGGCTCGCCGCGCCGATGGGCAGCAGGGAGAGCGGTACGAAGAACAGGATCGCGGTCAACGGCGGGTAGAGGTACGGCATCGGCCCGTACATCGGGTTCTGGATCGCGACGTCGTAGAGCGAGGTGCCGTCCCGGACGGCCTCGCCGCTGGCCAGGTAGACCTTGAGGTCCACGGTCCAGCGCAGCGCCCAGTACGGATCCCGGGTGAAGATCGCCTCGGCGAGCACGGCCAACGCGAGGGCGGTCACCACCACCGCCGCCGCCGTGCCGAGGCCGAGGGCGCGGCTCGGGCGGATGCTCCGGAGGTCTGTCGTCTGCATGGTCAGCCCCTGTCGTAGGCGAGTGGTCGGCGGTGGGACGGGCCGGCGAGCGCCGGCGGGAGGGGGTGTGGACCGGCCAGCAGGTCGTCGTGCCCGGCCAGGCGGAGTCGGGCCCCGGTGATGCCGAGGCGGGCCAGCACGCCGACCGCGTCGACCTCGTCGCAGCCGTTGAGCAGGACGCTGACCTGCCCGTCCGCTGCCACGACCTCGTCGGTGGGGCGCAGCGAGCCGGCCGGTACCGACCCGCCCTCGGGCAACCGCACCAGGGTGGCGATGTCGGAGCGGGCCGACCGGCGTCGGGCCAGGTCGGACCCGGCGACCCGGATCTCGTGCTCGACCACACCGGCGAGGAGCGCGGCGCTGCGTTCCCAGGTGAAACGGCCGGCCCAGGAGCGGCACGTCTCGGCGGCCCGGTCGGCAACCTCCTCGTCGCGCAGGTCGGTCAGGTACCCGGTCAGCGTGGCCGGAAGCTGGTCGCAGGACTCGGCGACCTGCCCGGTGCGACCGGCCCGGACGAAGTCGCGGGCACCCGATGTCGCCAGCACGACGCTCGGCACCCCGTACGCGGCGGCGGTGAGCAGCCGGGAGCCGCACCCCCCGCCGTCGGCGGTGGAGACGGTCAGCCAGGCGCGGCGCCACCACCGGTCCCGGTCGTCGTCGGTGGCCCGGCCGTGCAGGGTCACCGTGCCGGCCAGCCGCGCGTCCCCGGTGAGCCGGCGCAGCCGGTCCCGGTCGGGGCCGGTGCCGAGGATCTCGACGCGGAGGCCGGGCAGGGCGGCGGCGACGGCGGGCAGCGCCCCGAGCAGCAGGTCGACCCGTTCCTCGGCGACCAGGTCAACGTCGACCACGATGGTCGGGACGGCGGCCCGTTCCCCGCCGGCCCGGGTCGGGGCCGGTGTGCCGGGTGGCACGACGAAGATCGGGCCCTGGAGGCGGTGCCGGCGGCGCAGGTCGTGCCGGGCCGAGGGGGAGAGCGCCACCCGGGCGCGTTCGGTCCGGCTCCGCCGGCCGGCCAGGAACCGCCCCAGCCGGCCGGCGGGCTGCCGGGGAACCCGGTGCAGCACCTCGATCACCGGTACCGACCGGCCGGCGCCGCGCGGCAGGCCGTCGGTCGATCCGCCGGTGGCGTCCAGCACGACGTCGAACCGGCCACCGTCGCGGGCCAGCCGGGCGACGGTACCGAGCGGGCCGGCCCGGTACAGCCGGATCCCGTCGAGGGTCTGCGCGGTGGGGGCGTCCGGCGCTCCGGGGGTCACCCAGGTGACCTCGGTGCCGGCCGCCACCCAGTGGCGGGTGATCTCGTACAGGTAGCGTTCCGCGTCGCCGGCGTGCGGGTGCCGGATGTCGTACCGGCTCATCACCAGCACCTGGCGGCCGGTCGGGGCCGGTCGGCGCGGGCTCACCGGGCACCCGCCCGAGCGGTGTCGAACAGGTCGGCCCGGTAGAGGCGGAACAGGTCGGCGAAGGCCGCCTGGCCGTCGCGCACCGGGCGGAACGTGGACCGCTCGTCGTCGGTCCAGGTGACCGGGACCTCGGCGATCCGGCCGCCGGCCCGGTGGATCCGGCGCAGCAGTTCCACGTCGAACGCGAAGCCGCTGACCTGGCAGCGGCGCAGCGCCCACTGCACGGCCGACCGCTCGAAGATCTTGAACCCGCACTGGGTGTCGTGCACGCCGGGGACGAGTCGGCGGGCGATGGCCCGGAACACCGCGCCGCCGAGCCGGCGGGTGACCGGCTGGGGGCGGGCCAACGCGGCGCCGGGGGCGTGCCGGGACGCGATGGCCGCCACCGCGCCCGCCTCCAGCTCGGCCACCGCGCGGCTCAGGGTCGGTACCGGAGTGGACAGGTCGGCGTCGATGAATCCGACGTACCGGGCGGCGCTGCCGGCGATGCCCCGCCGGACCGCCGCGCCCTTGCCGGGTCGGGAGCAGCCGACCACGACCACCTCGGTGGCCCAGTCCCGGGCGGCCACGATGGTGGCGGTGTCGTCGGTGCTGCCGTTGTCGACCACCACCACCCGGGACCGCCAGGGCTGGTCGGTCAGGAAGCCGGTCACCTCGGCGAGGGTGGCGGGCAGCCGGGCCGCCTCGTTGAACGCCGGGACGACCAGTTCCAGGTCGACCTGGTCGCGGGGGGCCGGGTCGTGCCGGCCCCGGGGCAGCGGGCTCATCAGACACCTCCCGGGGTCGTCGCGTCGGCCACCAGGGAGCCCCGGGCCGTGGTGTGCTGGCTGGCGAAGAGCTTGGGGTGGTTGGTGCGGATGCCGCCCACCACCAGGTCGTACGGGACGTCGTCGAACTCGCCGTGCTCGTGGAGGAACTCCATGTGCCGGCGTCCCTCGTCGTCGAACGGGTGGTACATCGAGTCGGTCCGGCCGTCGAACTCCAGCGGCTTGATCCGGTAGAGCCGGCAGAGCATCTTGTTGAACACCGGCGTGGCCCGGACCCAGCGCCCGTCCAGCAGCACCGTGGTCAGGCTGTGGAAGGTGAACAGGTTGCCGCCCATCAGCTCCTCCAGCCGGGGCGAGGCGAGGTGGTTGCGGACGTCGCCGTAGTAGATCCGGCTGGGGACGCCCACCGCGCGCACCGCGGCGGCGTACACGATGGACTTGTGCACGCAGAAGCCCATGCCCCGGGTGATCGTCGAGCTGGCCTTGAGGCCGTGGCGGGACAGGTCGGCCCCGTACACCTCGTAGTGGATGCCGTCGCGGACGGCGTAGTAGAGGGCGACGGCCCGTTCGGTCGGGGTCAGCTCCGCGCCGCCGTCGGGCAGCGTCCGGGCGACGAAGTCGCGGACGACGGCGGAGTCGTGGTCGAGGAACTCGGTGGGGTCGAGCAGGGTGGTGTCGACGAGTGGCGTGGACATCGTGCGGGTCCTCCAGGAAGGGATGTGATGCGCGGGGGCGGGGGTGTCAGAGGCCGAGCATGCGGGCGATGCGCTGACGCTGGACGTCCGAGGTGCCGGAGTAGATCGTTCCGGCGACGGCGTTGCGCAGGTCCTTCTCCAGGCCGTACTCGCTGGTGTAGCCGTAGCCGCCGAAGATCTGCACGGCGGCGAGCGCGGACGCGACGTTGTTCTCGCTGGTGACCAACTTGCTGGCGGCGACGTCGAAGGTGACGTTCTCGCCGTTGGCGTGCCGTTGCGCGGTGTCGTAGAGCCACTTGCGGGAGGTCTCCACGGCGATGTGCATGTCGGCGAGCCGGTTCGACACCGACTGGAACGCGCCGATCCGCTGGCCGAACTGGGTGCGGGAGCGGGCGTACTCGACGGAGCGTTCGAGCCGGTGCTGCATCTCCCCGACGTTGATCACGAAGGAGCAGAGGATCTCCCACTTCATGACGTGGTCCATGACCAGGAATCCGGCGCCGGGCGAGCCGACCACGTTGGTCGCCGGGACCCGGCAGTCGTCGAGGAACAGCTCCGAGAAGGGCGAGGTGCTCAGCCCCATCTTCGCCACCGGTGGCCCCACCACCAGGCCCGGTGTGTCCCGGTCGACCAGGAACGCGGTCAGGGCGGCCGGGCTGCCCCGCTTGCCGGTCAGCGCGTAGACCACGATCACGTCGGCGATCGGGCCGTTGGTGACGAAGGCCTTGCTGCCGTTGAGGACGTAGTCGTCGCCGTCGCGGACGGCGGTGGTGCGCATCGCCATCACGTCGGAGCCGCCGGACGGCTCGGTGATCGCGTGCGCCCCGATGACCGACCCGTCGCTGACCCGGGTCAGGTAGCGGTCCTTGAGGTACGCCGAGCCGAAGCGTTGCAGGGGTACGCCGGTGCTCACCACGTGGGTGGAGACGGAGAAGCTGAACCCGCCGTCGCGGCAGGCGTACCCGAGGCCCTCCAGCACGTACATGGTGGTGGGCAGGTCCTGGCCGAGCCCGCCCCACCGCTCGTCGAACGGCAGGCCCAGCAGGCCGGTCTCGCGGATCAGTTTCCATCCCGCGTGGCCGAACTCGCGGTCGGCGTCGCGGGTGAGGTGTCCCTCCCCGGCCGCCGCGCCCAGCTCCTCGGCTAGGGCGCGCAGCTCGCGCTGCTCCTCGGTCCAGTTGATCATGATGTCGGTCCTCCTCCGGTGGATCCGGCCAGCGCCGGGTGCCGGCGCTCGCGCAGGACGGTGCGGTCGACCTTGCCGGTGGACGTCCGGGGCAACGCCTCGTCGAGTACCTCGAACGCGCGGGGAATCGCGGTACGGGGCAGCGCGGCGGCACAGTGCAGCCGCAGATGCAGCCCGTTGAGTTCGGAGGCCACCGTCCGGCGGACCACCGCGTGCAGGACGGTGCCGGCGTCCGGGTCGGGGACGGCGAGCACGGCGGCCTCGCGTACCTCGGGGTGGGCGAGCAGCACCTGCTCCACCTCCTGCAGGTTCGTCCGGACGCCGCGCACCTTGACCTGGTGGTCGTTGCGACCGGTGAGGTGGAACAGGCCGTCGGCGTCGCGCCGGACCAGGTCGCCGGTGCGGAACCAGCCGTCCCGCCAGTGCTGGCCGTCGAGCCGGGCGTCCAGGTAGCCCCGGGCCCGGAACGGCGTCCGGACCACCAGCTCCCCGCTGCCCGCGCCGGTCAGCTCCGCGTCGTCGGCGTCCACCACGCAGACCTCGACGCCGGTGATGGGGCGGCCGATCGGCAGGCCGTTCCGGGTCGACGCGTCGGCCGGGTCGATCCGGTGGAGGAAGCTGTCGTTGGTCTCGGTGCAGCCGTAGACGTTCCACAGCCGGGCGTTCGGGAACGCCTCGACGATCCGGTCCAGCAGGGGCGGTGGCACCACGTCCCCGGTGAGCAGCACCTCCCGGACGCCGGGGAACCGGCCGCCGGCCTCGGTGACCAGCCGGAAGAACAGCGGGACCGCCTGCACCACGGTCGGTTGCCGGTCCTGGCAGAACGCCGTCAGCCAGGCGCCCTCGGCAGCCCGTTCCGGGTCGACCAGGTCGACGCGGGCCCCGCTGGCGAGCGCGGCCCAGACGTCCAGCAGGCACAGGTCGAAGTTGAGCGGCGCGTAGTTGAGCACCCGGGCGGCGGCCCCGATACCGAAGGTGCCGGCCGCCCAGGTGAGGAACGCGTCCACCCCCTCGGCGGCCAGGTCGACGACCTTCGGCGTACCGGTCGAGCCGGAGGTGGTGAGCAGCAGGCCGGGGCCGGGCAGCGGGCGGCCCGGGGCCCCGCTGGTGCGGACGGTCAGGCCGGTGGCGGTGGCCCGCAGGATGTGGGGGGCACCGACCTGGGCGCAGAGCCGGGTGAGCGCCTCCGCTCCCAGGGACGCCGAGGGCAGCAGCACCCGACGGTCCGCCTCGAACGCGGCGATCAGCAGCGCGATGGTCTCCGGGGACTTCGCCGCCGGGACGCAGAGCGGGTGTGCCGGGGCGAACGCGAGGGCGGCCAGCGCCTCCCGCGCGTCCTGGACCCGGTGGGCCAGGTCCCGGTAGCTGATCTCGCGGCCGGCCCAGGACAGCGCCGGGGCGTCCGGTGTGCGGCGGACCTGTTCGGTGAAGGCGGTGCAGAACGATCTGGTAGGCACGGCATGTCTCCTGTCGTTCCTCGTCGCATCGGTGGGGTGGGGTCGGGGAGGGAGGGCGACGGCGGGGTGGACCGGGTCAGGCGTGGGCGTCGACCAGGCGACCGCCGCCCGGCACGGCCGGTTCGAGACCGGCGATGGTGAACAGCCGGCGCAGGCAGGCCTGGTTGGAGGTGACCACCGGGACGCCGAGGGTCTCCTCCAGCCGGGCCACCGCGTCCCAGGAGCGGAACCCGCTGCCGGGGATCAGCACCCCGTCGGCCTCCGCCGGGAAGTGGGCACCGACCTGCCGGCAGACCTCGTCCGGGTCGATCATCCAGCGGCCACCCCGGTCGAAGATCCGGTGCCGGGCCACCCCGTCCCAGTCGTCGTCGAGCCGGTAGTGCAGCAGTCCGGCCACCTCGAACCCGCCCGCCGCCAGGTACCGCCGGGTGGCGGCGAAGGTCGGCTCGGTGAACCACGGCGGTACCAGCACCAGCGGGCGGCGGACGGCCAGCTCGGCCAGTCCGGCCCGGATCGCCTCCCCGGCGGTGTAGACCGGGGTGCCTCCGGCCAGGTCGGTCGCGGCGGCGGCGAAGCCGGCGTCGAACTCGGGGCCACCGAAGAAGCTCGCCGAGGCGAAGCAGAGGCAGATCGCGGTCAGGTCCATCTGACCGAGCTGCACCAGTCCCCGCCGGACGTCCGGCTGGGCGATCAGGCGCTGCCAGGTCTCCTCGGTGTACTCGGCGCCGGTGCTGGTCGGGCTCTCGAACCGGGCGGCGTGCACGGTGACCCCGGTGGGGGCCCGGCCCCACAGTTCCGCCTCCACCACCGGGTCGTTGTGCACCACCAGCACGCCGAGCTGGGCGACCCAGGCCGGGGCCCTCACGGCCGGCTCCCCTCGACCGGGGCGGCCATCGCGGGCGGCAGCCGGTCGGCCCGGTCACCGCCGGCCGGGTCCGGCCGGTACCCGAGGGCCGCCGGGTCGCCGCCGACGCCCGGGGTGGCGTCGGCCACCGGCCCCGTGGCGGCAGCCGACGTGCTGCCGGTGGCCGGCGTGCTGCCGGTCTTTCCGCGTCGGGGCAGGCCGAACCAGGCCAGGACCGCGCCGGCACCGGCCGCCAGGGCGGTGGTGACGAACGCCGCGCCGAAGCTGCCCGGCCCCGGGTCGGTGCCGAGCACCAGCACCAGGACGGCGATGCCGAGGGCCCCGGCCATGTACTGCGCGGTGGTCATCAGGGCGCTGCCGGTGCCCTGGTTGCGGTCGTCCACGTCGGCGGTGCCGGCGATGAACATCGACACGTACGTGACGCCGTGCGCGAAGCCGGTGATCAGCAGGCCGGGCAGCAGGTGGACCAGGTAGCTGTCGCCGTGCACCTGGGCGGCCAGCAGCAGCAGGCCGGCGGCGTTGCCGACGAAGGCCAGGGTCAGCGCCGCCCGGACGCCGATCCGGGCCACGATCCGGGCCGCCACCGAGTTCGCCACCGCGATCGCCACCGCCATCGGCAGGAACGCCATGCCGGCCGCGATCGGGCCGTACCCGCGCAACTGCTGCAACAACAGGGTGAGGACGAAGAACTGGTTGCCGACGCTGGCCATGTAGAGCGCGGTGGCCCCGCAGCCCACCAGCAGCGACCGGGTCCGCCGCAGCAGCGGGTCGACCAGCGGCTGGGCGCTGTGCCGTTCCCGCAGGACGAAGCCGACCAGCCCGACGGCGGCGACGGCGAACGCGCCGAGCGTGCCGACGTAGCTCCAGCCGTGGCTGGACGCCCAGGTCAGGGCGAGCGCGGTGGCGAGGACGGTGCCGGTGCACAGGATCGCGCTGGGCAGGTTGAGCTGCCCACGGCCGGTGACCGAGGCCCGCAGCCGGGGCAGCAGCCGGGGCGCGCCCATCGCGCAGATCAGCGCGAGCGGCAGGTTGATCAGGAAGACCCAGCGCCAGGAGACGGTGCTGAGCAGGCCGCCGATCACCACTCCGGCGGCCAGGCCGGAGGCGCCGACCGTACCCCAGACACCCAGGGCCCGGTTGCGGGCCGGCCCGGCGGCGAACGACGTGTTGATCAGGGCGATGACCGCCGGTTGGAGGGCGGCGGCGGCGATGCCCTGCACCGCGCGGGCCACCAGCAGCAGCGCCGGGGCCGTGGCGAGGCCGCCGGCGAGGGCGGCGATCCCGAAGGCCGCCATCGCCACGACGAAGAGGTTGCGGGGGCCGAACCGGTCGGAGGCGCGTCCGCCGACGATGAGGAAGCCGGCGAAGAAGACGGCGTACCCGCTGACCACCCACTGGATGGTGCTCTCGGTCAGGCTGAACTCGTCGCCGATGCGGGGCAGGGCGATGTAGACGATGGAGTAGTCGAGGGCGATCAGGAACTGGGCGATCGCCAGGATGGCCAGCGTGGCGGCGGGGGACGCCGACGTGCCGGGCAGGGGCGCGGAGCGGGTGGTGCGGGACATGGTCGGATCACCTCTGGCTGAGGTCGAGGGTCACGGAACGGGGAGCGGGGCTGAGCAGGAGCGCCGGGCCGAGCGTGGCCGGGCCGGTGAAGACCGCGCCGGCACCGGCCAGCAGGAGTTCGATCCGGCTGGCCACCCCGGTGGTGACGCCGAACGCGGTCATCCCGGCGGCGTTGGCCATCCGGACGTCGTCCACCGCGTCGCCGACGACGATGCAGCGCGCGGGTGGCACCCCGAGCGCGTCGGCGGCCAGCAGCGCCAGGTCGGCGTGCGGCTTGCCGCGTTCGGTCATGCCGTGGCAGGCGAGGGTGTCGAAGGCGTCGAGCAGCCCGGTGGCGGCCAACAGTTCGACGGCGCTGGGTCGTACCTTGCTGGTGACCACCCCGAGCGGGTGGCCACGGTCCCGCAGGGTGGCGAGCAGTTCGGCCACGCCGGGGAAGACCAGCCGGGCGGCGGTCGGGATGACCGTCTCGGTGAACAGTTCCCGGGCCCGGTTCGCGGCCCGCGCCACCTCGGGGTGGTCGGCGGGCACCGCGAGGAGGGTGGCGAACGAGGCGGCCAGGGACCGGCCGACGGTACGACGGAGTTGCTCGTCGGTGGCGGTGCGGCCGTGCTCGGTGACGACCGCGCGCAGGACGGTGGTCATCCCGCCCGGGGTGTCGACCAGGGTGCCGTCGACGTCGAAGAGGATCGCGGTGGTCACGACCGCTCCCGCAACGCGACGGCGACCTCGGCGGCGACGGCGCTGGTGGACAGCAGCACGGACCGGTTCGCGGCGGCGGTACGGCCCTGGGTCGCCGCCGAGACCCGGCTCAGGATGTACGGGGTCATCGCCGGCCCCTGCACCCCGGTCGCCTCCGCCTCGGCCTGGACCTCGCGGACCAGCGCGTAGACCTCGTCGGCGGGCAGCGCGTCCAGCTCGTCGATCGGGTGGGTGACGAGGAACCCGCCGTCGTTGCCGACCGCCCAGTGCAGGCGGATCGCGTCGACCAGTTCGGTCAGGTCGTCGATGCGGCGCGGGTTGCGGACGCCGCTGGAGACGCTGTAGTACGCCGGGAAGTCGTCGCACCGGTAGCCGACGACCGGCACCCCGAGGGTCTCCAGGTACTCCATGGTCAGCGCCGGGTTCAGCAGCGACTTCGCGCCGGCGCAGACGACGGCGATCCGGTGCCGGGTGAACTCCACCAGGTCCGCCGAGATGTCGAAGCTGCGCTCGGCGCCGAAGTGCACGCCGCCGATGCCGGCCACCGCGAAGACGTCGATGCCGACCTGCGCGGCGGCGATCAGGGCGGCCGAGACGGTGGTGCCGCCGTGGCCGCCGCCGGCCAGCGTCGGGCCGATGTCGCGGGTGCTGACCTTCGGCACGTCCGGGGTGGTGGCGAAGAGCGCCACCTGCTCCTCGGACATGCCGACGACGAACCGGCCGTCGACGATGCCGGTCCGGGCGGGTACCGCGCCGCCGGCCCGGATGGTCTTGTCGATGTCCAGCGCGGTGTCCAGGTTGAGCGGGTAGCTCAGGCCGTGGACCACGCCCGAGGATTCCAGGGCCACCACGGGCCGCCGGTCGGCCAGCGCGTCGGCGACCTCCTCGGAGAGCGAGAAGTACTCGTTCATCGGTGCTCCTTCGTGTGGGGGTGGGTGGGGCCGGGGCGGCGCGGGCGGGCTCCGCCCGCGCCGTGGCCGCGTCAGTACTCGGAGAACCCGTTGGCGTCGAAGTTGTGCCGCTCGTCGCCGCGCAGCGGCGGGTTGAACACGCTGATCAGCTCCATGTCCTGCTCCGGATCGGCGATCAGGAAGTGCTCGTCGTGCTGGTCGAGGGCGTAGAGGATGCCGGGCTCGATCTCGTGGGTGACGCCGTCGGCGATCACCCGGCCCCGGCCGGAGATGCAGTAGCAGGCCTCGAGGTGGTTGCGGTACTGCAGGGGGGACTTGGAGCCGGCCGCGACGACGGTGTGGGCGACGGCGAAGCCCATCTTGTCCTGCTCGACGAGGAGCCGGAAGCTGGTGCCGTTGCCCCAGTCGACGGCCGGAACCTCGGACCTGGTCTTGACGATCATGATGGTTGCCCTTCTGTCGCTGGCGGCTGGTGACGGAGGTGTGCGCTGCCGCGCACGAGGACGGGGACGTACCGGTGGTGGTCGTGCGGGGTGGCGGCTCAGACGAGGCTGCGGGCGTCCTCGACGAAGGCGGCGATCGAGGCCACCGAGCTGAACTGCAGGGGCGAGATGTCCTGGTCCTCGATCGGGATGTGGTAGCGGTCGCCGACCCAGGCGATCAGGCGCAGCAGCCCGAGGCTGTCGACGATCCCGGTGTCCAGCAGGTCCAGGTCTGCCGGGAGCTGGTCGACGGGGATGTCGGGGGCGAACGCGGTGACGACGAACTGCCGGATCTCGGCTTCGTGGGACATCGGGGCTCCTTGTCGCCGGGCCGCCGGCGGGTGCCGGACGGCGGTGTCGAGGGGGCTCACCGGGGTGGGTGAGGGGTGCTGCTGCCCTGCGCGGTGGCGGGGCGGTCCGAGGGGCGCCGCTGGTCAGCGCGGTGCCGGGAGGGCGCTGCTCAACAGCTCGACGAGGAGCACCTGCTCCGGATCGGTACGCCCGGCCCGCTCGCCGAGCACCACCTGACGCAGGTCGCCGACCAGGCGGTAGCGCGGTTGGGGGTGGCTCCGGGCGTACGCCGGTCGGGCCAGGCCGTGCGCGGCGGCCGGCTCGACCAGGGAGAGGTCGTCGACGAACACCGTGTTGACCTGGGCGGCCAGGGCCGGTGGCAGGTCGCGGCCGGAGGCGTTGACCAGGAGCGCGCCCCTGGCCAGGTGCAGTGGCGGCGCCGGGCGCTGCTCCCCGCCGGTCGACTCGGTCGGCCCGATGACGACCACGAGGTTCGCCCCGAAGGCGGACTCCGCCGGCGTGGCGGCCCGGGTCAGGGTGATGCCGGCGAGGTCGAGCTCGTCGACCGTCCCCGGGTCGAGGAACGGCCCGGCCGGGGCGGTCGGCTCGGCAGCCGCCGGCTGCGGTGCCGCCGCGCCGTCGGTGAGGAAGACCGACACGAGGCTCACCCAGGAGACGTACCGGGCGAAGATCAGGGTGTGTAGCTGGACGGCGCGGCGGGGGCCGATGACCGAGGCCGTGACCACCTCCGGGCCGAGCAGGTGGCGGGCGGCCAGGGCGGCCAGGATCGCGGCGTGGCGGATCGCCTGGTCCGCCCGGTGCGGGCCGGCCGGCGGGGGGCACCCGAGCCGGTCCCAGATGTCGACCGACAGGGGGGACGTCCCGCCGGTCATCAGCCGTTCGGCCAGCAGGTCGACCGGGTCCACCGGGTCGCCGTCCGGGAGCGGATCGGCACATGAGCGGGGAATGAGGCTGTCCATCGGACGGTCCCTCCGGTGGTCGTGTCGGCTGCTGCGATCCACACGGTGGGCGCGGTTCCTATCGGGCCGCCTTCGAAGGGCTATCGACGTCGACCGGATCTCGAACAACGATCGGAGGCCGGCTCGATAGCGGCCGACGGTCTGGTGATGGCACACCGCCACGGCGGGAACCACGCCCCGAAGGGAACGAAGATGTCCGTCACCCGCACGTTCGTCACCACCGTCACGTCTGTCCTCGCCACCGCCGCGCTCGCCGCGATCCTCGGCATCGGCGCCGCCGTCGGCGGCGGGGCGGGAGCGGACAGCTCGCTGGCGACCGAGGTCTGCCCCAAGGACACGCACTGGAGCGTGGAGCTGGGGGTGTGCGTGGCGGACACCCACTGGTGATCTGACCCGACGTGGTCGAGGGGCAGCCCGGGCGGGCTGCCCCTCGACCACGTCGGTGGGCCGGCCACCGGGGGCGGTGGCGTCGGAGGTCGGGGCGGCTACGCCGGAAGGGGGATCTGCCGGGTCAGGCCGGGGGCGGCGCCGTCGTCGGGAGGGTCGTCGGAGAGCAGGGCCGCCTCGGCCAGCAGCGAGCAGGCCCGCTCGTGCCAGACCGTGGAGCCGAGCTGCTCGAACAGCTCGCGGGCGGCGCGCAGGTGCGCCACCCCGGCGGTCAGCCGGCCGGTGGCGAGGGCGATCTCGCCGAGGGAGTACCGGGCGCGGGCCTCGACCAGCCGCTCGCCGAGCTGGCGGGCCCGTTCCAGGGTGTGTGTGAGGATCATCGTCGCGTTGTCCGGCCGGCCCTCCCGGTGCCGGAGCAGGCCCAGGCCGTACAGGGCGTGGGTCTCGCCGATCCGGTCCCCGGTGTCCCGCACGATGCGCAGCACCCGGTGCAGGGCCTGCCGGGCCAGCTCGATCTGGTCGGTGGCCAGGTAGACCTCGGCGAACCGGTGCGTCACCTGCGCCTCGACGCGCAGGCAACCGGTCTCCCGGCAGATGGTCAGGGCCTGGTCGAGCAGGTCGATCGCGCCCCGGTGGTCGCCGTCGTCCATCCGGTGCTGGGCGAGGCTGCGCATGATGTGCGCCTCGCCGATCCGGTCGCCGGCCCGGCGCATGATCTCCAGGGAGCGCGCGTACTTGGCCAGCATCGACGCGGTGTCACCGCGCAGCCGGTCGATGTGCGCGGCGTTGCGCAGCACCAGCCCGCCGCCGTACTCCACGCCCTCGGCGGTGAAGATCTCCAGCGCCGTGCCGAAGCAGGCGTCCGCGTCGGCGAGCCGGGTCTGGAACATGTGCAGCGTCCCCATGGAGTACCGCATCGCCGCCATCCCGACCCGGTTGCCGGCCCGCTCGGCGGCGCCGTACGCGGTGGTGGTGCACTCCCGCCAGTCGTCGAAGTACCCCTTGGACTCGAAGAGGCTGACCGAGGTCAGGGCCAGGTCCCAGCAGAGCTCCGCCAGGCCGGCGTCGGCGGACTGCCGGACGGCGACGATCAGCGCCCGCCGTTCCGTCTCCCACCAGTGCGCCGGGTCACCGAGGTACGCGACGGCGTCGGCATGGTCCATGATCCAGCGGGGGGCGGTGCCGTGCAGGGTGGTGTAGTTGCCGCCGTAGGTGCTGCGGTGCGCCTCCTCCGCCAGGGCCAGCCAGCCGCTGAGCACCCGGCTCAGCGCCGCCGTACGCTCCTCGTCGGTCTCCGTCTCGGCCAGCTTCTCGGCCGCGTACACCCGGATCAGGTCGTGCAGCCGGTAGCGCGGGGCGGCGTCCGGGTACTGCACGGTGTCGACGAACTGGGCGTCGACGAGACCCTCCAGGATGTCCTCGGCCTCGAAGGTGCTGCTGTCCAGCAGGGCGGCGGCGGTCCAGCTCGGGAAGTCGGGGGCCCGCATCATCGAGCAGAGCCGCAGCAGCCGTTGCGCGGCAGCGCCGAGGCCCCGGTACGCCAGCTCCATGTTGGAGCGCAGTTCGAGGCCGTGGTGGACGAACTCGTCCAGCCGCTTCGCCTCATCCCGGAGGCGGTGCACCAGCCCGCCCAGTCGCCAGTGCGGGCGGGAGGCCAGCCGGGCGCCGGTGATGCGCAGCGCCAGCGGCAGTCCGCCGCAGAGGGTGGCCAGCTCGGCGGCGTCGTCGCGGCTGGCGGCGACGCGGTCCGGGCCGACCAGCGCGGTCAGCATCTCCAGGGACTGCGCGAGGTCGAAGAGTTCGAGGTCGACCAGGCGTGCGCCGGGCAGGCCGGTGAGGCGTACCCGGCTGGTGATGATCACCGCGCAGGACGAGCTGCCGGGCAGCAGCGGCAGGAGCTGGATGTCGGGCGGGACGTCGTCGAGGACGAGGAGCAGCCGTTTGCCGAAGAGCATGCTGCGGTACAGCTCGCCGCGTTCCTCCATGCCGTCGGGGATGGCCGAGCCGGTGATGCCGAGGGCGCGCAGGAACCGGGCGAGCAGCTTCGCGGTGTGGTCCTGCCGGTCCCAGGAGCGCAGGTCGGCGTAGAGCTGGCCGTCGGGGTACTGGTCGCTGAGTTCGTGGGCGGCGCGGATGGCGAGGCTGGACTTGCCGACCCCGGCCATGCCGGAGATGACCACGATCGGCATGCCGTGGCCCGTCACCTGGTCGCCGTCGGAGTCCCGGGCGAGCAGCCGGCAGATCCGGTCGAGCTGCCGCTCCCGGCCGACGAAGTCGGTGATGCTGGCGGGAAGCTGGCGGGGCAGCACCACCATCGGGCCGCCGCGTGGTGGCGGGGGTGTCCACTTCGGGGTCGGTGGGGGTACGACGGCCGGCGGTCGTTCGTCGGTGGTCCCGAGCGCCGGGTCGCGTTGCAGGATGGCCCGTTCCAGGCGTTGCAGTTCCTCGCTCGGGTCCAGCCCGAGTTCGTCGGCGAAGACCGTGCGGGCGTGGCGGGCGGCCTTGAGTGCGTCGGCCTGGCGTCCGCACCGGTAGAGCGCGAGCATGAGGAAGGTGTGCAGCCGCTCGCGGAGGGGGTGCTCCCCGACGAGGCCCTGCAACTCGCTGACCGTCTCCTGGTGGGCGCCGAGTTCGAGGTCGAGCTGGATGCGCTCCTCGACGGCGGCGAGTCGCTGCTCCGCCAGCACGGTGGCGGCCCGCTGGACCTGGTCGCTGGCCACCCCGGAGAGCGGGTCGCCCCGCCACAGGGCGAGGGCGGTCCGCAGGGTCCGGGCCGCGTCGGCCTTGGTGCCCGCGTCGACCTGCCGGCGGGCCTCGGCGACCAGCGCGGCGAAGTGGAGGCTGTCCACGTCGGTGGTGTCCAGTTGGAGGAGGTACCCCGGCGGGCGGGTGCTGATCGCCTGTGGTCGCCCGACGTCCTCGAAGAGCCGACGCAGCGCGGAGATGCAGATCTGGATCTGGCTTCGGGCGGTGGTGGGTGGGTCGTTACCCCACACCGCGTCGATGAGTTGACCCACGGGGACGACCCGGTTGATGTTGAGACCCAATACCGCCAGGACGATCCGCTGGCGGGCTCCACCCAGGTTCAGCGACCGGTCACCATTGATCAGTTCCACCGGCCCGAGTAGTCGCAGACCCATCCAGTCTCTCCCCCGCTGGCTGTGGGTGATCTGTCGGTCCACACTACGCCACCGATCGCCAATATATCGATTATTAACGATGAATAACCTTGGCTGTTCTCGGATGTGGGTGTGCTCTTTGGACCGAGGGACGGGGGCGCGGGCCCGGCCCGTTCACCCCGTTCGACACCCACCGAGGCAAGGACCGGCGAACTGCTGACGCCGCCCCCGTGATTGATCGCTCATTTCGGCGCACGGCGGCAAGAACGACGTCGGACGCCTACTCCGTTCGACGGACGACCGGAGCGCCGTGGCGATCTCCACCCGGCGGCGACCACAAAGGCAACGGGGACGGATGTCCAATCCGCCGCCAATCAATGGGCGAGGTTCGCCCGAGACGATGCCGGGAGCGACCGACCGGCGACCGGGCGGCCGGAGTTGTCGGGGCGGTTGCGCCCCCGCCTTTCCGTCGACCCCAGCCGCTCGATGGGCGGCGAGGGCTCGCCCCCTCACCGGCCGGGGGACGGGTGGGTCGGCTGGGGGATCACCCCCGAGACGGCCAGCCGGAACAGCCGGTCGGCCCGGGTCGCCGGGTCCGGGTGGTGCTCGGTGGCCAGGGTGATGCCGACGATCAGGTCGATCAGGTCGGCGATGGTGACCCCCGCCACCACCGCTCCGGCCCGCTCGGCCTCCCGCAGCAACGGGCCCGCCGCCTCCTCCAGCACCGCCGCGCACGAACTCTGGCGCACCGGGCCGGCACCGGCCCCGTCGTCGTAGGACAGCGCCTCGGCCAACCCCCGGACCGACACGGAGTACGCGACGACCTCGTCCAGCCACGCCAGCAGCGCCGCCCGGGTGTCGGCCCGGCCGGTCAGGTCACGGGCCCGTTCGCACAGGGCCTCGATCCGGGTGTGGGAGACCGCCTCCAGCAGGGCCCGCCGGGTGGGGAAGTGCCGGCGCACGGTCGCCGAGCCGACCCCGGCGGTACGGGCGATCTGTTCGAGGGAGGCGCTGGCGCCGTGGGCGGCGACCTCCCGCTCCGCCACGGCGAGGATCCGCGCGTAGTTGCGCCGGGCGTCGGCGCGCTGGTGGTCAGGCATGGCGTCCTCTCCGAGGTTGCCTAAATGGCGGGGCCCGCCGTATCGTACCTTCACGGGAAACGGCGGGCCCCGCCGTTTTCGCCGCGTACCCGAGGAGCACCCCCATGTCCCCAGCAGCATCCGCGCCCGTCCTGGTCACCGGTGCCACCGGCCGGCAGGGCGGGGCCACCGCCCGGGCCCTGCTCGCGGCGGGCGTCCCCGTCCGGGCCCTGGTCCGCGACCCGGACAGCGACCGGGCCCAGCGGGTTCGCGCCCTCGGCGCCGACCTGGTCACCGGCGACCTCGACGACCGCGACTCCCTGGTCCGGGCCGCCGAGGGGGTCCGGGCCGTCTTCTCCGTCCAGATGCCGGCCTGGACGGAGCAGACGGGCTTCGACTTCGCCGGGGAGGTGACCCAGGGGGTGAACCTCATCGAGAGCGCGAAGGCCGCTGGGGTGCCGCAGTTCGTCTACAGCTCCGTCTCCGGAGTGGGTCAGCACACCGACATCCCCGGCTGGGCCGAGGGTCGCTGGTCCGCCCTGGAGGGGCCACTCGGGGCCAAGGCCGCCATCGCCGACCGGCTCCGGGCGGCCGACTTCCCGCGCTGGACCCACCTGAAGCCGGGCTTCTTCATGGAGAACTTCACCCCCTCGATGGCCTTCCTCTTCCCCCGTGGCGTCGAGGGCGGGCTGGTCAGCGTCCTGCGACCCGAGACCCGGCTCTCCCTGGTCGCCGCGCAGGACGTCGGCCGGGCCGCCGCGGCGGCCTTCCTCGACCCGAGCCGGTTCCACCGGGTGGAACTGGAACTAGCCGGCGACTACCTGTCGATGACCGAGATCGCCGAGATCCTCTCCCGCGCCCTCGGCACCCCGCTGCGGGCGCCGGAGATGACCGAACAGCAGGCCTTCACCGCCGGGATGCCGAGCATGGGGGCCTCCCACGAGTACCTGAACGTCGCGGGCCAGCCCGCCCGCCCCCGGTACGCCCGGTCCCTCGACATCCCGCTGACCAGCTTCGAGGAGTGGGCAAGCACCCACCTGGGCCCCACCGCCTGACGTCTCCGGGCCCGGGGCACGGTGGCGGGCGGGACGGTCAGCCGAGGGCCGGCCGCCACCGCCCCGGCTCGGTGTCGGGCGACCGGGCGAAGTAGGGCTCGGCCGCCGCCAGGCGGGGCACCGCCACGCCCAGCCGGTGAGCTTCCGCCAGGGTGTCGCGGCAGATGGCGCGCAGTTCCTCGGGGTTCGCGTGCGCCTCCATGACCCGGCGTGCCGGCGGGAAGTAACGGAACAGCCAGGCGAGTGCCGGTGCCGCCAGCCAGAGGGGCGCCGTGAAGGGCAGCAGGTCGCTCCGGTGCCGCCGCAGGTCGACGCCCCGGGCCTCGACGAGCGGTAGCAGTTCGCGGGTGGCGAGGATCGCCTCGCGTACGGCGCCGGTCGTCCACCCGGACAGCGAGCCCTGCTTGAGGCTCTGGGTGTGCAGGCCCGCGTTCTGGGCGAAGTGGATCGACAGCCAGCCACGGAAGTCGGAGGTCTCCCGGATCCGGAACCCCGCCTGGCGGAACACCTGCCGTACGGCCCGCTCGCGCTCGGTCGGCGGCTGGTCGAGAGTGCCGGCGAAGACCACGGGCAGCAGCGCCCCCCGCAGCACACCGTCGTCGCCGAAACCGCCGCCGGCCCCGGGGAAACCCCAGGCCACCTGGTCGGCGGGGAAGTGCTCTGCCGCGGTCGACGGCTCGACCAACAGGTTGTTGAAGACGAGCACCGTGGCCCCGCCCACACGCGGCCCCAGGAAGGCCGCGGCCTCCGGGAAGGCGTAGTGCTGCACGCTCAGCACGATCAGATCGAAGTCGTGGTCCGGCTCCAGGGACTCGCGGTAGCGCACCGGCCATCGCTCGGTGACGCGCTTGCCCCACGGTCGTCGCCGCGCGTCAAGCAGGTCGAGGTCGATCGCCTCCCCGTAGGCCGCCGCCCGGCCCGGCCGGACGTAGAACTCGACGTGGTGCCCGGCCCGTTCCAGGGCCCACCCGTACGCCGCGCCGATCACGCCCCGGCCGAACATCAAGATCTTCACGTCGCACCTCGTAGCCTATAATTGGAGACGACCTCCACTTAGAAAATATGGAGACAATCTCCACTTGTCAACTGCGAGGCCCCCCGTGACCGATGCCAAGCCACTGCGCGCCGACGCCCGCCGCAACCGCGACGCCCTGATCGCCAAGGCCCGCGAACTCTTCGCCGGCGGCTGCTTCAACCTGCGCTTCGACGACTTCGCCAAGCTGGCCGGCGTGGGCACCGGCACCCTCTACCGCCACTTCCCCACCCGGGAGGCCCTGGCCGAGGCGGTCTACCGCGAAGAGATCACCGCGATGTGCGACCGCGCCCGCGAACTACGCGCCACCCTCCCCGCCGACGAGGCGCTGGAGGCGTTCCTCCGTGGCTTCGTCGACCACCTGTACTCCCACGAGGGCCTCGCCCGTACCCTCGCGACGCTCATGGCCACCCGCTCGGGCGCGCTGGCCGAGGGCGGCCAGGCCCTGCACCAGGCCGTCGCCGACCTCCTGGCCGACGCCAGGACCGGAACCGTCCGCGACGACGTGGGGGCCGGCGCCGTCATGGTGGCCCTGCACGGCATCTGCGCGGCCTACGACCACCCGACCCACCGCGCCGATGCGGACGGCGTCGTCACCCTTCTCCTCGCCGGCCTCCGTCGCCCGGCGACCTGAGCGACGCCCGCCCGGCACCGCCCCCGTCACCTCAGCGGGGGCCGCAGACGCCGCCGGCCCCGAGGCCCTGGCGGGTGCCGGCCACCCGCCAGGCCCGGTCAGGAGCTGGTCGGGGCCATTGCCGGGAGGCGCTGGGCGAGCGCCTCGCCCTCGACGTCCAGGCTCGGCACGACCTTCTCCATCCAGCGGGGCATCCACCAGATCCGCCGGCCGAGGATGAGCATGACGGCGGGGACGACGAGCATCCGGACCAGGAAGGCGTCGACGAGGACGCCGACGGCGAGGGCGAAGCCGATGGTCTTGAGGATGATGTCGTCGGTGAGGGTGAAGCCGGCGAACACCCCGACCATGATCAGGGCGGCGGCGGCCACGACACGGGCGCTGTGGGTGAACCCGTCGACGACCGCCTGGCGCGCCGGCGCCCCGTGCACGTAGGCCTCCCGCATCCGCGTGACGAGGAAGACCTCGTAGTCCATCGCCAGGCCGAACAGGATGCCGGTGAGCAGGATCGGCAGCAGGAACAGCACCGGGCCGGTGGTGTCGAGACCGACGAGTTCGTTGAGCCAGCCCCACTGGAAGACCGCGACGGTCGCCCCCAGGGAGACACCGACGGGCCTGCGGGCGGAGATCACGGCGCTTCTCGCGGAAGGCCAGGCGGCGGGCAGCGTCCGGTCGGACATCTCCCTGACCGACGCGGCCTCGCTCGTCCTCGCGGCGGCCGACGGTCTCAGCACCCAGTGGCTGCTCGACGGGAGCGCCGACCTCAAGAGCGGCCTGTTGCTGCTGCAACGCCTCCTCGAACCGCCGGACCGACAGGTGGGTCGCACCGAGGGCTGACCCCCGCCCGCACCCGCACCGACGAGGACCGCAGCGGGCCCGGCGGGTCACCCGCCGGGCCCACCGGTCACGGCCGGGTCACCGGGCCGGGAACCGCAGGACGCGGTCGTCACCGTCGCGGACGTCGCCCCGGCCGTCGGTGTTGGAGGTGGTCACCCAGAGCGCGCCGTCCGGAGCCACCTGCACCGTGCGCAGCCGCCCGTACGCGTCGGTGAGCTGGGCGGACGGCTCGCCGAGCCGGTCACCGTCGAGCGGCACGACCCACAGCCGTTCACCGCGCAGCGCGGCGACGTAGGCGGTACCGGCGGTGATGGCGAGGCCGGACGGGGAGGCCTCGCGGGTGGACCAGGTGACCAGCGGGTTGGTGTAGCGGCCACCCGCCGTGTCGCCCTCGCCCTCGACCTCGGGCCAGCCGTAGTTGCGGCCCGGCTCGATCAGGTTGACCTCGTCGACGTCGTTCTGCCCGAACTCGGTGGCGAAGAGCCGGCCGTCGGCGTCCCAGGCCAGGCCCTGCACGTTGCGGTGACCCAGGCTGTAGACCGGGGAGCCGGCGGTGGGGTTGCCGGGTGCGGGGTCACCGTCCGGGGTGAGCCGCAGGATCTTGCCGGCCGGGCTCGCCGGGTCCTGGGAGCTGGAGGTGTTCCCGGCGTCACCGGTGCCGACGTACAGCATGCCGTCGGGGCCGAACGCGATGCGCCCGCCGTTGTGGAAGCTCGCCTTGGCGATGCCCGAGAAGACCACCTCGGGCGCACCGCCACCGAGCCGGAAACGCACGATCCGGTTGTCGTCGGCCGCGGTGAAGTAGGCGTAGACCAGGTCGTCGGTGGCGAACTCCGGCGAGACGGCGAGGCCGAGCAGCCCGCCCTCCCCGGCCGCGGCCACCCCGGCCACCTCGGCGACCTGCTGCGGGGCACCGCCGCCGGCGGCCACCCGCAGGATCCGACCGGAGTCCCGCTCGGCGACCAGGGCGTCGCCACCCGGCAGGAACGCCAGACCCCACGGTACGTCGAGGCCCCGTGCCACTTCCTCTCCCGCGCCGAGGTCGGGGGCCCCGGCGGGAGAACTGCTCGCCGTACTCGTCGCCACCGGTCCCGCGCCCGGACCCGCCTCGTCCTCGTTCCCGGTGCCACACCCGGCGGCACCGGCAGCCAGCAGGAGGGCCAGTGCCGATCCCGCCCATCGTCGCGTCCGCATTCGTCTCCTCCGCCGTCGTCCTTGGTTGATCACCTCGGCTCGCCCTATCGAGAAAAGCACAGGTGGGCGGAGATCGTCGGTCGGCAACCGCGGGTGTGGTGAGCGTCAGCCGGCGCTGCCCCGTTCCGCCGGTCCCGCCCCGCCGGGATCGGCAGGGGCTACGGTTGGTGTTTCCGGACGGTCCGGGCGGAAGGAGGCGTCGAACCAGCCGTGGGCGGCTATGGCGTGCAGGTCACGCTTGTGTTCGTGTTGGTGCTGGTCAACGCGGTGTTCGCGGGCAGCGAGATGGCGTTGGTGTCGCTGCGGGAGAGCCAGTTGCAGCGCCTCGAACGGCGCTCCCGGGCCGGGCGGGTGCTGGCGAAGTTGGCCCGCGACCCGAACCGCTTCCTGGCCACGATCCAGATCGGTATCACGCTGGCCGGGTTCCTGGCCTCGGCGGCTGCGGCGGTCTCCCTCGCCGCGCCGCTCGTGGGCCCGCTGGGGTTCCTGGGGTCGGCGGCCGAGCCGGCCGCGATCGTGGTCGTGACGATCCTGTTGACCTTCGTCACCCTGGTCTTCGGCGAGCTGGCGCCGAAACGCATCGCGATGCAGCGTGCGGAGGGCTGGGCGCTGCTGGTCGCCCGACCGCTGGACACGCTGTCGGCGGTCTCCCGGCCGGTGGTGTGGCTGCTGAGCAGGGCGAGCGACGCCGTGGTACGGCTGACCGGTGGTGATCCGCGCGCCCGACGGGAGGAGGTCACCACCGAGGAGCTGCGGGACATGGTCGCCGCGCAGCGCAACCTCACCCTCGAACACCGGATGATCATCTCGGGGGCGTTCGAGGTCGCCGAGCGGACCCTGCGGGAGATTCTGGTGCCGCGCCGGGACGTGGTGACCCTGTCGGCGTCGTTGTCCGCGCCGCAGGCGTTGCGGGAGCTGGGCGCGTCGGGGCAGACCCGGGCCCCGGTCGTGGGTCGCAGCGGCCTGGACGACACGCTCGGCGTGGTGCACCTGCGTGACCTGCTCGACCAGGACGGACCGGTCGCCGAGCACGCCAGCCCCGCGGTGTACCTGCCCGAGACGTTGAAGGTGACCGAGGCGATCCGGGAGCTGCGCGCGCAGCGGCAGCAGTTCGCGCTGGTGGTGGACGAGCGCGGCTCCATCGACGGCATCGTCACGATGGAGGACCTGGTCGAGGAGATCGTCGGCGAGATCTACGACGAGACCGACCGGGACGTGCAGTCCGTGGTCCGGGAGCCGGACGGATCGCTCCTGCTGCCCGGCGGGTTCCCCCTGCACGACCTGCCCGACGTCGGCGTCGATCTCGACGAGGACACTCTCGAGGACAACGACTACACGACCGTGGCGGGTCTGCTGTTGGCCCGCCTGGGGCACATCCCGAAGGCACCCGGCGGGGTGGTCGAGTTGCCGGGCCTGACCGCAGCGGTCGCGGAGGTGACCGGGCAGGCCATCACCCGCGTCCGCCTGCGCCCCAGGCCCACCGGCGACGAGGGGCCCGAGACCGGCGACGACGTCCCCGGCTCGTAGCCCGGCCGTCCCGTTGGTGGCGACGGCCGGGCGGTGGCAGGCTGACGTTCCAGGCGGGGCTGGTTCGGTCCTCAGGAGAGGACGTCGCGGACCCGTTCGCGTTCCGACTGGAACAGGCTCCAGAGGTGGTCCTCGTCCGCGTCCGGCAGGTTCTCGACCCGGCCGTAGTCGAACGGCGGTTCGGGGTCGTACTCCAGGAAGGCCTGCCCCCGGCCGGCGGCCCGCTCGCCCCACAGGCGCGCGGCCACCACCAGGGCGGCGTCCATGCCGGCGCTGACCCCGGCGCTGGTGACGATCCGCCCGTCGACGACCCAGCGGTGCCGCTTGAACCGCGCGCCGGACAGGGGCAGCTCGTCGGCGAACGCCCAGTAGGTGGTCGCCGAGCGGCCACGCAGGATCCCCGCGGCGGCCATGAGCAGCACGCCGGTGCAGATGCCGAAGGTGATGCGGCTGTGGTGGTGCGCGGCGCGGATGTAGTCCAGGATGCGCGGCTCCTGCATGAGGATGCTCGGCTGGCCCGGTCCGGGCACGACGAGCACGTCGGGTCGGGGAAGGGTGTCGTAGGTGGCGGTCGGCACCCACTGCATGCCGCTGCCGCCGCCACCGGGGATCGGCGTCAGGTCCGGGCCGACGAAGTGCAGCCGGGCCGGTGGTCCGCCCGCGCGGCCGGTGGCGCCGAGAACGCTCAGCGGGCCCACCAGGTCGAGGGGGACGAGCCCGTCGAAGACCAGGAAGGCGATGTCGAGCGGCTCCTCGCCGCCCACCGCCGGCCTGCGGTGCGCCGCGTCCGCCGGGGGCCGGCGGTGGGCCGTTGCCGGGCCGGCGGCGCCCACGGTGAGGCCGGTCGCGGCGAGCGCGGCCCCGATGGTCAGCAACTGTCGCCGGTTCGGGTGGTCAGGCATGGGTCACACCTTTCTGTGACTGGTGGCGGTAGGCGGTCGGAGCCATCCCCACGATCCGGTGGAAGGCCTTCCGCATGGTTTCGACGTTGCGGAAGCCGCACTGCCTGGCCACGACCTCGACGGGGTCGTCGCCGGCTTCGAGGAGTTGCTGGGCCGCCTCGACGCGGATCCGCTGGACGTACTGGCCGGGCGTGGTACCCAGCACCTCGATGAACAGGCGGGACAGGTGGCGCGGGCTCAGCGCGGCACGGCCGGCCATCGCCTCCAGTGAGTGGTCCGCGTGCGGCTGCGCGGCGACCGCGTCGAGCACCGCCCGCAGCGCCGCCCGGCGTGACGACCGGACCTGGCCGCGTACCGACAGTTGCGACTGGCCGGCCGGCCGTTGCAGGAAGACCACCAGCCACTGGGCGACCTGACGGGCGAGCGCCCCGCCACGGTCGCGTTCCACCAGGGCCAGGGCGAGGTCGATACCGGCGGTGACCCCGGCGGCGGTGTACACGTCGCCGTCGCGCACGTACATGCCGTCGGACTTGACGGTGACCTGCGGGTACCGGTCGGCCAACTCCTGGCAGGAGGCCCAGTGGGTGGTCGCCCGCCGGCCGTCGAGCAGGCCGGCCTCGGCCAGCACGAACGCGCCGATGCAGACCGACGCCACCACCGTGGACCGCTCCCGCAGCCGGCGTACCGCCTGGGCGAGGGGGGCCAGCGCGGGACTGTCCGGTGCGGGGTCGCAGCCGGCGACCAGCAGGATGTCCACCGGGCCGGTCACCGAGTCCAGGGCGGTGTCGACGCCGAGCGGTACCCCTTCCCGGGTGTGGACCGGCCGGCCGTCGGGCGAGGCCAGTCGGACGCGGTAGCCGCCAGCGCACTTCGCCGCGAGGGCGAAGACCTGCAACGGCCCGGCGACGTCCAGCAGCACCGCGCCGTCGCCCGCCGCGATGACCACGTCCCGAGCGCCGCCAGCGCGCGACGGTGAAGCTCTCATGCAGCGAGTATCGAAGGATGCTCCGGTCCCGGACAACGACGGCCACCCCACGGTTCCGGCCATGGTCGTCCGGAACCGCAGCCCCTCGCCCGACGACCCCGGGCAGCCCGCGCCGCCAGGTGACCGGATGGCTGCGTGTTGTCACAATGGTGGTTCGTGTGGTGGGAGGGCGGGTGTGATGACCGGGGTGGAGTTGATCGTGGCGGCGTTGGCTGCCGCCGCGACGGCGGGGGTCACCAGCGGGGTTCAGGACGCCTACGGGGGGTTGAAGGGGCTGCTGGCCCGACGGTTGTCCGGCCGGGACCGGGCGGTGCGGGCCCTGGACGCGCGGGAGACCGAGCCGGGGGTGTGGCAGGCCCGTCTCGGCGCTGACCTGCGCGCTGCCGGTGCGGACAGCGACGAGCAGGTCCTGGCGGCGGCGCGGGCGGTCCTCGCGCAGGCGGACCCGGCCGGGACCCGGGCCGGGGCGTACACGGTGACGACCAACTACGGGGCGGTGGGGCAGTTCCACGCGCCGGTGACGTTCCACCAAGGGCCGCCGGTCCCCCCGGCCCCGCCGGGGACGGTGTAGGGTCGCCCGTCTCCGGTACCACCGACCCGCCGGTCGCGGTGGCGGCCAGCTCGGGTGCGGCCGGCGTCTTCTACGCGCCGGTGACGATCAACGCCCGTGCTCTGGTGTCCTGGCCGCACCGGGTCGGCGCGGTGCCGCCGCAGGCGCACCGCCGGCAGGAACGCCCCGCCGATCGGTTGCTCGACGCCCCGTCGACCGGGGACGGTGGTGGGGCGTGTCAGGTGGTGACCGGTCTCGGTGGAGTCGGCAAGACCCAGCTCGCCGCCGGGCTGGTGCACCGGCTGTGGCACGCCGGGAAGGTGGACCTGCTGGTGTGGGTGTCGGCGACCTCCCGACCGGCGGTGGTGACGGCCTACGCCCAGGCGGCCACCGACGTCACCGGGGCGGAGGACGCCGACCCCGAGCAGGCGGTCCTCCGGTTCCTGGGCTGGCTGGCGACCACGACCCGGCGGTGGCTGGTCGTCCTCGACGACGTCGAGGACCCCACCGACCTGCGCGGCCTGTGGCCGCCGCGCACCGGGGCGGGTCGGACGGTGGTCACCACCCGCCGGGTCGACAGCGCCCTGACCGCCGGCCGGCAGCACATCACCGTCGACGTGTTCACGCCGGAGGAGTCCACGGACTATCTCACCGGGAAGCTCGGCGGTGATCCGGGCCGGCTGGCGCAGGCCGCCGACCTCGCCGACGACCTCGGGCACCTTCCGCTGGCGCTGGCGCAGGCCGCCGCGTACATCCTCGACCGCAGAAGCATGACCTGCGCCGGCTACCGCCGCCGCCTGGCCGACCGGCGTCGACAGTTGGGCGCGCTGGCTCCTGGCGTCCTGCCCGACGACCATCCCCACGCGGTCGCGGTGACCTGGTCACTGTCCATCGAACGCGCCGACACGCTCCCCCCTGCGGGACTGACCCGTCCGGTACTGGAACTCGTTGCCCTGCTCGACCCGAACGGCATACCCGCCGAGGTGCTCACCGCCCCCGCCGTCCTGGACCACCTCGCTGTCCGCACCGGTGAGCCGGTCGAGGCCGACGACGTCACCGACGCGCTGGACAACCTGGCCCGGCTCAGCCTCGCCACCCTCGACGAGAGCACCGGCGTTGTCCGGGCGCACCGGCTCCTCCAACGCGTCGTCCGGGAATCCGAGGAGGCTGTCGACTTTGAGCAGGCCACCGCACGGGCTGTCGCCGTCGCCACCGCACTGCTCACCATCTGGCCCGAGGTCGAACGCGATCGCGAACACGCACAGACCCTTCGCGACAACACCATCGCTCTGCACACCACCACCGGGTCACTGCTCTGGAGCACCGTTGGGGGCGGGCACCCGGTGCTGTTCGAAGCCGGCCACAGTTTCGGCCACACGGGTCAGGTCCTTGCCGCCGGCCGCTACTTCCAGACCCTGTACGACACCGCCACCGCGCAGCTCGGGGCTGAGCATCCGGACACCCTGAGCGCCCGTGCCTACCTCGCCGCCTGGCTCGGTCGCGCCGGGGACGAGCTGGGTGCGGTGTCAGCCCTCGGCGAGTTGCTCGCCGACGCCCTGCGGGTCCTGGGCCCGGATGATCCGACCACCCTGATGATCCGCGGCCACCTCGCCTTCTTCCGTTCCTACGCCGGGGATCCGGCGGGGGTGGCCTCGACGTACGAGGAGCTGCTCGCCGATGCCGTGCGGGTGTGGGGCCCTGACGATCCGACCACGCTGACCATCCGCCTCAACCTGGCCGGCTCACGCGGTGAGGCCGGGGATGTGGCAGGTGCGCTCTCGGCCCACGAGGAGTTGCTCGCCGATGCCCTGCGCGTGCTCGATCCCGATGATCCGTTGCTGCTGGCCATCCGCGTCAACACGACCGCCTGGATCGGTGAGGCCGGAGACGCGGCAGGCGCGGCGTCCACCTTCGAGGAACTGTGCACAGAGTTCCTGCGGGTGCTCGGCCCGGACCATCCGGACACCCTGGCTGCTCGTCACGCCCTCGCCACCTGGCGGGGTGAGGCTGGGGACGCGGCAGGCGCCACGGCAGCCTTCGAGGAACTGCTCGGGGATCTCCGGCGGGTGCTCGGCCCGGACCATCCGAACACGCTGACCGCTCGGGGCCACCTCGCCAACTGGCACGGTCGTGCCGGGGACGCGGCAGGTGCGGCGGCAGCCTACGAGGAACTGGTCGTCGATGACCTCCGAGTGTTCGGCCCCGACCATCAGAACACGCTCTCCGCCCGTAACAACCTCGCGGCCTGGCGCGGTGAGGCTGGAGACGTCGTGGGCGCGATGTCGGCCCACGAGGAGCTACTCGCTGACGTCCTGCGGCTGCTCGGCCCCGACCAGTGGCTCACGCTGGCCGTTCGGGAACGGCTCGCCGGCTGGCGTGGCCGGGTCGGCGACGCGGCGGGGGCGGCGGCAGCCTACGAGGAACTGGTCGTCGACCGGCTGCGGGTGTTCGGCCCGGACCATCCGGACACCCTGGTCGCTCGGGCCCTCCACGCCAACTGGCGTGGTCTCGCCGGGGACGCGGCGGGCGCCGCCTCGGCTTACGACGAGCTGCTTGCTGACGCCCTGCGAGTCCTCGGCCCGGACCACCCGCACACGCCGATCTTCACCGCCAAGCGAGCCAGGTGGCGCGCCGCGGCCGCGCGTCCCGGCCCCTGACCCGGTGCGGTCATCTCCTGGGAGGTCTCAGCGGCTGCCCGCCCCGGCCAGGTCGCGCCGGCCGGTACGCCGATGCCGGCGTCACCGCAGCGGTGACGCCGGCGTCGACTGTGCTCGTTACGGGGTGACCACCCGGCCGCCGAAGGTCACCACGAGCCGACCGTCGGAGGCGAAGGACCAGCCCAGGGCACCGGAGTACGCGGAGCAGCGGGAGCCGTTGGTGCCGGACCAGAACTGGTTCGAGCTGTCGGCGTTGCCGACGATCCGGTCGTTCGAGCCGCTGTCGCAGGAGGTGTTGTTCCGGAACACCGAGGAGCCGCCGTCGAAGTTGAAGTTGCGCTCGGTGTTGCCGATGTTGGCGTTGTTCGACACCGTCATCGTGCCCGGGTTGCGGTTGTAGGTGAACCCGTGCTTGCCGTTGTCGTAGGCGATGTTGCCCCGGATGGTGTGGTTCACCGCGATGTCCTCGCCGCCGAGCTTGAAGCCGTTGCGGTCACCGTTGCCGGCCTGACCGCCGTTGCTCAGGGTGCCGTTGCCGAAGGCGAGGGAGTGCTCGACGACCACCGCGCCGATGGCCCCGGTGTCGCTCTTCGTGTAGAGGTCGTAGCCGTCGTCGATGTTGTTGTGGGCCACGGTGTAGCGGAAGATGTTGCCGGGGCCGACGGTGAGCTTCGGGGCGAAGCCGTCGGCGTCCTCACCGTCGGAGTCGACGTTGTCGTGCGACACCGTGCTGACCACGAGGTTGTTGGAGGGCCACTGGTCGCGGGGCGCGTCGGCGATCAGCCGCGAGAGTTGCAGCCCCGAGTCCCGGTTGTGGCGGGTCACCACACGCTCGATGATGTTGTTGTTGCCGGCGAGCAGGATGCCGTTGTCCCCGGCCCGCTCGACGATGATGCCCCGGACGTGCCAGTACGATCCGCCGATCGCGAGGCCGCGGTTGGCCGGGTCCTCGCTCTGCGCCGAGAAGTTCAGGATCGGGGTCTCACCCGAGTACGCGAAGATGTTCTTGCGCGCGTTCGACGTGCCGTTGTTGTTCTGGGCGATGGTGATGGTCTGCGAGTAGCGGTAGGTGCCGCCGCGCACGAAGATCGTCCCGCCGGCGGGGATCCGGGTGATCGCGGAGGTGAGCGTCGTCGGGTTCGCCAGGGTTCCGGCCGCGCTGTCGGTGCCGGTCGGCGCCACGTACAGGGTGTTGCCCGACGGCGGCGGGGTCGTCGGCGGGGGCGTGGTCGGCGGCGGGGTGGTCGGCGGGGGCGTGGTCGGCGGCGGGGTGGTCGGCGGGGTCGTCGTGCCCGAGGCGTACGTCTCGAACTCGGCGATCCTCGGCGTGCCGTTCGCGCTGGTGATCTCGAAGTTGATCTTGCGCAGCGAGGTGGCGGCGAAGGTGATGGTCCCGGCCCCGGTACCGGTACCGCTGGCCAGGGTGGCCCCGGTGTCGTTGTTGACCAGTCGCCAGGCGCCCACGACCCCGACCGCGCCGGCCGCCTCGCGGATGGTGACCGAGGCCACCGTGGTGGCGGACCCCCACTTGACCGAGATGCGCCCGGTCGAGCCGGACGGCGACCAGTAGGTGCTCATGTTGCCGTCGAGCACGTTGCCGTAGCTGGTGCCGCCACCCTTGCTGGAGCCGTCGGAGCCGGCCCCGAGACTGAGGTTGGTCTCGTTGGCGCTGACCGACGCGGCGGCGGGGGCGTCCGTCGCGCCCGACGCCTGGGCCACCGGCAGCGCCGCAGCCACCGCGGCTGCGGCGGCCACGGCGGTGCCGCCGGCAAGAAGCCTGTGTCGCACTGCAGTTCTCACTGTTGGACTCCTCAGGTGGGGGTACGGCGCGGGGGCACTGCCTCTCCAGCCCGACACCGCGTGGCTACGTGTCCGTCTTCAGCCCGTCCATAGAGCGAAACATCGATGTAATACCAGGCTAGGAAAGCGCTTGCCGCGCCACAAGTGTTGGAGACGTGCAGTTTTGTTGCAGCCCGGTCGGAGATCCGCACGGCGCATCAGCGGAGGGCGCGCGACTACGGCGGACCACCCGGGGCGACATGATGCGCACGAGCGACATACCTGCCGGGTATAAATATGCCTCTCAGGTATGTCACCCCAACGGCATCATGCCGGCCGGCTGGTCACCCTCCGTAGCGCGGCCGGCGAGCCGAGCACCCCTCGCGGGCGGCCTACATCCGGGCTGGTCGACGTGGTGTCGTCACCGTGGCTGACCGGAGGGCGAGGTCGCCGGGGTGGCCTTCTGCGGGAAGATCGTCTCGTGGCGGGCCAGCATGGCGACGAACTCGCCGATCTTCCGCTCCCGGGTCTGCGCCCGTTTGACGGCGTTGAGACGGTGGATGAGAGCGAACCGGTTGGTCTTGGTGAGCACGTCGAACATGGCCTGGGCGGCGGGGACGGCGGCGATGGCGGCGAGCAGGTCGGCCGGCACCTCGGCCTCCGACGGCGGGGCGTAGGCGGCTGCCCACCGCCCGTCCGCCTGGGCGGCCTCCACGGCGGCCCGGCCCGGGGGCAGCATCCGCCCCTGCGCCTCCAGCCGGGCCACGTGGCCGACGTTGCGCTGTGACCAGGAACTGCGCGGCCGACGAGGGGTGAACCGGATCCAGGAGATGTCCTGATCCCCCTTACGGGCCTGCCCGTCGATCCAGCCGAAGCAGAGAGCCTCGTCGACCGCCTGCTGCCAGGTCAGGGTCGTGACCGTGCCGCCCTTCCTGGTCAGCGCGAGCCACACACCGGGCGACGTGCCGTGGTGGGCCGACAGCCACCCGCGCAGCGCGTCGGCGTCCACGACGATCAACTCATCCAGCTCGACGCTCGCCATGACGGCAGGTTACTGCGGCCGTGGCCGCAGTAACCTGCCGCCGGTCGGCGAGGGCACCAACCAGGCCCCGTCAGCGGTCAGCCGGCCCGCAGCGGCACGTCCGCGAGCACCTGCCAGCCGCCACCGGGCACCCGGCCCACCTCGAACCGGCCGCCGAGCAGGTGCACCCGCTCCCGCATCCCGACCAGGCCGTACCCGCCGCCGCCGGACCGTTTCGGCTGGTCGGTGTGTCGGCCGTCGTCGCGTACCCGGATCCGGACGGTGCCGTCCCCGGCCCGTACCGCCGCCGTGATCTCCCGGGCGCCGGTGGCGTACCGGCGCGCGTTCGTCACCGCCTCCTGGACCAGCCGCAGCACCGTGGTCGCGACCTCCGCCGGGACGGGCTCGGTGAGCTCCACCGTCAGCCGGACCGGGGTGCCACCGTCCGGGGTGGCCGTCGCCGCGTGCAGGTCGGCGGCCAGATCCGTGGTCGGCGGTACCGGTCCCCCGCCGCCCTCACCGGAGTCCCGCAGCATGTCGACCATGAGCTGCACCGCCGCGAGGGCGTCCGTGCCGGCGCGCTCGATGACGGGCAACACCCGCACCGGCGCACCCGGATCGGGCACCGCCACCGCCTGCGCCGCCTGGGCCTGCACCACCATCCCGCCGATGTGGTGCGCCACCACGTCGTGCAGCTCCCGGGCCAGCGCGACCCGCTCCCGTAGCTGCGCCGCGTCCACCACGGCTTGCAGCTCCCGCGCGTGTGCGGCGTCGCGCGTGCGCAGGTACCAGCCGGCGAGGACGGCCAGCCCCGGCAGGATCACGGCCCAGCCGAGGCCCGGGGGGTGGTCCGGGTGCTCGGGCCGCAGGCCCCGGGCCGCGAGACAGCCGAGCAGGACCAGCACCACGAGGCCGGCGGCGGCGGACCGGGACGACCGGCGGACCACGGCGACGATGACGGCCAGCACCCCGACGACCTCGGCGGCCCCCAGCCCGCTCACGGCGGAGGGGATCGCGACGCCGGCCAGCCGCAGCACCGCCGACCAGACCACCAGGACCACCGGTACGCCGACGCCCGCGACGGTCGGCCAGCGGGACGCCACCACCGCGAGGGCACACACCGTGAGGAAGCTCGGCAGCACCCACCGGTCGTCGTAGTGCTGCGTCAGCTCGCTCGCCGCCGCCCCGTCCAGCAGCAGCGCGAACAGCAGCAGCGCCGCCACCGGCCAGTCCCAGGTGAGCAGGCCCCGCCAGTCGAGCTTCACGCCGCCACCACAGCAGTCCTCGGGTCGGCCGGGCATCAGCAGGTGACGATAGCGCAGCGGTCGTACCGGCCCGGTGACGGTGAGCCGTACTGTGTCCGGGTGTCCTCCCCCCTGCTCGGGTCGGTGAGAAGGTCCGCGGTGCTGGCGTCGGTGCTGCGGCAGTGGCCGTTGGCCGTGCTGCTGGTGGTCCTGGTACTGCTCGACGTGCAGATCACGGCGGAACTCGACACGGCGGGCCGGGGCTGGGCGGCGCCGGGCGTCCTCGTGCTGGCGGCCCTGGCGCTGCTGGCGCAGTTACGGCCGGTGGCCTCGGCCCTGGGTGCCGTGGCGACGCTCGTCGTCTCGACGGGGTTGCTGCGGGCGGTCGGGGCCGAGATGCCGGCGGGCCTGGCGGTGACCGAGTTCGCGGCGTTGGCGGCCGTCATCGTGGGCGTGGTCCGGCGGGTCCGGCCGGTGGGGGCGGCCGGGCTCGTCGGGTCGCTCCTGGCCACCGGCGCGGCGGCGGCGCAACTGCGGCCGGAGTACTGGTCGCTGCCGGCCGGGTCGACGCCGGAGCCGTGGTGGAGTGTGTCGCTGTCGGGGCTGGCACTGGTGGTGCTGCCGGTGGCGTACGGCTCGTACCTGCGGGCCCGGGACCGGGAGCGGGCCCGCGCGAGCCGGGCCGCGGTCGTCGCGGCGCAGCAGCGTGAACGGCTGACCCTGGCGCGGGAACTCCACGACGTGGTGGCCCACCAGGTCGCCGCGATGAGGGAGCAGACGCGGGCCGCGCGGGTGCTCTCCGAGACGGACCCCGGTGCGGCGGCCCGGGTGCTGCCGGTGATCGAACGCTCGGGAATGGAGTCGTTGTCCACGATGCGCCGGCTGGTCGCGGCGCTCCGCGAGGGTGACCAGGGCGACGGCGCGTCGCCGGCACGGCCGGTACGCACCGCCGATCTGGCGGCGGATCTGCGGGCGGTGACCTCGGTCGGCAGTCCACCGGTACGGCTGACCGTCGAGTTGGCCGAGCCGGTGGCCGACGAGGTCGCGACGTCGGTGCTGCGCGTGGTGCAGGAGTCGGTGACCGACGCCCGGCGGCACGCCGCCGGGGCCCGGGAGATATCGGCATCGGTACGGACGGAGCAGGGGAAGGTCCGGATCGAGGTACACGACGACGGGCGGGCCAGGGCGGCGACCGGCCGGCGGCGTGGTGGCGTCGGGCTGATCGGCGTCCGGGAACGGGTGCGCCTGCTCGGCGGCCGGTTCACCGCCGGCCGCACGACCGGCGGCTGGCGGGTGACCGCCGACGTGCCGCTGCGCCGTGCCGAGCGGTAGGCCGGGTACACCTCCCGCGCGCTCGGTGCCGCTGCCCGCGATATCCGGTTGACCGCCGCTCCGCCGTGCCCCGGGCCGGGTCCAGGGCTTAGCGGTATCAACCCGTATCATTCCAGCGCGATCGGCGGGATCTCCGTCGGCATCAGCGGTACGGCCGGCGGGTGGTCACCGAGCTGCCGGGGCCGGGACGGGGCGGTGGGCAGTGCGGGTCTTGATCGCCGATGACCAGGAGCTGATGCGGGTCGGGTTCCGGATGATCCTGGAGGCCCAGCCGGACATCACCGTGGTGGCCGACGTCGCGGACGGACGGTCGGCGGCCGAGGAGGCGCGTCGGCTGCGCCCGGACGTCTGCCTGCTGGACATCCGGATGCCGGGCCTCGACGGGTTGCAGGTCACGCGACTGCTCGCCGGTCCCGACGTGCCGGATCCGATCGCGGTCGTGGTCATCACCATGTTCAACGACGACGAGTACGTGGACACCGCGTTGCAGTACGGGGCCAGCGGATTCCTGCTCAAGGACTGTGGACCGGCGCTGCTCGTCGAGGCGGTCCGGGCGGCCGTCCGGGGTGACACGCTGGTGGCCCCGCAGGTCACCGTGCGGCTGCTGCGTCATTTCCGGCACCGGCCGCAGGTCCGGGCGACCGCACCGGTGCAGGCCCTGACCGAGCGGGAGAACGACGTCGTGCGGGGGGTGGCCCGGGGTCTGACCAACCAGGAGATCGCGACCGAGTTGTTCGTCGCGGTGTCCACCGTCAAGACCCATCTGGCCGCCGCGCAGGCGAAGCTCGGTGTGCGTAACCGGGTCGAGGTCGCCTCGTGGGCGTGGCGCGCCGGCCTGGTCGACGCCTGACCGGTCACCACCTGCGGAATCCCCGCCCGGCCCGACGCGGCGACGGCGGGAGGTGAACCGTGGGCCTCCACCTTTGGGTGGAGGCGGAACGCCTGATGTCCGCCCAGCGCCGATCCGGTGCCGGCTCGTGGACGGAAGGCGTGGCGGTCGCTGTTCGGCAGTCTCTGGGACGTCGAACCGGACCGCCGGTACGGGGCGGGTCGCCTGCGCAGGCGCTCGACCGGTACCCGCCACCACCTCTCGTCGGAGGAAGCTCATGCGTCTCACCCGTTCGTTCCTCGTCGGGGCCGCGCTCGCCGTCACCGTCCCGCTGACCGCCTGCACCGCCGACGGCGAGGTCACGGCCGGAGCGCCGGCGGCCAGCTCCGCGCCGGCCGCGCCCGCCCCGGCCGGGTCGCCGGCTGTTCCGCCGGCCGCCGACCAGACCGCGCCCGTGCCGGCCTCCGGCGCGCCGACCGGAAGGCCGACCGCCGCCCCGACCAGGACGACGGCCACCTCGAAGGCCACGTCGGATCTGTCCGGACTCCGGATCACCGGCATCAAGGCCGGCAAGAGCGTCCTGATCGACATCGCCGGTGACGGCGTGGACCGCTTCCTGCAGGTGGGTGAGGAGGGGGTCGACTTCACCGGGACCGACCGGACGGATTCCACGGCGATGTCCCTGCACCCCGCCCCGGTGTCGGCGGACAACCGGGTGGTCATCAAGCCGTCGTTCTGGAACGAGGAAACCGGCGACGGGTACTGCGTCGCGGACACCGCCGGTGCCGCGCTGAAGCTGGAGACCTGCGAGGCCGGCGCGGCGTCGCAGGTCTGGCGGGTGGTCCTGGCGGGTGACTCCGGCCTGTTCGAGCTGCACGGCGCCTACGGCGTCGTCGGCGTCGAGAACGGCCGCATCACCGCCTCCGGCAGCGGGGACACCGGCCTGCAGGTCCTGCCGTACGCGCCGTGACCGCCTCCGGCGGGCGGTGTCGACCGGGACGTCCGGGGTGTCAGCACGAAACACCCCGGTACCGACCGGTCGCACACCCGGCAGAGACCGCCGACCCCATCGACGTCGTTCCCCCCGTTCCGCTGAAACGAAGGAAGCAGACCATGGGAATCTCGGTTTACCTGGCACTGTTCGCGGTCGCCGCCTCCGCCACCGTCTTCGTCGTGGCGCGTCGGCGCCTGGGCCTCGGGAGGGCGTCGGCGCTGTCGGCGCTCACCTTCCTGGGCATCGCCGCCGCCTCGATCCTGTTCGTGCAGGTCGCCCTGAGCGGCATGGACGGCTGACCGCAACCGGTGCCAGGCCACGCACGACGCGGAGCGTTCGCGATGCGGAGCGCGACCGGTGCGGAGTCGCGCAGGTCCCTCGCGTGCGCCGGCGAGGGAGCGGGCGGCCCGGCCGGTCAGCCCCCGCCGGCCTTGCGGATCTCCGCGATCCGCTCGGTGACCGCTGTCAGGTGTGTGTGCGCGAGTTGCAGATCGTTGATCGAGGCGATGAACTGCTGGCCGTCCCCGATCTCGAAGGAGCGCGAGCAGCCCCGGCCCGCCCGCGCGACGTGGTCGACGAAGGCCTCCCAGCGCGCCTGCGCCGGCTCGTCGGGGACGGCGGCGAGGCGGGCGGCGTCCTGGGCGATCGCCTCGATGGTCGCGCACAGCGGCCGGATCCGGGCCTCGTCCACCTCGACCCTGCCGTTCGCGCCCGGCTTCTGCGCTTTCAG
This sequence comes from Micromonospora rosaria, assembly GCF_001567585.1. GTDB lineage: Bacteria > Actinomycetota > Actinomycetes > Mycobacteriales > Micromonosporaceae > Micromonospora > Micromonospora rosaria. The sequence goes on from NZ_LRQV01000010.1 coordinate 58,388, forward strand.
GTCGCCGATGGCGACGGCGAACGTGCCGTACACGGTGTGGAACCGGGTCATCAGGCTGCCGCCGCCCCGGCCGATCCAGGCTGACACCTCGACGGCTTTCAACCGGGGTGGACTCGGGGAACCGGTCGGTCCGGCCGTGGGCGCGACACCGTCGGTGGGTCGGGCACCGCCGACAGGCGGGGCGCTGCTGCCCGGTCCGGGTCGGGCGGTGGTGCCCTCGACGGCCGGTGCGGTCGCCTCGTACGCGATCGTGAGCGCCAGTGCGGTCGAGCCGGCCACCGTGACGACCGCCCGCCGCGCCACCATCCGCGCCCGCCCCGGCACGTCCACGGTCGCCGGACGGCCCCGCCGCCATCGGGCGGTGACGGCCCGCGTGCCGGCGACGAGCCCGGCGGCCGAGATGGACGTGACCAGCGCCGCCACCAGATTCTCGTCGAGCAGCGCACGCCACGCTGTCCACGCCTGCCCGGGCTGCCAGCCGCAGGAGGCGTGGAACAGGGTCAGTGGTCCCACGCAGCCGTCGATGGCGACGAGCACGAGCACGCCCACCGTGCCGCCGAGCATGGTCAGGTGGCCCGCGACGACCGCCGCGACGAGGTGGTAGCGGCCGGCGATCGTACTGGCGACGAGGGCGCTCAGCGCCGCCGCGCCCAGCAGGGCGAACGTGACCCAGCCCTGGTAGGCGGTGACGAAGGTGCGGGCCCGGCTCTCGGCCACCGGGAGGGCGAGTCGCATGAGCGCCATCACCGTCGCGACCGCGGCCCAGCACAGCAGGGTACCGGCGAGGGCGGGCAGCACCAGCCGCCGGAGTCGGGGCAGCGGCACCGGCGGTGGCGGCGTGACGGGTACCGGCGGGCCGGCGACCGCCGTACCCGAGCCAGGGTCGGAAGCCGGACCGGGGCCCGGTGCCGGTCGGGGTCGCAGCAGCCAGGCGGCGAGCGGAAAGGCCCACGAGACCGCGACCGCGATCTGGCTGAGTGACACGGTGTCCAGCAGCGTCATGGACGCCAGCCACCGCATCGTGACGTAGGCCGGCAGCACCGTCTCGTGCGGCAGCGACTGTCCGGCGTCGAGGCCGCCCGGCGCGACGACCAGCGCGAACTGGTCCCGCAGGAAGGGCACGCCGTGCGCCAGCCAGATGCCCGGGAGGCGCCACCACGTCATCCAGCCCACGATCGCGACGAAGGCCGTGACGAACACGATCCACCGCACCGGGCGCAGGGACCGTCCCGGCCATGCCGACGCCCACAGGTGGCAGCACTGGGTGATCCACCAGGTCAGCGTGGTGCCGGCGAGGAGCAGCAGGACCAGCAACCCGGGCTGCTGGGGCAGCCACTCCCAGATCGCGACCCGGCCGGACACGAACTCGGCGACGAGCATGCCCAGCCCCAGCCACCATCCGGCCCGCAGGCCCCCGGGGCCGCCGCGACCCGCCCGCCGGGCCGACACCACCGCCTGCCAGACCAGGCTGGAGATCACGCCGGTGACCAGCAACGCCACCGCGACCGCCACGACGAGCGTGGGTTCGGCCGCCGAGGCGAGCGTCGGTTCGACCGTCGAGGCGAGCGCCGTAGGGTTGATCCAGAACAGTTGGGCGTCGGCCAGGATCAGCACGGCACCGGTGAGGAACATCGCCAGCGCCGGGATGCGGGACAGCAGGTCCGGGTCGGCCAGCACCCGGCGGCGCGACGACCAGTCGGGGTGGGTCCGCCACAACCCACCGAAACCGGCCCACAGCCGCCGGCCCCGGCCGGGCGGCACCGGGGACGGCGCCGGCCAACCGCGCAGGTCCGCGCCCCACCGCGCCGCCGTCAGATCGGCGTGGAACTCCCGGGTCCGGAGCAGGTCCGCACGCGACAGGTAGACCAGCGTCACCAGCAGGGCCGCTGCCAGCAGGTTGCGATGTGTCGACACCGCGCCGGGATCGACGGGAGAACTGACGACCAGGTGCAGGTGGGTGGCCACGAACGGCACGAGCGCCACCACGATGAAGGACCGCCACAGCGTGACCGTCGCGTAGGTCAGCGTCACGTCCCGGTTGTCGATGTGCGCCAGCTCGTGCAGGAGGACCGCGCGGACGGCATGCGGGTCGGTGCGCAGCCGGACCAGGAGCCCACCGTGCAGACAGAGCCGGGGGTGTCCGGTCCGGCCGAACACCACCGCGCTGGCCGACATCGCGGTGGGGTCGACCAGCACCGTCGGCACCCGCCGCAGCCCGGTCTGCGCCACCAACTCCGCGATCATCCGACCGACCTGCCCGTCCCGGTCGACGACGGCCAGGGGCAGCACCCGCCCGCGCCGGGCCTTCCATCGGGGCAGCACCACGAACATCACCGCGGCGGCACCGAGCAACAGCAGGGTGGCCGCCGGGATCACCCACCACGGCGGGGTGACGGCCTGCAACTCGACGCACTCCGTCGGGTCGTAGGTGATCTGCCGCCGGTCGTCTGTCGGGATCATGCCGTCGCAGGTGACGCCGGCCGGCCGGAGCAACCCGAGAATCGCCAGCGTGAACTGCGCCATCCCCACGCTCGCGACCAGCAGCAGGGTCGACAACAGGACGAAGCGCAGCGTCGTGGCGGCGAGCTGCCGGCCGGTACCAGGCACGGCCTACCCCTCAGCGGCTCTCTGCCGGGGCCGGGCCGGACCCCCACGTCGCGCGACATGCGCGGGGCGTCCGCCCCCGGCGTGCCACCGCCGGCCGCCCCGCTCCGTCAGACCCGCCGCCACGGCCGGTCCCGTCGGCGGGTGGACGGCGAAACTGGCCGCATCCCACCCCTGCCGCTGTGCCGTGCACGGCCGGACCCATCGCAGCCTCCCCCGAGACAACAGGCAGGAGGCCACTGTCGCAGCAGAGGCAGGGCACGTCAGTCATCGATACGATAGTTGGGCTTTCCTGCGCTCAGCCGCAGCACGGCGGGTGCTCTCGCCAGGGCGGGGAACGTCCTTCACACGCAGGTCAGCCCGGGTGCCCGATAATCCGCTCGACCAGCTCCGGCACCCACTCGACGTACTCGACCTCGGCCCCACCGGCGTGCCGGGCGTACAGGTAGCGGCCGGTCGGGCTGGTCGCCTCCGGCGTGGTGACCTCGCCGCCCGCGGCGGTCAGCCCGGCGACGACGGCGTCCAGGTCATCGACGATCACGGTGGCGGAGGCGTGTCCGTAACGGGCCCTCTCCCCGGGTGGGCCGGCGATCACGAGGAAGTCGCCGATCGCGGCCAGCTCGATCGCGTCGAATGCGAACCGCAGGTCCGGCTCCGCGCCGACCAGGGTCCGCAGCGACGGCAGCGAGGCGTCGAGGTCGTCCACCCAGAGCCGGGCGTACGTTTTCAGAACGGTCATGTCCACTCCGGTACGGTGAGGTTGCCGACCAGACCGTACGGCGATGACCACGGTCGGGGTAAGTACGCACCTTTTGGTAAGAGGCGCAGGCGAAGGAGGCACGGCGGGTGGACGAGCCGTTGCCCGGCACACCGACGCCGGCAGAGGTGGCGCAGGTGCACCTGGTGGCTCGCCAGGTGTTCGGCGTGGTCGGCACCAAGTGGGCGGTGCCGGTCATCGACGCCATCGGCACCGACACGCGCCGCTTCGGCGAGTTGCACCGGCAGGTCGCCGGCATCAGCCACCGGCTGCTCACCGCGACCCTGCGCGAATTGGAGCGCAACGGGGTGGTCGACCGGACGCTGCACCCCACCGTGCCGCCGCGCACCGAGTACCGGCTCACCCCCGCCGGCCGGGAGTTGCACGACACGATCAACGGCTTCTGCGGGTGGAGCCGCCGTCACCTGGACGAGGTGCTGGCCGCACGCCGCCGGTTCGAGCAGGCGTGACTCCCGCCTCCGACAGGCGGTGTCGGGGCGGGTGACAGGCACGGCTGAACGAGCACCACGGATCAGCGGCGATCACCTGCGCCAAGGCCGGGCCCGGTAGCCGATACCGTCCGCACTCCCCCATTCCATCGGCGGCCGAAAAAACCGTCCGCCTTCCTGCCCGAACGGACGCTTCCGCATTCACCACAGCCAATGCCAAGCTCCGCAGCAGAGGCCTGCCCTCGGTGGCAGGCACCGCCCGCCACACGTGGAAGGAGTACGGTCTGCATGCGTGGTCGCACGTATCCAGCCGCCGCTGTAGCCGGGGTGTTGGCACTGCTCGCCGCCGTGACCGGGCCGGTCGCACCGGCCGCCGCCAACCCGGGCCCGGCCGGCGCGGGCACCTCGGCGGTCTCCGCGCCCGGACCCGACCGCCAGGCACCACCCGGCGCGGTCACCTACCGGGAGCAGGGCACCCGGAACCCCACCGGCACCTGCACCTTCACGACCGAAGGGAAGCGCGACGCCCGTAAGGGCCCGGCCGTGCTGTTCTTCACCGAACTGTCGTACGACCCCGGCACGTGCAGCCGCACCATGGCGCGGGTCGAGTACTCGCCCGACGACGTGCCACCGGCGCTGGCCCGCCGGTTCGAGCAGCGCGACGAAAGGGGCCAGGAACGGACCGAGAGCGGCGAGAAGGCACCGGCGCCCCGGTCGAATGCCGCCGCCGGCGAGATGACGGTCATCCCGTTCTGGGTGGAGGCTCAGGCCTGGTGGGAGGACAAGGTCTACATCGATCTGACCATGACCCGGTCCCGGGTGTCCGGGGCCTTCGTACTGGAGGATCTCGGCCGCTACGGCGCGTCCTACCACGAGTCGTACTGGTACTGGTTCGACACGAGCGGTTGGCGGCGCGACTCCGCCGACAACCTGTTCCACGCGGACTTCTACAACGCGCTGACGAACACGGTCGGCACCTTCAGTAATCCGATCTTCTACCTACCCGGCATCTGCGACGGAATCGGTCAGGTGACGTACTCCGGTCACCCCCACACCTTCGTCTACTACAGCGCCGGTTTCGTCGGCTACTCACTGGTCCTGGAGCGGGCCGGGAACTGCCGGGCGGGCATGGTCGAGAACTTCGCGGTGTGGATCGCCTGACACCCCTGACGGTACGGGTGCCGTGACCAGCTTTCCCGGCTGGTCACGGCATGGCGGCGCGCTACCGGGCGAGCAGGGAGCGCAGCACCGTGCTGATCTCGTCCGGTGCCTCCTCGGCTATGAAGTGCCCGGCGGAGGTGGTGCGGTGCTCCGTCGGACAGGCTCCGGGGGCGGCTCGTTCAGCGTGCCGCTGGCGGATGAGCAACCGATGCGCGCGATACGTTGACCACCAGGAACGGAGGGTGGTGCGGTGCGGGTCGGGTTCGGGGTCCTCGGGCCGGTCGTCGCCTGGGACGGCGACGGCACGCCGATCGACGTGAAGGGGCCGAAACACCGCGCGGTACTGGCCCGGCTGATCGTCGCGCGGGGTCGGGTCGTCCCGGTCAACCGCCTGATCGACGCTCTGTGGGCGGCGGACCCGCCGCCGGGTGCGACGAGCGCGGTGCGCACCTTCGTGGCGGCGTTGCGGCGTGCGCTGGAGCCGCACCGCCCGCCCCGGGAGCCGGCGCGGTTGTTGGTCACCGAGGGTCCGGGGTACGCGCTCCGGGCCGCGCCCGACGCGGTCGACGCCTGGCGGTTCGAGGACACCGTCGCCGCCGCGTCCACCGTGCCGCCCCACGAGGCGCTCGACCGCCTGGACCGGGCGCTGGGCTGGTGGCGCGGGCCCGCGTACGCCGACTTCGACGACGAGCCGTGGGCGCGGGCCGAGCGCTCCCGGCTCGAACAGCTACGGCTGAACGCGGTCGAGAGCCGGGCCGGGGTTCGACTGGCCCTCGGGCGCGCGGCGGAGGTGGTGCCGGATCTCGACGCCCACGTGGCCGAGCATCCGTGGCGGGAGGAGGCGTGGCGGCTGCTGGCGCTGGCGCTGTACCGGACGCACCGGCAGGGGGAGGCGCTGGCGGTGTTGCGTCGGGCCCGTGGGCTGCTCCTCGACCAGCTCGGTGTCGATCCGGGGCCACGGCTGCGGGATCTGGAGACCGACATCCTCCGGCAGGTCGACCCGGTGGGCGGTCCCGCCTCCGCAGGCCCGGAACGGGTGTGGGCGCAGGCCGCTGCGGCGTACGACCGGACGGTGGTGTCCGGCGCGCGGGCGCGACTGGAGTCGACGGTCGGGCTGCTGCGCAGTCTCGCGGTGACCGGGGGGAGCGGGCTGGAGGTGGCGCGGGACCAGCGGGTCGCCGCCATCGACGCGGCCGAGCAGCTCGGCAACCCCGACCTCACCGCGCGGGTGATCGGCAGCTACGACGTACCCGCGATCTGGACCCGCTCGGACGATCCGGAGCAGGCGGCGCGGGTCGTGGCGGCGGCCGAGCGGGCCCTGGCCGCCCTGGGTCCCGACTCGCCGGACGCCATCCGGGCCCGGCTGCTGGCCACCGTCGCGACGGAGTCACGCGGTACGGCCGGGGCGCGGGGGCCGGCGGCGGCCCGGGAGGCGGAACGGATCGCGCGGCGGCTCGGCGACCCGGCCCTGCTGGCGTTCGCCCTGAACGGCGTGTTCATGCAGACGTTCCAGCGGGCCGGGCTCGCTGTCGACCGGGACGGGATCGGCGCCGAACTCGTCGCGCTCGCCGCCCGCCACGGCCTGACGACGTACGAGATCCTCGGTCGCCTCGTCCGCGTCCAGGCCCGCAGCGCGCTCGGGGACTTCGCCGGCGCGGACGCGCACGCCGCCGCCGCGGACCAGCTCGCCGGGCGGCACGAACTGCCGCTCGTCGGGGTCTTCACCCGGTGGTACCGCGCGCTGCGGCTGGCCGCGACCGGAGCGTCGCCGCCGGCCGCGGAGGCCGCCTACCGTGACGCGGCGGCGCGGTCGTCCGGTGCCGGCATGCCCGGGGTCGAGCGCGGGCTCCTCCCGCTGGCCCTGCTCTGCCTGCGCGTCTGGCACGGCCGGCCGGCCCGCTTCGACGACGACACCGACTGGGGTCCCTACCTGCCCTGGGCGCGTCCGCTCGTCCTGCTCGCCCGCGACCGCCCCGCCGACGCCGCCGCCGCGCTGCGCCGGGCCCCGGAACCACCGCGTGACCTGCTGTTCGAGGCGCTGTGGTGCCTCACCGGCCACGCCGCGATCGCGGTGGACGACCGGCCGGCGATCCGCCGCACCCGGGCCGCACTCGCGCCGGCCGCGCACGAGCTGGCCGGGGCCGGCAGCGGCATGCTCACCGTCGGCCCCGTCGCGCACCACCTCGACCGCCTCGCCGCCGCCCTCGACGCCCGCAACTGATCTCCGCCACCGTCTCCCGGCCCGGCTCAGCGGTGAGCGGCCTCGCGGAGAAAGTCGGTGATGAGGGCGGCGATCTCGGCCGGACGTTCGACGACCATCGCGTGGCTGGCACCGGCGAGCTGCCGCACCCGCAGGTACGGATTGGCCACGGTGGCGAGGCGTTCCGTGGTGGCCCGGCGGTAGGCGGCGTACAGCTCGTGGAAGGGTTCCTGCTCGGGCAGGTCCTCGGTGGCGAGGACGAGTAACAGGGGGCAGCGGGTGTCCCGGTAGGCGGGGAGCAGGTCGATCGACGTCATCGCCGTCCGCAACTGACCGGTCAGCGTCGGTCCGGGACGCAGCCGGCTCCGGCCGTCGTCGCACGGCACGAGGTTGCGCTCGAAGGCCGTCACCCAGTCCTGCGGATCGGCACCGTACCGTCGGGCCGTCGCCTGCTGCCCGGCCTTTGCTGCGGTGACCTGCTCGGGGGTGAGCGGCTCGGCCAGCATCGCGGCCATCTGATCGAAGGCGGCCCGCAGCCTGGCGAGTTCCGTCGCGGCCCGACCCGGGTCCATCCCGGCGAGTTGCTCGGGGCGGCCCAGCGTCGGGTTGCCGTCCAGGCTGACGGCACCGGGGCACTCCGGGTGACGCTGTGCCCAGAGCGTAGCCAGCATCCCGCCGAGGGAGACGCCGACCACGGCGGGACGGTCGAGTCCGAGGCTGTCGGCGACGGCGGCCAGGTCGTCCAGCACGTCGTCCCATCGCCAGGGGCCGTCGCCGGACCGGCCGTGGCCGCGCAGGTCGACGGCGACCACCCGGTGCGCCGGCCGTAGCTGCTCGGCCAGCGTCGTGAGCTGGGCGAGGTTGCCACCCGCGCCGTGCAGCAGCAGCACCGGGCGGCCGGCTCCGCCGACGTCGCGGTAGGCGATCGGCACGGGGCCGGAGTTGATCAGGGGGTCAGGCACGTCGGGTTCCTTCCCGTCGTAGCCGGTCGCGGACGGCGGCGGACCGCACGCCACCCTCGGGATGGCGGGCGAGCCTGCCCCGGGAGGTCAGGTCGTGGACGCCCTGGCGGGTGATGCCGAGCATGGCGCCGGCCACCGCGTACGACACCGATTCGGCGGTGGGGTGGCCCACCCGTCGCGCGACGGCCTGACCGAGGGGGGTGCGCCACCAGTCGAGGGGTGGGGCGAACGGGCCGTCGCCGGGGTAGAGCGTCGAGATCACCCGGGCGATCACGCCGTAGGCTGCCCGGTCGTCGCCGCTGACCATCGTGGTGGCCCAGGAGCGGGCCCGTTCCTGGACGACGGGGCGCAGCGAATCGATCGCCTGGTCCCCGTCGACCAGGATCTCGAGCGGGTCGAGCAGCCGGACGTCGATCAGCCTGATGAGCTGCCCGACAAGTTCCTCGTCATCTGGTGGCACGCCACCCCTCCTTCGCTTGACACTCATCGTCAAGTGCTTGACGGCCGCTGTCAAGCAGCAGCACGTCTCCGCAACCCCAGGACGGGGAATCCGGACGGCGGTTTCGCCGTGAGGCGGGAGGTACCGGGGTCCGGGTCCGGCACGATGGACGGGTCGGGTGAGCTGGTCCACGCCCTCCGTGCCGTCACGGGCGGACGACCCGCGCCACCGGACGGGGAAGGAGGACACGGTGCAGGCGATCCAGAAGGTCCGCCATCGGCGGGCCGACGTCGACGGCCTGGAGGTGTTCTACCGCGAGGCCGGGCGTCCCGACCGGCCGGCGGTCCTGCTGCTGCACGGGTTCCCGAGCTCATCGCACACGTTCCGGGAGGTCATGCCGACCCTGGCCGACGTCGCGTACGTGCTCGCGCCTGATCTTCCCGGCTTCGGCATGTCCTCGTCGCCGACCGTTGACACGTACGACTACACCTTCGAGAACCTCTCCCGGGCGGTCGACGCCCTCCTCGACCAGCTCGACGTCGAGCGCTTCTTCGTCTACCTGCACGACTTCGGCGCTCCCGTGGGGTACCACCTGGCCACCCGCGCCCCGGACCGCATCCGTGGTCTCGTCGTGCAGAGCGGCAACGCGCACGAGGAGGGCCTCGGTGGGCAGTGGGACAGCGCCAGGGCGTACTGGGCCGACCCGACCGACGACACGCGCGCCGAGCTGCCCGACTGGTTGACCTTCGCCGGTACCCGTGACCAGTACCTCGCCGGGTTGCCCGGGCACCTGCGCACGCTGCACCCGCCCGAGTCGTGGCACCTCGACTGGGAGCGCATGCGCCGACCCGGCAACGTCGACGCGCAGTTCGCGCTGTTCAGCGACTACGCCAGCCACGTCGCCCGGTTCGAGGAGATCGCCGGGTACCACCGGGCGCACCAGCCGCCCGCGCTCGTGCTGTGGGGACGACACGACGCGTACTTCGACGTGGACGAGGTCCTCGCCTACCACCGCGCCCTCGACCGGATGGACGCGCACCTCTACGACGGCGGACACTTCCTGCTGGAGACGCACGCGGCCGAGTGCGCCCAGCTCATGCGGGCGTTCGTGCTCGACAACACGTGAGCGGACTACGCCGCGCGGGTCCGGGCGCGGGCGCGGCCGTACTCGGCGAGGGCGTGGAAGGCGGCCTTCGGCGTCCACGAGCCGTCCGGCAACACCCGCACGATCCCGCGCGCGGCCAGGTCGTAGTCGCGTTCCGGGTCGCCGGTCGTCGGTAGGTGCCGGTTCGCGAACGTGTACACGAACGCCGCCTCCACCCCGCCGGCCTCGTAGTCGCGCAGCAGGTCCAGGACGTAGCGGGCCTGCCCCTCCTCGTCACGTTCCAGCCCCGGGGTGAGCGTCGCGGCGCGGCCGTGCTCGTCGTAGGTCACCGGCTCCGCCCCGCCCGCGACGTCGGCCGCGCCGCGGAACGTGCAGCAGCCGAACTCGGTCACGGCGTACGGCTTGCCCTGCCCCACCGCCGCCGCCAGGGTTTTCGGGAACGCTCCGGCGTTGGTCGCGTCGCGGTAGCCGGCGTCGCTGGCGATGATGTCGTAGGTCGCCCAGTCGACGTCCTCCAGCGGGATCGAGGCGTAGCCGACGAGGCCGCCGAACCGCTCCCGCACCGCAGGCACCACCTCGGCGAGGAAGTCGCGCACCGCAGCGCGTGCGACCGGGACCGCCTCCCGCATCCGCAGCGGATCGGTGAACAGGGCCATGCGCTCGACCAGGTCACGGCCGGGCAGGAAACCGTCGGTGACCAGGGAGATCTCGGAGCCCGTGAGGTACACGACCGAGGCTCCGCCGCGCCGAAGTCGCTCGGCCCGCTCGGCGCCGTCGAGCACGAACGCCATGAGCGCGTCGCGGTCGAGGCCGTTGGTGAACGGGCAGTACCACACCTCGAGCCCAACCTCGGCGGCGAACCCTGCGGCCAGTTCCAGCCGGTCCTGGACGCCGCCGGTGATGCGCACCGCGTCGCAGTGCAACTCCTCACGGATGACCCGCAGGTCACGCCGCACGGTCTCGGGGTCGAACGGCTCGTGGGTCGTGGACCCGGCGCTCACGAAGCCGGTGTCGTAGTTCATGCCGAAAACGCGCATCGAGTTCCCCTCGTCAATAAGGTACGCGACGTACCTTATAAGGTACGCCCAGTACCCTGCAAGGCATGGCCACGAGACGGCGGGGCGAAGAACTGGAGCGGGCGATCCTGCACGCGGCGGCGGAGGAACTACGCGAGTCCGGGTACGCGGGGATGACCATGGACCGGGTCGCCGCCCGGGCCGGGACCAACAAGAACGCCATCTACCGCCGGTGGCCGCACCGGGCGGCACTGGGCATCGCGGCGTACCGCCATCTCTCCGACGCCACGATGCCGAACCCCGACACGGGCACCCTGCGGGGTGACGCGCTCGAGATGCTGCGGCAGGCGAACCAGACGTGGTCCTCGCCGCACGGAGTGGTCCTGCGCGGCCTGCTGGCGGCTGCGGCGGATGACCCGACGTTGCTCGACCTCATGCGCGAACGGTCGGGCGCGGACACCATGGACCGCGCCTGGCTGACCATGCTCGAACGCGCCGTGGCGCGCGGGGAGGCGCCGCCGGGGGCTGTCCATCCGCGCGTCGCGAGCATGCCGATGATGCTGCTCCGCGCCGAGTACGCGATGCGCGGCATCCCCTCGGTTCCCGACGAGGTACTGATCGAGATCGTCGACGACGTCTTCCTGCCGCTCGTACGCGGTCGCGCCTGAGCACCCACCCTGGTCGTGATGCCTGGGTGTGACCGTGGGCTCTTCTCATTGGTCGTGGTCGGCTGTAATGGACGTATGCCGTTCCGTGGCCAGCCGGGTACTGGGAACCGTCGACGTGTGCCCGCTTCGAGACGGCGGTGGAGAGCTGCGGGCCAGTACCCGGACGGGCTGCGGGTGCAGCGTTCCTCGCGGCCACCGGCGGCTCGGCTGGAGGTGGGGCCGATCGACGTCAGGCCCGACCCGTGGCAGCGTCTGGTCGCCATCGGCAGCATCCTGTCGGTGTTGTTCGTGGCCGTCGGCCTGTACATCACCAACGAGGCCAACCGCGAGACCAGCGAGGCCAACCGCGAGCAGCACCGCCTCACCGCTCAGGGGCAGATCACCGACCGGTTCACCAAGGCGGTCGAGCAGCTCGGCCAGCCCGGTGCGGAGAGGGTGGACGTACGGCTGGGTGCGATCTACGCCTTGGAGCGCATCATGCGCGACTCCGCCGTGGACCAGCCTGCCGTCATCGACATCCTCGCCGCGTTTCTCCGGGTCCACGCCCCCGCGCCCGAGCGGATCACCGCTCCGACCTCGTCGATCCCCAGCCCACCGGTCGACATCCAGGCCGTCGTGACCGTGCTGGGCCGCCGCGACGTCACCCGCGACGGCATCATCGGAAACGAGACACTGCCTATCCGCCGTCTCGACCTCTCCGACATCAACCTGGCCCGCGCGAACCTGGCGTACGCGAACCTGAACGGCGCGACCCTGTCCGGCACGGAGCTGGCCGGCGCAGCCCTGATCGAAGCGAGCCTGACCGGTACGAGCCTGAGCGACGCGAACCTGCACCGCGCGATTCTGCACAACACGAAGCTGGCCCGCGCGATCCTGACCGACGCGAACCTGACCGGCGCGCTCCTGGCTGGCGCGGACCTGTCCCACGCGAACCTGACCGGCGCGAACCTGTCCCAGACGTTCGGAAACGGCACGAACCTCCAAGGCCGGGTGACCGCGAGAACCGCGAACGTGCTCGCGGACCTGACCGTCAACCTGACCGGCGCGAACCTGACCGGCGCGAACCTGACCGACGCGGACCTCACCGGCGCGAACCTGACCGACGCGAACCTGACCGACGCGGACCTGACCGGCGCGATCCTGACCTGCGCCACGACCGACGACCGCACCCGGTTACCCGAGGGGGTCGCCCGGCCCGCGCCGTGTGACTGACGCCTACGGGCATACACCCGTTACCGGAAAGCTTCGGCATCAGCGCAGGTTCTGTCGACGGCACACCAAAAGAGATTCGGTGTTTTCGACAGGGCGAGGCTTTTCGTCCCGGACCGGGGCGGTCAGCCGAGCAGGCGGTACTGGTACGGGCCGGTCGTGCCACAGACGCTTGTCGCGCGGATCGAGTCGTACGTCCAGCCGAACGGGATCGCGCAGGCCCACAGACCGTTGACCGGGGTCCGCAGCCGGTAGCGGTACGAGAGCGATCCGCAGGCGCCGGTGGGCTCCACCTGGTCCCAGGTGTAACCGCTCGGCACGGAGCAGGCCCAGGTCCCGTCGAGGCTGAGCACGCCGGGCCCGGAATTCCCATTCAGAACGGTTTCCTGCGACACCGGATTCGCGTGGGCGGGAGTTGCCGCCGGGGCGATGAGCAGTGATACGGCACTCAGAGCGAGAACGGTGATGATTCGACGCAGCACGGCATCCCTTTCGATCACTGGGCACCCATCTTCGTAACCCTGAAATCCTCCCAGATCCACTGTCACTCGTCTATGTTTCGATATTGGCGTCGGGTACCGCTGTCAGCGGATCGCGGCGTCCGCGCGGGCAGTGAGCTGGCGGGAGGCGAGGGCGCGGCCCTGCCGGTGGGCGTGCTGCTCCGCGTTCGTCTTGATCTCTTTGGCCAGCTCGGTGAACCCGTCCAGCGCAGGGTTGACGCCGACGAGAGTGAACTCGCGGGTCACGACCTCCAGATCGATCCGCCACACGTCTTCAAGGATCCGCCGCATCCACGCGGTCGCGTGGTCCCACCCTTCTTTCGGGGTGCCGGGTGCGTAGTTCCCGCCCTGGACGGTCACCAGCACCCCCGGCTTGCCGGAGGTCACCGGGGTGCGCTCGGGTGACATCCGCGCGTCGGCGACGACCAGATCGACGTACGCCTTGAAGTGCTGCGAGACCCCGAAGTTGTACAGCGGCACCGCGAACAGGTACGCCTCGGCCACGGCAAGCTCGTCGACCAGCGCGCCCGCGAGATCCAGCGCGCTTTGCTGGCCTGGCGTACGGTCCGGGGCGGGTGTGGCCGACGCGGCCAACGCCGCCGCCCAGGCCTCGCTGGGCAGCGGGGTGGTGCCGATCTCGCGGCGGACGATCGTCGGAGCCGTGGCGATGTCGAGCCACTGACCTTCGACGATGTCGGCGAGGGCGCGGCTCGTGGAGCCCTCGGCGCGGATGGACGCGTCGACACGGAGCAGGGACATGATGCCTCCAGGATTGTTTCGATCGTGGTGGTGAGGGCCTCGGCCAGCGGCGGGGCGCCGCGATCCGGGCCTCAGAGCTGCGCGACCAGCTCGGCCGGGTCGCTGTCGGGGGCGATGAAGAAGTTGTCGCGGAACAGGCCGGTCGGGTCCCAGGTCGCCTTGAGCGCGCGCAGGCGTCGCAGGTGCCCGGCCGGGAACGCCCGGGCGAGGACGTCGGGGCCGGTGTCGGTCTCGAAGCTGAGGTACATGCCCTCGAAGCGGGGGACCAGGTCCGCCCAGCGCTGCTCGACCTCGCCGGTGCCGCCGCCGAGCATCGCGATCAGGAAGTTCGCGTCCCGCCACCCGTACGCGGCGGAGTCGGTGGGGTGGTCGGCGACGGCGCCGCCGGCGGACCGGATGCTCAGGATGAACGACGACCGGGAGGCGAGCAGGTCCGCCAGGCCGCGCGCGACATCGGTGGACAGGTGCCGGACGAGCCCGGCGTGGCCCCGGGGTTCGCCCTGTCCGTGCTGCTGCTCACCGCCAGCGGGGAGGTCGAGGAGGGCCGCGTACGGCACCATCCGCACCGACTGGTCCGCCATCGGCGCCAGCGCCGCGAAGGGTTGGAGGCGGTCGACGACGGTGTCCGGGTCGTGCTCGTCCACCACGATCAGCGCCTGGACCACGGCCGGCGATCCGGGGCGGGACGGACTGACCATCAGCGTCCCGGTCACGGTCGGGTCCGCGTTCTCGATCGTCGTACCCCACGCCCGCAGGAACGCGGCGACGTCGTCGGGGACGTACGCGAGCATCGCGAAGCCGACCCGCTCGGACACGGGGTGCGCCTCGAACTCGAAGGAGACGACGACACCGAAGTTCGCCCCGGCTCCGCGGACGGCCCAGAAGAGGTCAGTGTTCTCCTCGGCGCTCGCGTGCACCAGCTCGCCGTCGGCGGTGACCACGTCCACCGACCGCAGGTGGTCGATGGTGAGCCCCCGCCTACGCGCGAACCAGCCGATCCCCGCCGTGGTGGCCAGTCCGCCGACCCCGACCCCGCCGTGGTCACCGGCGGTGATCGCCAGGCGGTGTGGGGCGAGGGCCTTGGCGACCTCGCCCCAGCGGGCGCCGGGTCCCACCCGTACCCGGTTTCCGTCGCTGACGGTGATCTCGTTCAGCGCGTCCACCGCGATGACGATCCCGTCGTCGTTGAGGGACCTGCCGGAGAGGCCGTGTCCGCCGCTGAGCAGCCCCAGCGGGACGTCCCGGTGCCGGGCCGCGAACCGGACCGCCTCCTGCACCTCCGCGATCGACTCGGGGCGCACGACCACACCGGGCCGCGCTCCCCGGAAGTACCCGGAGGTATAGCGGGGGTAGCCGGGGTCGCCGGGGAACAGCACCCGCCGGGCCAGGGCTCCGGGGATCGGGTCGCCTCGGAACGGGTACAGGTGATCGGGCATGCACCCAGCATCCTGGGCACGCATCGTCGTTGACAAACACCACGTAACTTACTTACCTTTGGTAAGTGACTACACGTGGAACCGGCCCGACCCGCCCCCCGCTCCATATCGACGACGACGAGTGCCGGCGCCTCGCCGGGGTCATGGAGGTGGTCGGCAGACGCTGGGCCAGCGGCATCCTTCTCGCCCTCGGCCTGGGCGCGGAACGCTTCACCGAGATCGAGAACCGGGTACAGGGACTCTCCGGGCGCATGCTCACCGTCCGGCTCCGCGACCTCGAAGGCGCTGGTCTCGTCGACCGCATCGTCGAGCCCACGTTCCCGGTCAGCATCCGCTACCGCCTCACCGAACGCGGCGTCGAACTCCTCCGCGCCCTCCAGCCCATCGCACGCTACGCCCAACGCTGGGAGGACAAGGCCGCCGCCGGCGAGCCGACCACGCCAGGCAGCGTCTCCCGGTAGTTCCGCGCGCGGGGCGAGCGGTTAGCGGCGAGGCGCTACCGGGGACGCCACCGGGCGCGATCCTCGTACCCGTCCACCAGCCGGATCGAGGCCGCCAGCTTCAGCACGTCGTCCCTGCCCCCCACCGCCTCGTGGGCCCGGCGGCTCTCGATGCCCACCTCCACCACGCACGTGCCGCACCCGCCGGGGAGCTGCCCCACCCGGTAGAGCCCCGGCCTGTCCTTGCTCTGCCAATCGATCGCGGTGGCGGCCCGGCCGGACACGGTGACGTCGTCGGTGACGTTGCTCCTGCCGCTGGCCACGCTCTCGGTGCTGAGACCGACCACGATGTCGGGTCTTCCGCGCTCGTTCCACCCCAGCAGATACTGGGCGGAGGACCTCATCGGTCCCTTCTTGGCCCACTCCAGCCGTGCACCGCTGAGTTCCGCGTCGTCGGGCAGCCCCACGGCCTCGAACGGCAGAGCCAGCGGTGCCTTCTCCCAGCGGATGCCCTCGGTCACCCGCCGAAGGGTCTCCTCGTGGCGGTCGACGCCGGTCACCGTGATCCGCATCCACGCCTTCGGCGCGTACTCCCAGGACAGCACCCCACCCTCGTTCTGGAAGGCGGGACGACCGCGCACCGGCGCGACCTCGGCACCCGGGACCGTCCAGCCCGCCTCCTCGTCGTACTCCCGGTCGTAACGGTGCACGTCGACGTGGCGCGCGGCCATCAGGATCTCGATCCGCCAGTCGCGGTCGACTGAGTACGGGCTGTCCTCCTTCGTGGCCGGGGCGCCATCACGTGGTCCGCTCAACTGCATGATGTGCATGTCGGGCTCGGTCTCGTAAGCGGCGTGACGGACGGAGCCGGGCAGGAAGTCGAGGCGGAACAGTTGCTGGCCGGGGTCGAATCGGCGGGGTACCGACCGAGGCAGGCCCTCCGGGGTGGTCCCCGTCTCCATTGCCTGCCGGACGAACCACACGATCAGGCCCGCCACCATCGTCACCACGATCGTCACGACCGCCACGAGGGTTTCGCTCCTGCGCCCGTCCTCCGGCGGCACCCTGGCGCCGGAGGCAGGTGAGACCTCACCGGCTTCGCGCGCGTCACCCGCCACGGACTTCCTCCCGCGTCAGTGCGCCGTCCGACGGCGCGACCCGGGGAGTCTACGACCCGCCCCGCCTCGCCGTTGCCCCTGACTTTCCCCGAGACGCTGGTGACGACCTGCCCTGCTCCGGAGCCGGCAGCAACGGCGGCCGGGCCGCGAGGGCCCGGCCGCCGCGTCAGACGACGGTCACCTGACGAGCGCGGTGGCCGCGTCCGCCCAGGTGGAGTCGTCCGTCACGGTCCTCAGCTCCAGGCCCTGGAGGATCTTGGTCATCTCGGCGTCGGAGAGGCGCCCGCCACTCGCCACCTGGATGCTGGTTCTGCCGTCCGCGCTGCGGTGGGTGCAGAAGCCGTTGCCGCACTCGATCGTCGTGTCGCCGGTCGTCTGGTTCGAGTTCTCCGACGGCACCACGAAGATCTGGAAGCTGCCGGGGACGTCCTCGCCCTCGACGCCGCCGTACGGCTCGACCAGGCCGGTGGTGGCCGGCGCCGGGTTCGCGAAGATCGCGCCACCGTAGTCGCCGTTCCGGGCCGCCGCGATGCCGTTGAGCCCCGACATGGCGTGCGAGCCGATCTCGACGGGCTGGTAGCCGGCCGGCACGTAGTCGAGCGTGAACGGCAGCTTGGCCGGGGTCGCCCTGGCGGGCTTGAGGCCCGCGACGATCTCCTGGAGTTCCGCCTCGGACGGGTCCTGCGCGGAGTTCGAGTTCGTCGACAGGACCGCCCACGCGTCCGAGTCGTACGACCAGGCGAGCGTCCGGCGGGTACCGCCGTAGGCCGCGTCGCTGACCTGGTACGCCTCCTTGCCGTCGACCGTCAGCTTGGTGGCCCCGCTCAGGCCGGCGGGGTCGAACGCGCCCGGCCGGTACAGCACCAGGTACGCGTAGATCGTCGGCTTCGGCGTGTAGCCCGGCCCGCCCTTCTTCCGGCGGTCGTCGGTCCGGGCGGAGTCGTCGCCGGTGACCGACCTGTCGTTCGTGGTCCGGCTGTCCAGGTACACCGACGCGATCTGGTACGACGTCGACGCCACGACCGGCGCCGCCACCGTCCAGCGGCCGACCTCGAAGGCACCGAACGTGAACTGGAACGGGTCGGCCGGGTACTCCCACGTGGCCGGGCCGGCCTGCTGGGTGACGGCCGACGGTGCCGCCGCCTCGACCACCGTGCCCTGCCCCGTACCCCCGAAGACCGACGGGAGGGTGACCGCCGCGCTCACCGCGACCACGGCGAGCGCCGCGCCCGCACCGGCGAAGCCGGCCCGCCGGCGACGCTGCGCCTTGCGGCCCCTACCGACGATCTCGTCGATCGTGTTCCGGTCCGGCGGCGCGTTCGACGTCGCCAGATCCACCACCTCATGCAACCGCACGGGACAACTCCTCGTTCTCCGCGACCTGCAGGTCGATCTTCTCGGTGGCCAGCACCTCACGAAGGCGGGAGAGCCCTCGCGACGTCTGGCTCTTGGCGGTGCCGACGGAGACCCCCAGGACCGCTGCGCTCTCCTCGAGAGTCATTCCGAGGTAGTAGCGGAGGATCAGGGCGGCCCGCTGCTTGCGGGGCACGGCACGCAGGGCGGCCTGGACCCGGATCCGCTCGTCGGTGGCCGCCGCCGGGTCGCGCAGGGCGACCTCCGGCATCCCGTCACCGGCGGAACGTTCCCGGCGCCACGGCCGGCGGACCTCGTCGACCGCGGCCCGGTACACCATCGTCTTGGCGTACAGGTCGGGACGGTCGAGCTTGCGCCAGCGCGGGTACAGCTTGGCTAGGGCGGTGGCCACGGCGTCCTCCGCCGTGTGCCAGTTACCGCAGGTCAGGTACGCCAGTTTGCGCAGCGGGCCCATGTGGGCCGCGACGAACTGACGGAACCCTTCCTCTTCCTCGGCATTCAAGATCGCCTGCCCCCTTCGACGGAGGTGGAACGGTGGCAGCCACGGAAAAGGTTGCATGTGACGGGCGCCACACCAGCCCCCGGGTAGGTGGACATGTTGACCTGCGGCTCGGCATCGACCAATCGGCACAGCCGCCTGAGCGGCATCGAGGTGGCGAGTCAGCTGATCCGGCGGGGGCCGCGGATCACATAGGCGGCGACACCGGTGACCGCGAAGGCCACGGCGGTCGTCAGGGCCGCGACGCTGTCCGGCGGTTGGCCCGCCCAGGTGAGCAGGTGCAGCGCGAACGGCTCCGGTACGGCGGGGATGCCGGCGGAGACGCACCCCGTCACGACCGGCAGGGTCCAGGCCAGTCGCCGGCCGAACAGCGTCGCGGCCAGGGCGGCGAGCCCGGTGAAGCCCACCGCGTCGCGCAGGACGACGCCGGCCGGGGCGGTCGTCACGACCGTCACCACGGTGCCGGCGAGCACTGCTGTCGAGACCAGGTGCAGCGCGCGGCGGGGCGCCCAGCGGATCGCCGCGGTCGCGTCCAGGGTGGCGTCCGGCCCGCCGAGGCCGTACCCGAGCACGGCCACGCCCAGCGCCAGGGCGAGGGCGGCGGAGGTGACGGCGTGCCGGGGGTCGGCCTGCACGGCACCGAACCAGGCGAACAGCGCCATCGCCGGCACCGCGCACAGCAGCCCTCCCGGCACCTCACGGGAGCGCAGGAACAGCAGCAGGGGCGTCACCGGCCGGCTCCGACGCCGAGGGCCGCAGCCTGGTCCCCGCAGGTCAGGCCGGCCGCGCGGACCGCGGCGACCCGGCGTACCTGCTCGTCGGCCGGCAACGCGGTGAAGGTCTGCCACATCTCGTCCCGGACGGCCTGTTCGGTCCCGAAGAAGTGCTGGCCGGGCACCGGGTGGCTGCCGTGGAGCCAGGCGGCGGCCACGGATCGGGCGCGCAGCACGTCGAGGTACGCGTCCTCGTCGGGTCGGACGCAGAGCGGCGTACCGGCGCCGGCCAGGATGCGGGCGGTCAGCTCGGCGGGCTCGCGGGTCTGCCCCAGGTTGTCGCCGTCCACCCACGCCTCGGCTGCCGGCTGGGCCCGACCGGGATCCGGTACCGCCTCGTGCACCGAGACCGGCGGGTCCGGCAGCTTCGCGAGCAGGCGCAACGCCTCCCGGGCCGGTGCGGCGAGAGCGGGGAGCCGCCGGCTGTGGGCCGCAGTGACACAGACCCGGGGCCCGTCGTCGGTGGTGCAGACCTCGGCGACCGCGGCCGGGTCGGCCGGGAAGGCCTTCTCCAGGGGAACGGTCAGCATCGGCGCGGCGAGGGCCAGTCCGAGTGCCGGTGGGACGACGGCGAGCAGTCGGGCCAGCGGGCTCGTCGCGAGGTACAGCACCAGCCCCCCAGCGGCCAGCCCGCCGAACCACCAGGCCTGGCCGGTGCTCACGGGACCGGCGACCATCTCGAACTCGGAGATCGTGCTGGTGAAGAAGGGCAGCAGCAGGGCCGCCCCGGGATCCGTGATCTCGCTGGGCCGGGTCGCCTCGACCGCCACGAGAAGCGCGGCGAGGCTCCCCACACCCAGGACGGCAGGGGTGTACGCGTACGGCAGCAGCCTGCCCACGCCGAGGCCGAGCCAGCCCGCGGCGACCAGGGCCAGGACGCCGACCAGCGTCACCGCCGGCCAGCCGGTGCCCGGGTAGCCGGCGACGGCCGCGACCTTCGGTGCCCCGCCGGCCAGCACGAGCAGGTAGCCGGCGGCGAGGCAGGCAGCGGTGACCACGGCGGACGGCCGCATCCGCTGCCAGCGGGGAGCCGGTGTGGTGCCGAGCAACTCCTCGACCCGGTTGCGCCGGTCCCGGCCGGCCTGCCAGGCGCCGGCCGCCAGCGCCAGCGGCCAGATGATCACCAGCATGATGCGCTGGAAGAAGGCGAGGATGTTCCACTGCTGGTCCCACAGGGCGGTCTGCCCGGTGAGCGCGAGCACGTAGAGTCCCGTGACGCCGATCGCGGCTGTCGCGGCCCCGGCGAGAAGGGCGCCGCAACGGCGCAGCTCGATCCCGAGGATGCGGCTCACGGCGCCACCGCCAGTCCGGCACGGTGCCGCGCGATCAGCGCGGAGTAGCCCCGTTCGATCGGGCTGTCCCCGGCGTCGTCGGGACCGCCGGCTGCCGCGACGTCGTCCGGTGTGCCGTGGAACACGATCCGGCCGGCGTCGGCCAGCACGACGCTGGAGCAGGCTGCGGCCACGTCCTCGACGAGGTGGGTCGAGACGACGACACAGGAGCGTTCGCCGAGGTCACGCAGCAGGGCCCGGAAGTCGAGCCGCTGCTGCGGGTCGAGGCCCACGGTCGGCTCGTCGAGCAGCAGCAGCTCCGGCTCGTTGACGATCGCCTGGGCGATGCCGGCCCGCCGCAGCATGCCACCGGAGAGGGCCTTCAGCCGTGAGTCCGCCCGGTCGGCCAGCCCCACCCGCTCGATCGCGTTCCGCACGGCACGGCGGCGCCCGGTGCCGGGCACCTCCTTGGTCCACGCCAGGTACTCGACGAACTCGGCCACGGTGAACCGCGGGTAGTAGCCGAACTCCTGGGGCAGGTACCCCAGGGCCCGCCGTACCGCACGCAGGTCGGGCCGCCCCTCCATCGGCTGCCCGAGCAACCGGAGCCGGCCGGCGTGCGGGGGCAGCACGGTCGCCAGTGCCCGGATCAGGGTGGTCTTGCCGGCGCCGTTCGGGCCGAGCAGGCCATGGACGCCGGGGCCCAGATCCAGGTCGATGCCGTCGACGGCCACGTACCGGCCTGTTCTCACTCGCAGGCCCACGGCCTGCACTGTCGTCGTCACGGTCGTTCTCCGCTCGTCGGTTCGGTGCGGCTCCGAGCGTGCGGCGGCGGGGCGGGGGTACGCCTCAGCCGTGTTACCGAGCGACACTGCGGGGGTTCGGCCGAAAGAACTACGCCGCCCCGTGCCGGTTTCGCCGAGACCCTGGTCGGCGGCGTGATCCGGGTACCGTGGCCTGCCGTGCTGATTATCTTTCCGGGACCCCCGTGGCAGCGGGTGATGGTGAGCGTGCTCGCCGTCGGGGCGGCGGGCCTCGTCGTCGTCGAAGGGCTGGACGGTCCCACCCTGCCCGCCACGCTCGGCCTGGTCGTCAGCGGGCTGGTCGCGGTCGCCGTGGTGCTGCTGGCCGAGGCCCGCCCGGTCGCGGTCGCCGTGGCCGCGGCGGCGTCCCTCGCGGTCTCGGTCACTTTCGGGCTGGTGCCGGCGCTGCGCCCGGAGCACACGTTCGGCATCGTGGAGTTCACCGTGCTCTCGGTGGCGGTGATCCGCCTGGTCATGCAGCATCCGCTTCGGCACGCGGCGGGTCCGGCCGCCCTGACGGTCCTCGCGATCGGCCTGCTGCCGACACGGGTCCTGCTCCATCCGGTCAACGTGTCGACCGTGTCGCAGGACGGCGGCCTGGTGGCCGTCGTGCTGACCGCCTGGGTGCTGTTCCTGGCCCTGCTCGGCCTGTACCTGCGCCTGCTGGAGCGCCGCCGGGTCGACCTCGACCGGCTGGCCCGGCAGGCGGAACGCATGGACCACGCCCGCGACCTGCACGACTACGTCGCCCATCACGTGACCGCGATCGTCGCGCAGACGCGGGCCATCCGGTTCGTCACGGGCGCGGGCACCGCGCCCTCACCCGAGGACCTCGACACCCTGCTGGCCGGCGTCGAACAGGCCGGCGGTCAGGCCCTCACCTCGATGCGCACGCTCGTCGGCATCCTGCGCGACGAGACACCCGCGACCGCGACCGCCCACGCCAACCTCGACGAGATGCTGACCTCGGTCGTCGGCACCCTGGCGCCCGGACACCCCCCGCCGACGATCTCGGTCGACGCGGCGCTGTCCCGCCGGCCGTGGCCCCCGGCCAGCCTCGACGCCGCGCACCACACCGTTCTGGAGGCACTGACCAACGTGCTGCGCCACACCAGCGGGACGACCCGGATCGACATCCGGATCCGGATCCACCCCGATCGGCCCGATTCCGCCGAGGTGTCCATCCGCAACGACGGAAGGTCGGCCGGGTCGCCCCTGCCGGCCGGCGGCTTCGGCCTGACCGGGCTGAGCGAGCGGGTACGGGCCGCCGGAGGCGAACTCTCGGCCGGACCCGTCGCGTCGGGGTGGCAGGTCACCGCGGCCCTGCCGATCACCGACCCGCCCCCGACCGGTCGGTGGCGACCGGGGCTGCGCCAGGCAGTGGCCGGCGCAGCCGCGAGGGAGACCCGATGACGATCCGGATAATGCTGGCCGACGACCAGGAGATGATCCGTACGGCTTTCCGCATGATCCTCGGCACCCAGCCGGACATGCAGGTGGTGGCCGAGGCAGCCGACGGGGAGGCCGCCGTGGACCAGGCCCGCCGGCTCCGCCCCGACGTGTGCCTGCTCGACATCCGGATGCCGAAACTCGACGGCCTCGAAGCGACCCGGCTGCTGGCCGGCCCGGCCGTCCGGAACCCGCTCAACGTCCTCATCGTCACGACCTTCGACCTCGACGAGTACGTGTACCGGGCGCTGCGCAACGGCGCCTGCGGGTTCCTGCTCAAGGACACCTCACCCAACCTGCTGGTCGAGGCGGTACGCGCCGCCGCCGCAGGGACCTCGCTGATCTCGCCGGCGGTGACCGTACGCCTGTTGGCCCACCTCGCTCCCCGCCGCGACGCCGAGCCGGAGGCGGTGGAGGCGCCACCCACGGAGCCGCTCACCGAACGCGAGCTCGCGGTGGTCCGACTCGTGGCGCACGGGCACACCAACGACGAGATCGCCGGACGGCTCTACGTGACGCTGTCGACGGTCAAGACACATCTGGCCAACGTGCAACGCAAACTCGCCGCCCGCAACCGTGTCGAGATCGCGGCCTGGGCCTGGCGCAACGACGTCTGCTCCCCGACCTGACCGAGCTGGTCATCGGCGGCAGGGCGGATCGTATGGCGTGCCGGGGAAGTACTGCCGCCATTGGCGCGGGGAGAGAGGGGCGCCGGCCGCCTCGCAGAGCCGCCGGGTCAGACTGTCGATGTTCGGGTCGAGGAGGATGAGCTGGCGGCCTTCGGCGATGTACAGGGTGCTGCTGTCGGGACTGAAGCCTACTGACGTGAGGTTGACCGGCACTGTCGGAGTGGCCACCTCTGTGACGCGGGCCGGTTGGTCGCGATCCCGGCCCGACCGCGACGAGACGGAGATGCTCTGCGGTAAGTACCGGCTCGACTGCAGTCGGAGGCACCCGCTCATGGCAGAGCTACCCGAGGTCGTCCACCTTCCCAGCCGGGTGGGCAGCCACCTCGAACTCCGTGCGGCGATCGACCTGCTCGCCGGTGATCTGGACGAGCGGCGGCCCGGTTCCTGCATCGCACTCCCGAGCCTGCTCGACCTCCTCCTCGTCTACATGATCCGCTCGTGGATGACCGAGACCGTCAGCGGAGTCTGGCCCGGCGCCCTGGGTGACCCGGTGACGGCGCCGCCCTGCGGGCGCTGCACTCACACCCGGCCGCCCCGTGGAGCGTCGACCTCCTGGCCGCCGAGGCGGGCGTCTCCCGACCCACCCTGGCGCGCCGGTTCACCACCCTGGTCGGCCGCCCGCCGATGGCGTATCTCACGTGGTGGCGCGTGATCCTTGCCGCCTCCCTGCTCCGTGACACCCCGGACACCCTGGCCAGCATCGCCGGCCGAGTCGGCTACGGCAGCCCGTACGCACTCTCATGCCTTCGAGAGAGAGTTCGGTGTGACACCGGGGCGGTATCGGGCGAAGGCCGCAGAACGATCCACCCCGCACCGCGAGTAGCCGATCTGTCGATAACCTGGGTTCCTGTAGCCAGGGAGGCCGTAGAGATGGACCTCGCTTGATGCGCGACGTGCTTGCGATCGATGACGACGGCAACGCGTTGGTCGCTTTTCACCGGGCCGACGAGGAGGCCGGGGTCGTTGACGCGCCGCTACCCCTTTCCCTGGTGGCGTGGTGGCATGACGAGCGGCTGCTGCTCGTCTTCAACCGGTACCGCCAGCAGTGGGAGCTGCCCGGCGGCATGATCGACCCCGGGGAGACGCCGCGGCAGGCGGCCGTCCGCGAGCTGCGCGAGGAGACCGGGTACGCGATCGAACAGCTGGTCTTCGCCGGCTACGCACGGTTCGCGCTCGGCGCCGAGCAGCGGCCAGAGTACGCGGCTGTTTTCACCACGGACGCCATGCCGCACGGTGACGACTTCAGGCCGACTCAGGAGATCGGCGCGATGTGCTGGTGGGATGACGGACAGCCGCTGGCCGGCGGGGTCCAGCTGCTCGATGTACTCATCGGGCGGCTTGCCCGACCGGGTGCCGACGGTTGATAGTGCTTTGTTAGGTCGTTGTGGCGTGTCGCTTGTACGAGCTTCGTGGCGGTGTTTGGCTGCGGTGCGTGGATGAGCGGGAACTCGTTCGGGTGCGGGCGCGGTTGGAGGACTTCGCGGCCGGGATCTTCGCGGGGTTGCGCGACTGGCAGCGTGCGGACGCGGGGCCACGCCTGCGGGCCTTCGCCGACGCGTACGGGCTGACCGAGCAGCAGCGCCGCGACCTGGTCCCACTGCTGACCGTACGGACCCGGGCGATGCACGACTTCCTGCGGGATCAGGCCGCGCTCGCCGTGGAGCCCTGGGCGACCCACTGGCGGACCGGGCACGGCGACGCGTGGCGCTCAGACGCCGAGTACACCGAGCGCCACACGGACCGCTGGTTGACGGCACTGCTGAACTGAGTGCGAAGCCCAGTTGACGTAGACCGGCTCACCGGCGTCGTCCCTACGGTTGCCGTCCACGCCGCCGTAGATGATGCACGCCGGGTCGTCCGCTGCCCGTGATACGGGGAATGGCGACCGCCCAGCCAGTCCCGCCTCCTCGACCGCGGCGGTGGAATCGGGCACGGGATAGGTGGCGAGTCAGCGGCTCCGGCGGGGGCCGCGGATCACATAAGCGGCCACACCGGTGACCGCGGTCGTCAGGGCCACACCGCTGTCCGGCGGTTGCCCCGCCCAGGTGGGCAGGTGCAGCGCGAAGATCAAGCGCACGAACAAGCCGCTGCCCGGTCGGATTGGGCTGGCCTAGGACGTACCCGGCAGACGGATACCGGTCAGGTGCGTGTCAGGCGCTCGGCGTGGTCGGCCTCTTCGGCGGTCACCTCGCTGGGTCCGCTGAACCGAAGCCGCCAATGGGTGACCGTCCCGTCCGGGCCTAGCAGCTCCCCGCCGGACAGGGTTTCGTTGATGCGCTGGCGCACCAGGCCCTCGGCGTCCGGCTCCGCGGCGAACAGTGTCCGGAGTTGGACCAGGTCGCCGACCCGCTCGGTTTGGGTGTGGTGTGCCGCCAACGGGCATGGCGGGTGGTGATCCCAGTGACCGCAGAGGGCGACGGTTATGGCCGCACCCGGCGCCCGAATGTCGGCATCCGGCTCGACCACGAGGACCGCCTCGTGCGCGAACGCTTGGCGCATGGGGTCAGTTTACCGGGGTCCGCGTGCTGCGGCACTTGCCTCGGACGAGGCAGAACGAGGACGACCAGCGCCAACAAGAAGCCGGCGCCTGACCCGGTTCGCCTCACGGTACTTCTCCGCCACAGAGGGACCGTTTGTCGCACTCGCTCCGCCGAACTGAGCGCTCGACCCGGACGTGATTGAGGCTTCTCAGGCCTGGCAGCCGTCCCTCAGTCGCGGCGCCTGAGAATGGGGGTACGAGCTGTTGACGTGCGCTCGAACTCTGTCAACCTCTGCTAGGAGACATTCGAGCATGGTGTACACGACCCGGGTCGCCCGGCAAAGCGCTGTGATCCTCGCCTGTTGATGGTGGCCGGCGGCCGAGCCGAGCACCTTTACGCGGCCTCCGCCGCCTTCGAATGTTTGTGGCCGGGGATGAGTCTGATGGTTGCTTCGGCGGCGGTCTTCTTCACTTCGACGAGGACGAAGTCGAGGTGTCGGCGGTCAGTTTGTAGGAGGAGTGGCCGAGGGTGTCCTGAATTTTCTTGATCGTTGCTCCGGCCGCGCAGCCCGGACAGGCCACCACCCCTTCAGGAGTCCGAGCCCGCACCAGAATCCGCTCGCCCTCGTCCGTGACCTCATCGATCACCGACGGGGACAGTCACGAGAACAGGCCGTTCGTTTGACAGACCCGCACTCGATGGCCGGTGCCGCACCACGTCCCGGAGGAACCCCCGTACCCGCAGGGTGCGGACGCCGACCGCTTGCCGAACTGTCGCCGCTCCTGCCCGGGTGGGGACCGCGCCAACGTGGACGGTAACGATCCGAAGCCATCGGACGAGGCAACATCACATGATCGGGTCGACGGGCAGTCGGGCCGGGCGACTGAAACTGTCACCTACCGTTGCAGCAGACCTTGGGGGGCACCCGCCGTCAGGCGGGTGCCCCTCTGCGAACAAGCGTGTCTAGTGACTACCGGAAGGTGACGTCACTTCTGTTGACCTTGCAGTTGGCGTCGTTCCAGCCCTCACCGAGGTAGCTGGGTTCGCTGCCCTTGGGCACACCCTTGTACTTGCCACAGATGGTGGCCGAGCCGATGACGACCACGCGAGTGATCGTCGCGGTGTCGTTCCAGTTGCTGTTGATTCCGGCGAGCATGTCGATGTCGTCGACGAGGACGTTGTCGATCCGTACGTGGCGGGTGTGCGAGGTGGAGCAGTTGCCGCAGCCGCGGTACAGCTTGCCGGACCCCTTGAGGTAGAAGCCGGAGATGTTGACCGTGCCGTTGCCGTTGTGCTGGAAGGTCTTGTCGCTGCCGTTGCGCGCGCCGCCACCGATGACGTAGGAGGTGCCGCCGTTGGTCTGCTTGAAGGTGGCGGCGTCCTCGCCGATGTCGTTCCACCACACGTTGCGCAGCGTGCAGGTGCCCTCGCAGTGCACGCCGTCACCTGCGGGCGAACCGAGGATGACGTTCTGCAGCGTGCCACCGTTGGCGATCTTGAACATCGGGTCCTGCGACTCGCCCTGCCCGCCGTCACCGATGCAGCAGTAGGTCTTCATCCCGCCGTCGAAGGTGCCGGAGACGCTGACCGTGCCCGAGATGCTCGCCGAGCCAGCCGACGACGGCCACGCGCCAGTCGGCGTGCCGGGGTTGCCGGGTGGCGGGCTGGACGGCGGACTGCTGGTGGGGCTGGAGGTCGGGCCGGTGGTCGGGGTCGACCCGCCGCTGGAGTACGTCTCGACCTCGGCGATCCGGGGAGTGCCGGACGCGCTGGTGATGACGAAGGAGATCTTCTTCAGCGACGTCGAGGAGAAGTTGATGGTGCTCGGGGCGCTACTGCCGCTGGCCAGGACGGAGCCCGTGTCGTGGTTCTTGAGCTGCCAGCCGGTGATCGAACCGCCGCCCGACGCCTGCGCGATGACGGCCGAGGACACCGTGGTGGCGCTGCCCCACTTGACGGAGACCGTGCCGGTCGAGCCGCTCGGCGACCAGTAGGTGCTGGCGTTGCCGTCTATGACGTTGCCATAGCTGGTACCACTGGCCTTGCTGGAGCCGTCGGCGCCGGCACCGAGGCTCAGGTTCGTGGCGGCCGAGGCGTTGGGAACCTGCAGTGCCAGCGCGAAGACGGCACCTGCGACCGCAGTGGCACTGCCGGCCAGCCACCGTGTGGCGACTTTGCTTCTCATCCGATGTTCACCTTCCAGACATGGCAACGTGGTATGGGGAAAGCGCTTTCCGACTACGATAGAGAATAGTCAATGATGAGGCAAGGGTCACACCCCTTCTGTGTATCTATGCTGCAGGGAGTCCGATATGAGCCCGAGCACCGCCTGGGCTAGTGCCTCGTCATGCAGCCTTGAACGGGTAATCCGGCTGGCGGATCTTGGAGCCGGTGGCGAATCCGGTTGTCGGGCGTGCTCCCGTCCCCGGCATGCTCGGCGTCTTCTACTGGGAACCCACCTGGACGGCGGTGGACGGCGCCGGCTGGGACCCGGCCGACCCCACGTCCGGCGACGGCTGGGAGAACCAGGCCCTGTTCGACTACTCCGGCCGCGCCCTGCCCGCCCTGTGGGTCCTCGGCGAGACCGCGGCGAGGAAACGGTGAATCCGATGAGAACGATGTGGCGGACCATGGCGGCCGGCCTCGGCCTGGCGCTGATCGCGGGCGGGCTGGTGGCCGCCGGCCCGGCCACCGCGGCCAGCACGCTGACCAACGCCGGCTTCGAGGCCAACGGCGGTACCCAGACCCCGAGCGGCTGGTCCGAGTACTCGGCCACCGGCCAGCAGAGCGCCAGCTACACCGAGGCCGGCGGGCGGACGGGCAGCTACCGGCTCTCGCACTGGGCGGCCGGGGCGTACCAGGTCGAGACCTACCAGCACCTCGACGGCCTGGTCAACGGGTCGTACACCGCGCGGGCCTGGGTCCGCAGCGGCGGCGGCCAGGTGGCCGCGTACCTGGCGCTGCGCAACTGCGGCGGCGCCGAGCAGCGGACCAACCTGCCCATCACCGGCACCTGGACCCAGATCTCGGTCACCACCACCGTCACCGGCGGGCAGTGCACGGTCAGCATCGTCTCCAACGCCCGGGCCGGAACCTGGATCAACGTGGACGACGTGGAGTTCGTGGCCAACGGCGGCACCACGCCGCCCCCGGCCCCGACCGGCTTCATCAGGGGCGCGGACGTGTCGACGCTGAAGAAGAGCGAGGACCGGGGCGGGGTCTACCGGGACTCCGCCGGCAACCAGCGCGACGCCCTGCAACTGCTGCAGCAGAACGGCGTCAACTACGGCCGGCTGAAGGTCTGGGTGAACCCGGCCGACGGTTACAACAACCGTGCCCGGGTGCTGACCATGGCCTCCCGGATCAAGGGCCAGGGGATGCGGCTGCTGGTCGACTTCCACTACTCCGACACCTGGGCCGACCCCGGCAAGCAGTACAAGCCCGCCGCCTGGAACGGCTACACCTTCACCCACCTCCGCGACGCCGTCTACAACCACACGTACGACGTGCTCAACGCGCTACGGGCGCAGGGCACCCCGGCCGACATGGTCCAGGTCGGCAACGAAATCAACGACGGGATGCTCTGGCCGGACGGGCGCAGCAACAACTTCGCCAACCTGGCCCAGCTGCTCACCGCCGGCAGCAACGCGGTGAAGGCGGTCAACAGCGCCACCCCGGTCATGCTGCACCTGGCCGAGGGCGGCAACAACACCCAGCACCGGTGGTGGTTCGACCAGGCCACCTCGCGCGGGGTGCCGTTCGACGTCATCGGGCTGTCGCACTACCTCTACTGGCACGGCTCGATCGGCAGCCTGCAGTCCAACATGAACGACCTGGCGTCCCGGTACGGCAAGCCGATCGTGGTCGTCGAGACCGCGTACGGTTTCACCCTCAACCAGGACGACAGCGAGCCGAACATCTTCAACTCGTCCCTGCAACAGGCCGGCGGCTACCCCGCCACCCCGCAGGGGCAGGCCGACGCGCTACGGGCGGTCTTCAACGCCGTCAAGGCGGTGCCGAACGGGCGCGGTCTGGGGGTCTTCTACTGGGAGCCCACCTGGACCGCGGTGACCGGCAACGGCTGGGACCCGGACAATCCGTCCTCCGGCAACGGCTGGGAGAACCAGGCCCTGTTCGACTACAACGACCGGGCGCTGCCGGCGCTCTCGGTGTTCAGCACGGTCTAGCCCCGCGCGATCGAGGAAGGCCCGGCACCCCCGTGCTGCCGGGCCTTTCCGACTGTCAGCGGCCGGCGCAGAGCGC
The DNA here is from genome assembly GCF_001567585.1 of Micromonospora rosaria. Lineage (GTDB taxonomy): Bacteria > Actinomycetota > Actinomycetes > Mycobacteriales > Micromonosporaceae > Micromonospora > Micromonospora rosaria. The sequence goes on from NZ_LRQV01000010.1 coordinate 88,812, forward strand.
CTCATCGACCAGGCCAGCGTCCGCAGGGCCACCGTCGTGGCGGGCCGCCCAGCGCGGAGAGTGCGGCCTTTCCGTGGGACATGACGACTGGCATCGCCGGCCAGTCAGCCGGCCAGTCGCGCTGGCCGCGGCCGGATGCCCTTGGCGCGTACGGCCCGGCGGTACGTGTCGTGGTCGTACGCACGATCGGCGAAGAGCTGGTCGGGGCGCTGGCGGGGTCGGCCTGCTCGGGCGTTTCCGGGCTAACCGGTGCCGAACGGTACGCGCGCGGTTCGCCGCGCGGCGTTCAAACCGTTACGTAACGTCCCCTATTTCGATCTTCGTCAGGTCAGAGGGCCGGTTGCCGAATGCAGGCCGAATTCGGAGCGGCTGTGGGGGTGCAGCTGCAGCTGGCCTGACCTTTACACTCGGATCTGCGCAGCCGACACGAGCCGGGTGGGATCAACTTCGAGGACACGAGCCGCGCCAGCAACTCGCCCTGCAGGGTGAGCACGACCTGAGCCCGCTCGTCCTCCTCCATGTAGCTCAAAGACTGGTTGCCGGAGTAGTACCGCTCCTCATACCAGACGAGTTCATCCCGAACCATCCACCCGGTCAGCTCGGGCACGCTGATTTGCTCCTCCTGAACGACCGTCCGAGGTGGGAGCGGGAAGAGCCCGAAGATCGAGCGTTCCTCACGACGAGAAACCGACCTGTGCTCGACCCTAGAGGTGATGACAGTGGTCGGACACCCAGCGTCCCTGAACATTGCGGATAGCCTGCGGGCGTAGGCAAACAACGAAGATGTCATGCATCAGTCCTCGGAGGGCATATCAACGTCTGCGAGGCCGGACCGTCCCCGCATTGGACCGGTTCCTGGTTGCCCGCATCGGCAATCGTCGTGCATGTCTCGGGGAACATGGTTCTTACGTCGGTGATGCGACAGCAGACTCACTGTCGCTTACCGAGCTTGAATAGCCAGGTTTGTCCGTTCTGGTCCGGCGCGAACCGAGATGACCCTGGGGTGCCAGTGATGCGGGCGAGGCGCTGTGACGATGCCGGTTCGAGGTCGCCTTCACCTGGCTACCCAGGGCGGGCCGACGAGTTTTGTAATGATTCGGCGCCAGCGCTGGTCGACCTGGGCATCGTCGCGATTGCTGAGATGTACGGCGGCAAAGGTCGCGTCGTACCCGGCGTGAACGAAGAGACGGTCGATGAATCGCAACGATGGACTGCAGTTCCGTCGGCGTACCTCCCACTGCTCCCGGACCGTTCGTACCTCGGCATCGTCCCGATGGCGCAGCGCCCGGACGAGCATGACCGCCCACTCTCGCCACCCGTGCGAGCCGCCCTGTACGTCGATGATCGACTGCATTTCCGTGAGGACGGCGTCCACGGCCTTGGGCTCCTTGCGGAGACAGATCGCTTTGGCGGCCAACGACGTCCGCAGCGTCAAGGTCATCCCGTAAGCATCGATCTCGGCTATCAGGGCATTGCAGTCGTCGGCGGTGATCCGTCCCGCCACGGCCGACCGCCACAGCACCGTCGCATCGTTCTCCAAGGCAATGCGGTGCTGGCCAATACCACACAGGTAAGCAGCCCGGGCCGCAGCGCCGTTGATGCCCTCCGTCGAGTTTCCTCGCTCCCACGCGAGGTCGCTACGGAGCCGCTGCTCCTCGGTGGACACCGAGGGAGGAGACTGGCGCAGCAGGTCCCTCAGTTCGCCGTAGCGGCACATGCCGTAGAGCGTGCGGCCCACCTGATAGCGCAAAAGTGAGGAGCCGGGTTCCTGTGCGTAGAGCGCCGAGAGTAGTTCGAGCGCGCGTTGCTTGTCACCATAGGCACGTTCGGCGTACGCGAGGAAGATGCGTGTCGCGCGGGCGATGTCTGGACGTAGCGTCTTGGTAGTGAGTTCCGTCAGGTAGGCGATGCGCTGCCGGTTGGTGCGGCCCTGCCACGCTCGGAGGAACGTCGAGAGCTGCCCAATCCAGGTCCGCTGGTTCGGAGGCGGCATGCGGTCGGCCGTCAGGGCCATGCCGGGCAAGTCGATGAGCGCCGTGCGCAACCAGGGCGCCTCCAGGTCGTGGTCTGCGCAAATTCCGGCGCACAGTTCCAGGATGTCGCGTCGCAGCTCGACGGAATCCGGGCCGGCGTCGTGGCGCTGCCGCAGCACTTCGAGAAGCGATTCCGCCCGAGCTCGCCGGTCCGAGACGCTCCAGGCCCCCGGATTGTGCACCGCCTCATCGGCGACCGCCGAACGGATGGCATCGTGCAGGCGGAACGGGAAGGTGACGTGATCGTCGCGGCGCACCAGGGTGCGACGGCAGAAGCGGGCGACGTCCCCACTTAGACGCTGTGCGGCCTCGGCCAACAGCGCGGGATCGAACCGCGGCAGCAGACTCGCCGTACGAGCGATGTCGCGCTCCTCATCGGGAAGGTCGGCGAAGACCCGGCTGACCAGCGCCGGCAGCGGAGATCCGAAGGTATGGACCCCAACTCCGCCAACGGCAGCACTGCGCGCGATGGACAGGGAGAGATCGAGGTATAGGGGAAGGCCGTGGGCACCATCCCGGATCAGCTCGATCGCCTCATCGGTGAGCACCGGATTGCCGCCCCGACCCGACGCCCTGTTCAGATAGCGCAGGACGTCCTCATCCGCAAGGTCCCCGACGAGGTGTTGCCGTGGCTCGTCCTCGGCGCGCAGGCTCAGCCCGGGCCAAACGTGTCGTCCGGCAGCCGGCAGCACGCCGATCAGGGCGGGATCAGCCCAGTCGAGGCTGCGCTGCGAGGTCACCACCCACAACACTCCGGGCGTAAGGTGCACGATCCGGTTGACGAGCCGCTCCTGGTGACGGTCGCGCCCCTGAATGTATTCGAGTGAATCGACGAACGCGACCACCAACGGCTGTTCGGACCGAGTAAGGCGCTCTATGTCCCAGGTGAGCAGGCCTGCCAGGCTCGCGGCGACGTATGGCGACGCGTCCGTGGTGGCGTGCTCCACGATAGTGATGAGAGGCTGGCAGTCGTTCAGCGTCCGGTCCCGCAGTCGACGACTGCGAATCGCCTCGATGATCCTGATACCGGTCCTGGCGGTCAGCTGGCCCACCCCGAAACCCAGGGCGACGTCACCGATGACGTCACCGATGGTGTCAATCATCTGGCCGCGGACGTCGAATCCAGTCGAGTGCGAAAGGTCTGGCAGGGCGATGCCGAGGCGGGCCACGGACCACCAGGCGGCAAGACCCAAATCGAACGCCGGAAACCTCCGGCCGGCGCGGGCAACAGCGGCACGCAGTCCGAGTACGACGTCAACGGCATCGACCGCACGGACACCATGGAGATCGAATCTGCTCGTCCGTACGGGATGGTCGAGCTGAAGTGGCTCCCCCCATCCCGAACCGGGAAAAGCCTCACCGAGGATCCACCGCTGCAGCCGTTGCGACAGTTCGGTCTTGCCAATTCCACCGACGCCGTAGAAGCTGAGAACGTTGCGCCGGCTCAATTCGGCCAGCGTCGCGGTTCCGTCGATGACGCATTCCAGGTGGTGCAGGACAGCGCTACTAAATGCCGCGCTCTCCGCAACTCGGCCGGTGAACAGGTCCACAGCACGAAAGTCGGGCTCGAATATATTGTCGAGTGTCATCGATGGCAACCTGGGGCCAGAAGTCGTCCGAGACATCGGCTTCTGGAGCGGGCAAGATAGCCTTTGACGGCGGTCGGAATTGCGAGCGTAAGCTCAATTCGCAGATTAATGGCGGCTAGGCGTGACTGGTTGATGAACTTGATCCGATAGCGGAACAACACGTCCACCACAGTCTCCTCGACCACAGCCGAAGAGATCGACCCTTTCGCGTTGGAGCGAACTGACCTTAGCGTGAACAACCATGCAGCGGAGGTGGCCAAACTGGCGATCAGGCCCAATGTTAGGTGGGTTTCAATGAACACTGCGCTCCTGGTATCTGCGGCCGAAGTTTACATGTGAATATTGAAGCATGCCAGGGCCGTCTTTCGACCTGTCCGTCCGTCCATAACGTTGTCCGCTCATCGGCAGATCCGGAAGCCACCAGGAACAGCCCCCGTCGCCCAGCGCAATCATCGAGTCGCTCGCCTCCCGACGTCGTCGGACTCACTCGCGCTCTCGGACGCCGATCACCGCTATAGACGTTCAGGCGTACCTGGCTCTGCACTGGTGCCTGTACGCCGACAGCGCGCCGGTCTCTCTGCCGGTGTCGCAGCCGTTCCACGATCCACATCAGCGCGGCGAGGGCCTCGACCAGCCGCAGATGGTGACGACCGTCTGCGGACCCGAGCCATACAGCAGCGCGCCCTGCACCACCCCGATCACACACGCCACCCGTAGCGTCGTGACCGCGTGCAGCAGCACCACCTCCACCCCAGCCAGGGCCACAGAAGGCAGCACCGCGATCAGGATCAACCCGACCGCGCCGGAGTAGAAGACCGTCGTGCCGACGGGGCGTCGACGGGCAACCAACGGGAGTTTCGCAGGGCGAGGTTCGGATAGCTGTCGGTGGACCTAGCCGGCAGCGCCGGCCGTGCGACCGGCGACATCGGCTGTCGGAGGACCGCCCCGCCCGATCGGTGCGCGGCTATCCGGCGGGGGCGTCCGGTACCTGACCACTCCGGTACGGGTCGGC